>CATJIO010000102.1 GCA_949740725.1 uncultured Lachnospiraceae bacterium | reverse complement strand
TTTATCTTTAGTTACTTATATCTATATTTTATTGTGTTGGATTTTCCGACGTCGGTTTTCCCGTTGTCGGATTATCCGACGACGGAAATGCCAACAACGTCAAAAAGGGCAAGGCACGTCTATCTGTGCCTTGCCCTTTATCGTCCATATCGTGCCGAGGCGGGTGTTATCATCCAGACCTCAAAAGTAGTAAACAGGCAGTACATTTGCAGGGGTATCTGCTAAAAGTCCAGATATATCAACCATTTTCAAGGACAGGATGTGTACTCCCATGGCATATGAATAATATCCTGACCATTGGCTCAGCCTCCTTAAAAATGCTGGGTTTCCTTGATATATCAATGGTTTCGCGGCTTCCCCAATTCCTTCCACGCCCTTGTCAAATGGCATATCATGGCACATCGGAGCCCCCAATGTTGGTAAATTGGCCCCTCAAATCGCATTTTACCAACATCCACTTTCGATGGTATATGCCGATATTGGGTGGCAGATATTTCATGGTAAATCCCATTATATCAATGTTTTGGAGAGCAGACAAGAGTCCTTTTCTGCCATTATGTTCCCAGCTTGCAAGTATGGCCTCTAGGATGTGCCTGCCATGTTGATCCGCTCCAACTCTGCCTTTACATCGTCAAATCCTGTATGGGTGTAGACATTCAGTGTAACCCCAATCTCCGAGTACCCCATCAGGTATTGCAGGGTTTTGGGATTCATGCCACTTCGCGCACAGTTTGAGCAGTAGGTATGTCTGCACACATGGGGTGTCACTTTAGGCATCTGCGCACGATAAATCTTGTTATATTTTTCAACGATATGCTCAAAGTATTTCTCCCAATACAGGGCGACCATAAGCATCTCGTTTTTATCAAGATAGAGAAACCCTACCTTACCCCCAATCATCGGTTCTTCCTTGGGCGTGGGCCTATTCTGAATAATCGTCTTGAAACACTCGTACACTTCATCGTTCATGATCGCTTATGAGATGTATATTATAGGAAGAAAATACCAACACACAAAGGAGCTGCTGCCTCAGATCAAAGAAGTGCCGGCAAAAGGGATGACGCAGAAACAGGTGGAGGAGATACTGGGGCTGAGTGGATACAGGCCGGTACATGAACTGCTGAAGCGGGAACGTAAGAAGGAACTACAAGGCATATCAAAGCGGCCGCAAACCTGCAAAGACACTAGCTGAGTATAAGCAGGAAAACAAGCGGCTGAAGATGGAAAACGGATTATTGCGGGCGAATCGGCAGCCCGGAGCCAGATGCAGAATTAGCGGAGCTTCTTCAGGGGCAGTGGGAGCGGTGCAGGCAGACGTACGGCTACCGAAGAATGTGACTGTGGTTAGAGAGGCCGGGAATCTATCATAACCCAAAGACTGTATTACGGGTGATAAAGAAGTACGACTTGTTGGCAGAAATTCGTCGAATCAGAAAGTGGATTCAGCTGAAAGAACAGACTTACAAATACGAGAATTTGCTCAATCGAGAGTTTCAGGCAGAGTGTCCTAACCGGAAATGGATTACAGACAATTCCTATATCCATACCGGACAGGGTATCCTCTATTTGTCTATGATCCGGGACCTGTATGACAACAGTATCGTAGCCTGTAGGATGGGGAAACTGTTATGACAACGCAATGGCTGAAAATTTCTTCTCCATTCTCAAGACGGAGTGTATCTACCACCAAAAAATAAATTCTTTCCGGCAAGCCAGAAAAATCATTGATGAATTTATCCACTTTTATAACTATGAACGCATCCAGTTGAAAACTGGAGAGACGCCGCTTGCGCGACGCCTCTCCGCTTAAAACTTCACACTCCCTATCCAGGGGCCTTTTTGTGCTGTCCGCACAACTTGGGCGGTACACTAAAGGACCGCAGGGGATAGCGCCGGTAAATATCTCTGCGCAGGAGGTTGGCGACAGACAGCGGATTTTTTCGGTCTTGATGCTTTTCCCATCATAGTCGCTCTGTCCTTTCTTGCTCATCTCGACAAGATAGCGGTGGGCGGTCCCCTTGGCGATGCCTACGGCCTTCCCGATCTCCGCTGTGCTGGGAGAGCGCCCCTCCTCGAAGTAGAAATCCTCCACAAATGTCTGTATGCGCTTCATCAATTCCAGATCCTTGTGACGCATAGAGCTTCCTCTGTTCTATCCGATACGGTTCGTCCCTGGATAGCGATAGTATGGCGTAGGAGAAACCAGAATGCAGCAGGGTAAAATTGAGGTGGCATCTAGATAGTGTCTACACAAGACAAAGGGACTGTGATAGAATTAAAGCTCATTGTAGGAGACAAATGCCAAGGAATGTTGGAAGTATGGTCTTGAGAAAACGCTACCCTGCCACCACTTTCCCTGCATACACGTCAATAAGAACAGGGCTTAACAGCCGATCTGGTAATATGTAAATCCAGCGGTCTGAAGCATCTGTGCATTATACTGATTTCTCCCGTCAAAGATGACCGGTTCCTTCATTCTGGACTTCATCTCATCAAAATCTGGGCTTTGGAACTCTTTCCACTCAGTGACCAAGATCAACGCATCTGTATTGCTCAGAGCGGTATATTCGCTACTTTCAAAAGAAATCCCATCATTTCCCTCAAAAACACGTTTCGCAGTCTCTGTCGCCTTTGGATCAAATGCCCTACACTTCGCCCCACGCTTTGTCAGTTCATGGACGATTACAATAGAAGGAGCTTCCCGCATATCATCGCTCTCTGGCTTGAATGCCAGTCTCCAAAGAGCAAAAACGCGCCCCGTGAGATCCTGCCCATCTTCTATAGTATAAAAAACCCAACCACTCCTTTTAAGCCGTTCTTTCTGGTCAGACTCAAATAACTCACAGTACCCATTATTTAATAAATATGCAGGCCCCTTCCCTGTTCGAATAATTACCTCTTTGGCTTGGATACACTCTTCAACAGCCCCATTCAATATTGGGGAAAGTGTTGCCGTAAATACAATAGATAAAAGGAATAGTCCTAAAAGAGTTCTCCAGTTTTCTGCAATTTTTTATAGAACCACGTCATCTTGTTATCCTGCATTTTTCCTCCTATGAGCGCAAACTGTGATAGTACACAGAAATACGAAAAATGTAATTCTGCACGAATATGAGAGGGAAACGGCTTAAATCCAAGCTTAAAATTTCCTTTATTTTCTAACTATCTGTGCTTTCAGGACATTAATAGCGGATTGAGTTAATTAGATTTGTACAGGTTATCGGTTTATGAGGGGATTTTCTGTATTTCTTCCAAGATCCGACCGTCTTTAGAGGCTGACAGCCATAGTTCCGAACCACCAGTCCCTTCGGCGGAAAGCACTGTCGCCGAAACAGTCCTTGGTGGAGAAGCGGGGCGGCCAGTCGGAAAAAGGCTTCTATACTGGGAAACAGACAGTAGGCAACGGCGCCTGTAATTAAGAAGTGTCAGGAAAACTTTTATATTTCTTTTCCATCTATCCTCCATGCCTGGCAACACTCTTTTCAATCTATTTTACAAAATTGTTCACGACCCGGATGATCTCATCCACTTCCTCATCCGACAACCACATATGCAGGGGCATAGTAATCAGGTGCTGGCTCACCTTATGGGCATGGGGACAGGTACCCTGGGCATACCGATACATGGAATATTCCGTATTGTCCCGGTAATGGACACCACCGTAAATTTCATGCGTTGCCAGCTCTGCCAGCAGCGCCTCACGGTCGGGAACAACAAGCTCATAAATATGATAGGAGCACTCATCCGGGTAATTCGCCCCAACAATCTGTATTTTGGCGTTCTTTTCAAAGCCCTTATTGTAACGAGCCACAATCTCCCGGCGGCGGGCGTTGTCCCGATCCAGATAGTGCAGCTGCACAAGTCCAATAGCAGCCATAATGGCGTTTCCGTTGTACTTATAGCCCACATAGTCCACATCATACTTCCACTTATAGCTGCCTTGGCTGGTGGTGCGCGCATAGGTATCCTTATTGATCCCCAGCCAGGCCATTTTACGGCAAATGGAATCATTTTCCGCGTCCGCAAAGCAAATCATTCCGGAATCACCGGTGGGCAGGTTTTTTACCGCCTGGTAGGAATAAACGGTCACATCCACTCCATCCCATGCACCTGGCGTTACTCCATTGACCCGTGTGCCGGACATATGGGCCGCATCCAAAATCAACTTCAGCCCATGTTTTTTGCATAGGGCAACGATCTCCTCCAGGCGGCCAACTCGACCACCGTAGCCCACAAATATAACGGCCTTGGTTTTATTGGTGATCTTCTTTTCTACATCTACTGGATCCAGGCAGAGGTATTCATCTACATCGGCAAAAACAGCGTGGAGATTTTCATAGAGGATCGAATGGGGGGTGGACACGAAGGTGATGGGGGTCGTGATGATCTCGTCCCCATCCTGCCAACCGTTTTGCAGCTTCAGGATCTTCACCGCCAAATGGAGGCCTACCGTGTCAGAATTGATATAGTAGGCGTGGGGATGCCCGGTGTATTTTTTCCAGGCCTCCTCAAACTCCACTGTCTTGAAGCCCATTCCCGTCCAGCCCTTTTCCAGGCACTCCCGGACTTTCTCTAGGCACTCATCGATCTCAAACTTAGGTTTTAGCACTTGAATTGACATGACATTTCCTCCTTATTTTACCGCAATGAACGGCAATTTATAAAACCATCATTTTTCATATCGCCAGGGTGAAAGCGAAAGCTCCATATAACCACCACCGTTTAAGGGAATGTAAAAAGCAAGATCTGCTGGGGCCTCCAATTGGATGGATTCTGTATTTAAGCTCCAACCACAGGTAGTCAAAACAGGATTATTTAAAATTTCACCAACGGCAGAGCGTTCATACCATGAAACAGTAGCAGGGATGATTTCTCCATCTGATACCAAGATCAAATTGTTTACCAACTGGTTGGCAACGGGGTCATAACCCCAGCCATCGGCGTGGATTTGGACAATCCCCTCTCTTACCTGTGTCACTTCAACCCAATCCACATAACCGCAGCTTATGCTGGCATCTTTCACAATGGCGCTGGAATCAAAGGCAGCCTTGGGTGTATGCAATTTTATATAAGAAAGAGCAAATACAACTACAAAAGCCAATCCTACCGCACATAAGCAGGAAAAAATGGGCGCAAGATATTTTTTAGCAGATACTGATGTCTCCAGTACTTTTCGCCGGACAGTAGCTCCCAATGTAAGGTCGATTGCACCATACCAATAGCTGAATACCAATACGCAACAGAGAACGGTAACATATGCAATTCTCCAAGGAGTCCCTACATTTACTAGAAATGGATAGAAAATGGAACAGATAGTCCAATGGGACAGATACATTCCATAAGAGCGGTCACCAATCCTAACCATAGGGTTGGAAGGAGAAACC
Source organism: uncultured Lachnospiraceae bacterium (assembly GCA_949740725.1). Classification (GTDB taxonomy): domain Bacteria; phylum Bacillota; class Clostridia; order Lachnospirales; family Lachnospiraceae; genus Caccovicinus. Next base: position 9,894 of record CATJIO010000102.1, on the reverse strand, counting down.
CGAATCTGGGCGCCAACGAAAAGAAGCAGAAAATAGCATATAAACCGCCCCACCAGTACAGAAGGGGTTGGGACCCCTTGATCTATATAGAAAAACGTACAGAATGTAATAAATTCAGTGGAAATAAGTCCGGATTGCGGAATTTTTTGAAGTAACGATCCTAATTTTTCATGAGCATACCAAGCACAACAACCTGACAAAAATGACAGATGAGCTGGGGCAATCAACATTTCCGGAAGATAGGGATGTAGTCCAAGATTAGGATAAAAGATATTTACTCCCATAAGTAAAGTGCAGCCCCAAATAGCAAGAAAAGTTGAGAAAAAGCGGGCACGCTTTTGGCCAATAAATACAGCCCCAATCAGGTAATACAACATATCGCACAACAGCGTCCACTCACCATTAAGAAGATAGGGGGCATCCAGTGGTATCAAAAAGAAAATACGCCAAAAATGCGGATGAGGAGCAAAGGTTTGCTGAAATACCATTCGCAAAAGAACTGCCAGGGCAATAGCTAGCCAGTACGTAGGGAAAATACGGGCAAACTTTTTCTTCAAGAAGGTTTTTACCCCCCCCCCCCGCGTTGAACCTCACTGGCAAGGAAAAAGCCACTTAACGCCAAAAACAGAGTGGCGCATTGTAGCATACTGTAGCGAAATGGGTAGTCATGCGTGCCAATCGGCACTTGAAAGGACATTTCTCCATAAGCAACACAGTGGGCAATAATAATGAATACGCAGCATATTCCCCTTAAGAATTGCAAAAAATATAAACGTGGCTGCACAATGGGAGGTGACTGTGTTATATCCTTCATACTACGTTTTACCTCCTGTAATAATAGATCTGGTACATTCAGGTCTGCTGATACTTCATGCGCAGCATTCTCCGGCCCTCTCCATCAAAAAACAGTTCTTCCGGAATAAAACCAGACTTCAGATATGTAATCTGGGCCGGAATATTGTCCGCATATACCTCCAACTCTATGGTTTGAATTCCCAATTGTTGAACGGCGATTTGGCAGACCACTTTTGTAGTTTCTATTCCCAACCCCCCAGTTCCTGCCAGTTCCTTATCTATCATGAGCCGTCCAAATTCGGCCATGCTCTGCTTGGGATCTACGTTGTAAATCGAGACTGCCCCTACCCAGTTTCCCTGGTAATACACCGAGAACAAATAATCGTTTTCACGATTTAAATAGTTCTCATACCAGCGTCTCTGTCCATCTCTTGTTATTTCTTTTGACGTGACAAAAGAGTGGCGATTTCGATTGCGAAGTATCCTCATTTTCTCCAGTTCTTCCATTTTCATAGGGTAAAGAGAAATTCGATCTCCCCTTCCAAAGAGGGAATGATCCAATATAAACCCCTCCTACTGTTTCTTTATGTCCTTAGCATCCAATTCTAATCCGTAATCCGGTATCTTCTGTAGAGAGAAAAGGAACTTTGCCGTCAAATAGATCAGAAGGACTGCTACCACAACAGGGAAAGAAAACTTAATTTCTACAGGATTTACCACCGCTGTGAAATTGTAAAGTTCAGTTCCCGGCTCATCACCCAAATCAATGCGCAAATCAAAGATTTGATCGCCAATGGCAAGGAACGCTTCCGATCCAGGCTCCTCTATACGACGCAGCACATCTCCATATTGTAAATAGCGTTCATTCGTATAAAAAAGATCTATATAGGGAACAGGAACAGATAGTTCTGTCTGGATCGAAAGACGTTCCACATAACATCCCACATTGGAAAGGAGCAGCATCGGGTCGGTAGAAGAGCGCAGGACTTCTCCTTCCTCCCAGTTCACCTTTTCACAGTCTGCAAGGGTATATACACGGTTCTTCACCATGTTGGGATCCATCAGTAATTTCCAGGCGCCAAGGTTGAGAAACAGTAGTTCGATTATCGCTGCAGAACAGGCCAGAAGAATCAATTGCAGTCCAAGTTTTATCCTTGCTTTTTTGCGCTTCATAGCTTCCTCCGTTTACTGCAGAATTGGTGCAACCACAGTATCCATTCCTTTGAGGGGGCAATGTAGTTTGTTAAACACCTTGTACCAAAAGCTTCTCCGGCTGCTCCATTCGTAAACCCCTAAACATCCGCTTGTCTCGGCATAGTCAAAATTCAATTCAACATCTATCGTTCCAGCAACACACTCTTCATGTGCCGTAAGAGGAATCACGCTCCACAAATTATGCGGCAGTTGCTCCAGTGCCCTGCTGCCCTCCGCAACTGTTTGCCCATGTTGGAGCAGCCGAATGTAAAGCATCCCTTGAACCGGTACAGAATCATGCCCTGCAACCAACAGTCCGATCCCCTTTGCTTTCCCATCTTTACAATGAACACGATAGGTCCGCTTTCCTGTAAGAGCCCCGGAAAAGCACAATTGATCCGGCCGATAATAGGGCAACTCTGCAGCTCCCGTATGCCCATTTGGGCGCAAAAGTTCTGCAGCATCCTGCCGCAGCCATTCACGAAGGGTATCCTCCGCAAGCTGTTCGTGAAGGAAGCTCTGCCCCTCTCTTCCAAGGATCTTTCCGAACAGCGAACAAAATTCTTCTTTTGCCCTTTGAGGCGAATAGAGTTTCTCGTAACGCTTCTGCCCGGCCAAGCCCATACGTTTTGCTTCTTCCGGATGGCTCAAAAGAAATTCCATTCGTTCTGCCAGGGCCTCATCGTCCCTAGGTTCGACCAGGAAACCAGTTTTCCCATCCAACACAATCTCTGACGGACCTCCGCTGTTCATAGCAATAACCGGGCGGCCATGAGACATTGCTTCAGTAATGGTCAGACCAAAAGACTCTAAATCAGAAGGTTGTACCAAAGTGAAGCTTTCGCGATACACCGAATCCACATCACTTGTCCTGCCTCGAAAAACGACTGTTTCCTCCAAATCATGCTCTGCAACAAAATTTCGAAGCGTATTCTCTTCGCTCCCTGTTCCATATAAATCGATGTGAAAGACTATTTTTTTCTCTTTTAAGCGTTTTGCCGCCTTCAGTAAAACCATAATCCCTTTATGGGCATCAAACGTGTTCAAGCACACAAATGGGCCAGCTCCCTGCAAAATAGAATCATCCTTTGGCGCTTCTGTCCAATTTGTAACGGTAAGAACCGGTGTATCTGTCAGTCCTCGATAATAATTTTCGGGCCATTTTGAACAACATACAACCTGATCGCTCATAGCCATAAGCAACCGGTCATAAAGCAGCCGGCGAGCCGGATCATAGTCAGCGGAAATGTAGAAACTGTCTAAGATCCCATGTACCCAAAGAATGGCCGGAATACCTGCCTGTCTCGCTGCCAGCATGGGGGCCAAAGAGGTCATGGTATTGCAGACAACAAGTCCGACCCCCTGTTCCCGGAGCCTTTGAGACAGTTCCCCTGCCACACGCAGGGTATCGTCCGCGAAATGCGCCTTATTATCTATCGTGACATAAAGATACCAGGGATGGGCAGAAAACGGCACGATCTCCAGCTCGCCCTCACACACTTTGGGCAGAACGCCGTAAGGGGAGTCCTGGGGATAAAATATGATCGGATAGTACTCTTTCGTTTCGGCGAGCAGCTTTCCCAAGCAATAAAGCATCTTTTCTGCGCCGGTGAACGCGCTGGAGTGAGATATTAATGCCACTTTAATCATCTTCTGGCTCAGCCTCCTCTATCACGGAACAGAGTTTTTGAATAAACAGCCCCAGAACCGTGTCAACGGAGTGATGATCCAATACATCCTTTTGTGCCGCTTTCTGAACCCTCCGCAAAGACGGTATATCCTTCAGAACCTCTGTCAGCTTACGGTACCACCCTTCCTCCGTCTCATCCTCCAAAAGGTAGCCGTTAACTCCGTCCTCGACCACGTCTGTATAGGGACGTTCTTTGGAATAAATGCAGGCAGCGCCCACTATACCGCTCTCTATGTATTTGTTATAGCACTTTGAATGATAAAACCTTGTGTCCAGCAGCGGAGCAATCAAAAGATCCGGCTGTAAACGGGCAATATTATGGGCATATTCAGAATAGCTGGTAAAACCAATCTGAATCGTATCAATCCCTTTGAAAAGCTGTTCCTCCTTTTCATCCAGCGTCCCTGCCAGGATAACCCGAATGTTCTTGTGCCGTCTTGCATATCTAGCTAAGGCCCGAAACGCTGTGTCATCGTACCGAAGGCTGCCGGAATATCCAATATACAGCTTATCGTCTCCACGCTTACGCGGCCTGTCTGCCACAAAACTCCTGGGATCTACGCTGATTTGAAATTTTTTAACACAGCGGGTATAGGGCAGTACATCCTCCCGGAGTATATCATTAAACAACCATGTGGCCTTGCACAGGCCTAACGCATCAATAAAATTGTCATAATTTTCATTTCCAGGAACAAAAATTGCTCCTTCCTTGGGATGATCCGCAGCAATGGAAATCCAGTTGTCATCAATCATGTATATTGTGGGAATATCCTTTTTGCTGCATAGGCGCATCATTTCCAGCGCTTGCTTACTCCGACAGCGGGTAAAAATTACAAGATCATATCCCAACGCAAGATTAGGCGCCACAGTGTGCTCCAATACACTACGATAAGTGGCAAAGCCTGTCCCATACAAACGCTCCAAATAATTAAAAAAGCATATCTGGTTATGGTGATATTCCCAGTAGCCGCCCACTACCAGAATTTTATAAGACACCCGCGCCTCCTTCTTCCGTTCACCGAAGGAAATGCCGCTGATTGCCTGATAGATTGCTCTCTCCTCATCGTTCAAATCAATATAAAAATCCCAGGCACACTGATCTGGCGTTCGTTTTGCGGCGGCAATCCCCTGACAGTAGGTGGCATAGCGAATGGCCAGATCCTCTGGCATTGAGACTCCGCCTCCTAGGGGATATTCCGCCAGTCTCTGAACCCGCAGGGTATCCTGTCCAACGTTGATCAAATTGCACCGTGCCGTAACCGCCAAAGCATACCAGCGTTCGATCTCTGTTTGCAGCAAAGGATTCTCATCAAATCCTCCTATATCCCGCAGAAAATCTGTGGGAACAACAAAAGCCCCAAGTCCCAATCCGATCCGAGAGGTCTGAACCCATCCATAGGCATTCAGCGGCGTGCAATCACATTCTTCCATCGCAGACGGGTTATACGGGCCTAAATAAAAGGCGAATCGGCGTTCTTCCTTTACTGAGCCGTTTTTGAATTTTTCCTTTTTGGGAAGAACTCTCCACCATTCACGGAAAAAGTCCAGCCGCTCCGATGCTGGATCGCCCAGCAAGGAAAACATGACATACTCTGTCCGTACCTGTTCCAAGGCCATAGACATTGCCTGAGCCGGTAAAGTACGATTTTGCGGACAACATAAAACCAACACGTCTGGATTCAATATGCGGAACATTTGAAGCTGAGGTGCGGCAAACCACTGGTCGCTGTCAGCCACGAGTATGACATTTACTGTTTTTTGCAGCCTGGAACACTCCCGCAATCTTTTGTCAAGTTCGATGACCTGACGATCATACCTGCCCAGTAACAATGTAACTAATGTCAATCTCTTCTCTGTCTCATCCATTGCAATCTTCTCCTATATATTGTTTAAATACGCCTTTGTCACCTCTTGGGGAGGGCCATCCATTAAAATCTCTCCACGTTCCATCCAAATACAGCGATTACACATCTCTACCGCCGCCCCCATGCTGTGCGTCACCAAAACCATTATTTTTGAAATATCTACCATCTCGTGCATCCGTTTATTGGCTTTCTGCAAAAAGGCGGCGTCACCCGCGGCCACCACCTCATCCAGAAGAAGGATATCGGGCCGGACGGCAGTGGAAACCGAAAAGGCTAAGCGCACAAACATACCGGATGAATAATATTTAACTGGCATATTCAAAAAATCCCCCAGCTCTGAAAATGCTGCGATCTCCAGCATTTTACTTTTAATACCTTCCGGACTGTCCCCAAGCATAAGCCCGCGAAGGTAGATATTATCCCATCCGCTACTTTCCATTTCAAAACCAGTTGCCAGCTCAAACATACTGGAAATTTTCCCATCCACTATTCGTTTTCCATTGGTAGGCGCATAGATTCCAGCAACCAACTTTAGCAGTGTAGATTTTCCTGCTCCATTATGGCCAATTACAGCCAGGCGCTCCCCATCCCGCACTGTCAAATTCAGGCAATTCAAAGCATGGACTGTTCCATCCTGATGAAAATCATTAAATTTTCTGCTGCCTGGAATCAGGATATCTTTGATCCGTTTTTCTCGCTGGATCTGGAATATCAGATTCAGATCTTCCAATTGAATAATGCTCATTTATGCCCCTTTACAGCTTAAAAACAATCTTACTTCTTCGTTTCATTAAAAAGTAGATGCTTCCAAAAAATGTAATCAACGATATTACCGCCGCAGACAACCAGACCTCCAATGGGGGAACACTGCTCCCTTGCATGGGTGTACGGACAATCTCGAGCAAGTAATAAAACGGATTCGCCTGGTACAGCAGTTCAACCCCCTTTTCTTTCAGCATACTTGCTTGATAGACAATGGGAGTTGCATAAAAGATTCCCTGCAAAAGCAATGTCTGAAATGGTTGAAAATCCCTTATATCTAAATTAATAACAGACGAAAAGTTCGCCAATCCCAAGGCAAATAGAAATAGCACGATAAGCCCAGGTACGCACAGCAGCATTTCTGCCGAAAAGACCAGCGGGTCTAAAAAAAGATATAGTGTAAAAAAGGCCAATATGCTGTATAATAAATTGATGAAATTAACTATTACCGTTCGGATCGGAAATATTTGTGCATTGACTGTTGTTTGTTTTAAGTAGCCTTCCGCGCCAAGAAAGGCCCCTGTTCCTCCATCTGCTGAACCGCTTATAAATTGCCAAGGGTTGAGGCCAGCAAAAAGAAAAGGGATAAACTCTTTAACATCCACCCCAAAAAGGATCCCATATACGCTTCCCATAATAATCGAAAGTCCTAGCGGCGTTAAAATTGCCCAAGCAACCCCCAATTTGGAGCGGCGATACTTTTTTTGCAGATCTGTATTGACAAGACTAGCCAAGATAAACCGGTCTCTCCAAATCCCCTGAAAATATTCTTTTAGCATGTCACTTGCCCCTCAATTTCTTCCCGATGGTTTTGAAAATCTTTTTAATTGCTTTCAGTGGAATTACAAAGACAGCGAGCAGCCCATACATCCTGCAAAGTAACCGGATTCTTTCTTGATAGAAAAGCAGCCTCATAGGAGGTAAGCTGATGTCCTTTTCAGAAATCAGAGGTCCCTGGAAGGAGAGCACCTCTGGTATTTGCTCCTTCAGCAATTGGGCCACGGCCCGATAGGTAAACTGTGTTTCCAGAATTTTTGCCCCGGCATACGCCATTTTCTGAACGTCCTGAGGGGAATCTACCATCTGCTTTATTGCCAGATACCAGCTTTCCACTGTGTTTTCACACATCATCCCGTTTTCTCCCTGTGTTATCACTTCTTGATAAGGCTCATAATTGGAGTAAATACCGGCGATTCCGCAGCTGGAATACTCTATAAATTTGTTATAGTACTTACAGGCATAAAAAGGAGTGTCATATACAGGGGCCAGCCCAATGGAGAAGTTGCCAGCAAGGACGGTTTCCTGATACTCATCATAGGATTCAAAATAGGGATAGTACTGAACGCCCTCTGTATGCCGCAGATTCGGATCTGCCCCAATGAAGGTAAAGTCCACCCGCTGTCCATATTCCTCCAAAATTTTTTGAACAGCGGGGGCCAGGAGTTCCCGGACTAACCCGCTGTGATCCGCGGAACCGGCATAGAGGATATGGATCTGCTCAAACTTCTCCGGAGGTTGGCGGCGAATCGTCGCCGGAACACGCAGCAACGCAGAGCGTGAAACATACTGTCCATATTTGAAAACAATCTGATGGTTGACCGTCCACAACACATCACATAGTTCCAAAATTTTCGTGAGGTTTACTTTTATCTTGTTATCCCGATAATAGTTGGAAGAGGCGTTTCCGTCAGGAATATTCAAAAGATCATCATCCAAAAAGTAAGCCAAAAATCGCCCGGAAGCCTTTGCCGCCTGGACAATACACAGCGTGGGATACTCACATCCCCGCACACAAACCAGCACATCGCACCAGAGGATTTCTTTTTTTGTGATATCTTTTGTATCCCGATACCGCACCTGGCAAAGGCCGGCCTCTTCCACTAGCTTTAGCGGTTCCAATACTCCTACTCTTACAGAGGCGATCTTCTGCGGACATTCCACTAAAATTTTTGTCACGATCCGCACTCCCCCGTCTGCTCAAGGTCATATTTCCCCATCGCGTACAGCAGCCGAAATTTCCAATCCTCACTCTTTTCCTGTCGGTAGACCCGGCCTTTCCGCAGATAACCAAGCCGTTTAGAAAGGCTGCCAAGCCCCTTCAGATAGTTTGTCAGTTCCTGCTGGTATTCTTCAGGAAGCTCTCCATCATATATCTGTGAAAAGGAATGCAGCTGCTGAGAGATGGCATTCCCTTTTCCCTGCAAAATATACTCCAGCTTCCTTTGGATGCCGGCAAGAGTGCCTAATTTGTAACCTACAGCATTATTACCGTGTTGCCGGTGAAGGACATCGCAAGTCTGAGAAAACCGGATCTGCCCTCTGGCCGCAGCCACTAAATATACCCACCAGTCCACCACATGGGCTTTCAGGATGCCATGTCTGCATAAATCATCCCGCAACTTGGCATTGAACACCTGGGTATGGCCTGGCAGCACATTCTGTACCATTGCGTTATAAAAGGAAACTCCCCTGGTTGGATTGCAGGAATCCCCTGTGGGACGGAGCCTTCCATCTGTAATTTTTGAACGAGAGGCATAGAGCAATGATTTCTCTTGTGGTAGCCGTTCCAGCTCCTCTATCGCATGAGACAGCTTTGGGGGCAGCCACACATCGTCCTGATCGCTAAAGGCAAAAAAGCAGCACATCTGATCGCTGTTCTCCAGAAGCCATTGGTAACTGGCGTTCGTGCCCCTGTGCTCTCCCCGTTCCACCTGAAAACCAAACCTGTCCCCATACTCTTTCAGAATGGGCCAGGTCTTATCTGTTGACCCGTCATCCCGAATCAGGACCTTGCACTCCCGAAAATTATCCAAGGCAAGAAAACTGTCTAGCTGTTCCCGCAGGTAACATTCCCCATTATAGGTAGAGAGCAGGATCTGTACCTTTTTACCGGTTCCCATACATCCGCTCATAATAATTCTGGTACTCCCCGCTGACAATTTTCTCCCACCAGGACTTGTTATCCAGGTACCACCGGATGGTCTTTTGGATACCCTCGGCAAACTTGGTCTCCGGCAGCCAGCCAAGCTCTCGATGGATGAAGGCTGGGTCGATGGCGTAGCGCATATCGTGGCCCTTTCGGTCGGTCACATAAGTGATGAGGCTCTCCGGTTTGTCCAAGGCCTTACAGATCAGCTTTACGATGTCGATGTTTTTCATCTCGTTGCGGCCGCCGATATTGTAGACCTGCCCCGCCTTGCCCTTCTCCAAAATCAGGTCAATGGCCGCGCAGTGATCCTCCACATACAGCCAATCCCGCACGTTCAAGCCCTCACCGTACACCGGTAGGGGCTTGTCCGCCAGGGCGTTGGCGATCATCAGGGGAATCAACTTTTCGGGGAACTGATAGGGTCCATAGTTATTGGAGCACCGGGAGATGGTAATTGGTACGCCATAAGTCCTCTGATAGGCATTGCACAGCAGATCTGCCGACGCCTTGGAGGCGGAATAAGGGCTAGAGGTATGCAATGGGGTCTGCTCGGTGAAGAACAGGTCCGGCCTGTCCAGGGGCAAATCGCCGTACACCTCGTCGGTGGACACCTGGTGATACCGCCGCACGCCGTACCTCCGGCAGGCATCCAGCAGCAC
>CATJIO010000101.1 GCA_949740725.1 uncultured Lachnospiraceae bacterium | reverse complement strand
GCCCGCGAGATAACAGCCCATGGCAGGCAGGCTCCCAAAAGGAATCCCCTCCGAAACCGCCGGTGCTTAGACGCGGTAGTTCACGCGTCTTACGCACCGCTGCGCTTTCGGCGGAGCGAGAGCGGGGTGACGTTGGGATCCTGCCTGCCGTGGGCGTTACTTCCTGCCGATTTGCGCCTGCACCTAAAGTCAGCCTGCGACTCTCTAGGCCTTCACGAAAAACAAAAGACTCAACGAAATAGCAATATTGCTAGATGAAAGAAACAAAAAATTTTAGTTGCAAAATACCGGGTGGGGGTATATAATAAAACTACCCAAAGGAGAGGTACACAGATGAATGATGAAATGAACTGCTGTCACAAGCACAAGGAACGTTCAGAAAAGGAATACCGGGATTTATTGAACCGATTGAGTCGGATTGAGGGGCAAGTTCGAGGGATCAAGGGGATGGTGGAGAAAAATATGTACTGTCCGGATATCCTGATTCAGGTAGCTGCGGTGAACGCGGCGTTAAATAGCTTTAATAAAGTCCTTTTGGCAAATCATATCCGGACCTGTGTAGCCAGGGATATCCGGGAAGGAAAGGATGAGACTATTGATGAGCTGGTGGCTACGCTCCAAAAGCTGATGAAGTAGCGCCGTGCTGCCAATACAGGTTACCCGGATCCTTCTTTGGGGACAGGAGTTTTGCTTAAGGGAATCTTGAAAGACGGATAGAAGGGAGAATGGATATGGAGCAATATACTGTTACCGGGATGAGCTGCGCTGCTTGCAGCGCCCGGGTGGAGAAGGCAGTTTCCAAGTTGCCTGGGGTGGAGTCTTGCTCAGTTAGCTTGCTGACCAATTCCATGGGAGTGGAGGGGACAGCTACTGCCCAGGAGATTATTGAAGCGGTGGAGCAGGCTGGCTATGGGGCGGCGAAGAAGGCGGCCGGGGAAAGAAAGGGGGAGGCTGTAGGGCCCTCGGGGACCGGGGCAGTGGAGGATGGGTTAAAGGACAGGGAAACGCCAGTTTTGAGACAGAGGCTTTTTGCATCTATCGGCTTTCTGGCGGTTCTGATGTATATCTCTATGGGACACATGATGTGGGGCTGGCCATTGCCGGCGATTCTGGCAGAGAATCATTTGCTAATGGGGCTTACCCAGCTTCACCTGACCACCATCATTCTTGTGATTAACCAGAAATTTTTTATCAGTGGTTTTAAGGGATTAATTCATGGGGCGCCCAATATGGATACGCTGGTGGCTCTTGGGGCTGGCGCTTCTTACCTCTACAGCATTTACGCTCTTTGTGCTATGGCATTTGCCATGGAAAATGGAGACGTGGCTGGGGGGATGGCCTACATGCATGAATTCTATTTTGAGTCAGCAGCCATGATTCTTACCCTGATTACGGTTGGAAAGATGCTGGAAGCCCGCTCTAAGGGGAAGACGACAGATGCTTTAAAGAGCCTGATGAAGCTGGCACCCAAGATGGCTGTGATTGAACGGGATGGAGGGGAGTTTGAGGTTCCTGTTGAACAGGTGCAGAAGGGAGATATTTTCCTGGTGCGCCCAGGAGAGAATATCCCGGTGGACGGCGTGGTGCTGGAGGGAAGCAGCGCGGTGAATGAATCTGCGCTGACTGGGGAGAGCATTCCTGTGGACAAGGGAGAAGGAGATGCTGTATCTGCTGCTACGGTGAATCAATCCGGTTTTATCCGCTGCCAGGCTACCCGGGTGGGGGAGGATACTACACTTTCCAGGATTATCCAGATGGTCAGCGACGCGGCGGCTACGAAGGCGCCTATCGCTAAGGTAGCGGATAAAGTGTCTGGCGTCTTTGTTCCAGTGGTGATTGGGATCGCCCTGGTGACCATCGCTGCGTGGCTGGTGGCAGGCCAGAGTGTGGGCTTTGCCTTGGCCAGAGGAATCTCTGTCCTGGTGATCAGCTGTCCCTGTGCATTGGGATTGGCTACTCCGGTGGCCATTATGGTGGGCAACGGCGTGGGAGCGAAGCAGGGTATTCTCTTTAAGACCGCGGTTTCTTTAGAGGAGACTGGCAAGGTGGAAATGGTGGCTCTGGATAAGACGGGAACAATCACCAGCGGAGAGCCCAGGGTAACGGACATTCTGCCGGCAAAAGGCATCCTAGAGGAGGAGCTTTTGGAGCTGGCTTACGCCTTAGAGCAAAAGAGCGAGCATCCTCTGGCAAGGGCGATTCTGGGCTTAGCCCAGGAGCGGGGGTTATCTGTTCGGGAGGTGTCAGATTTCCAGGCGCTTCCGGGGAATGGCTTGACTGCTGTGCTGGATGGGGCGTTGCTTCAGGGCGGAAATGGGAAATTTATCAGCAGCCGTTGCGAGATACCGGAGGAGCTTCGCACTCAGGCAGATATCCTGGCAGGAGAAGGGAAGACGCCTCTGTATTTCAGTAGGGATAACCATCTGGTTGGGGTAATCGCCGTGGCGGATGTGATCAAGGAGGACAGTCCCCAGGCGGTTCGGGAGTTGCAGAATATGGGGATTCATGTGGTGATGCTTACCGGAGATAATGAGCGGACGGCAAAAGCCATCGGAGAGCAGGCTGGTGTCAATGAGGTGATTGCCGGTGTTCTCCCTGATGGGAAGGAGTCGGTGATCCGTTCCCTGAAGGAAAAGGGGAAAGTAGCGATGGTTGGCGATGGGATCAATGATGCCCCTGCCCTTACCCGGGCGGATATGGGGATTGCCATTGGAGCTGGCACGGATATCGCTATTGATGCGGCAGATGTGGTTCTGATGAAGAGCCGGCTGAGCGATGTACCGGCGTCCATCCGACTGAGCCGGGCGACCTTGCGGAATATCCATGAGAACCTGTTCTGGGCATTCTTCTATAATGTTGTGGGGATTCCTCTAGCAGCTGGTGTGTGGTATCCTGTCTTTGGGTGGAAGCTTAATCCCATGTTTGGGGCAGCGGCGATGAGTTTATCCAGCTTTTGCGTGGTGACTAATGCGTTGCGTCTGAATTGGTTTAAGCCTCATGATGCCAGCCGGGATAAGAGATTAAAGAATTCTCGGGGAAGTTCTGAAGCGTTTCAGCTGGAAGAGCCGGGAAGCAACTTTGGGGAAGGCAGCCGAGAAATTGAAATTATGGGAGAACAAAAGGAAAGAGAAGACAAGAAAAAAGAAAATAAAAAAGAAAATCGAAAAATGGAGGAAACAGCGATGAAGAGAACAATGAAAATTGAAGGCATGATGTGCGGGCACTGCGAGGCCAGAGTGAAGAAGTGCTTAGAGGCCTTAGATGGCGTGGGTGAGGCATTGGTAAGCCATGAGTCGGGAATTGCAGAGGTGACATTGATGGGGGATGTTTCCGATGAAGCGTTGAGAAAAGCGGTGGAAGATCAGGATTACAAAGTGCTGGGGATTCAGTAGAAGCAATAAACAGGAAATGCCAAGCAATTAGCAACAAAAAGCTAGCCAAATTCAGGCTAGCTTTTTGTTGCTGCGTTTCTTAAGCTCCCGGGGGGACTCGAACCCCCGACCCACGCATTACGAATGCGTTGCGCTACCGACTGCGCTACGGAAGCAAAAGGCTGCTGCTTCCGCAACAGCCTATGACCAATCCGGGAATCGAACCCGGGATTACGCCGTGAGAGGGCGTCGTCTTAACCTCTTGACCAATTGGCCGGACTTGATAAATGATAGAATCGAGGCGACGTGATTCGAACACGCGGCCTCTGCGTCCCGAACGCAGCGCTCTACCAAACTGAGCCACGCCTCGATACCTATGGTAGTATAATATAG
>CATJIO010000100.1 GCA_949740725.1 uncultured Lachnospiraceae bacterium | reverse complement strand
AGTGAACAAGGGGACACTCGGTTTTGCACCACAGATTTGCGATTCTGCCGCGTTACTGTCGCTCAGCGTACGTCCAGTACGCCGATTGACGGTAACGCCGCCAGCCGCCAAAAGACGGCCCTTGGGGCGTGTATCCCTTTGTCCACTGAGGGTATCTCATAACGAAAGATAATTGGAAATCGATGCGTTATTTATCATGCAAAAAAATGACCAAAAGCTCAAAAAACACTTTTGGTCATTTAATTTTTTAGGAGTAATCCAATGTCTATAGTTTAACTTATTAACATTGATTGTGCGACATCCTCTTTTCATTTTATATGAATAAATTTTGCTTCGTTCATTTCAACGAACGTCTCAGGGGGCCACCCTTATCTCAATTCCGTCGTCGGAATATTATCCATATCATCAAAGGCCTGATTTTCTCCACCCATAGCCCAGATAAAGGTGTAATTGGAAGTACCAGCTCCAGAGTGGATGCTCCATGAAGGGCTGATAACCGCCTGCTCATTCTGCATCACAATGTGGCGGGTTTCCTTGCCCTCGCCCATCATGTGGAAGACCACATTGTTCTCTGGCACCTCGAAGTACATGTACACTTCCATCCTTCTCTCATGGGTGTGGCTGGGCATGGTATTCCAGACGCTTCCCGGCTCCAGCTCAGTCATACCCATAGACAGCTGACAGGTGGGAAGCACATCCGGGTGGATGAACTGGTTGATGGTCCGCTTATTGGAAGTCTCCATGGCTCCCAGGGGCCTTTTCACCGCCTTATCGATGGGCAGGTAGGTGGTTTTGTAAGCGCAGTGAGCCGGAGCACTCACCATGTAAAATTTGGCCGGTTTCTCCGGATTCTCACTGGCAAAGGTAACTTTTTTCGTGCCCTGGGTGATGTATAAGCAGTCCTTATAATTCATGGTAAAGGTTTCCCCGTCCGCCCAAATAGTGCCTGTTCCGCCGATATTGAAGATACCGATCTCTCTTCTCTCCAGGAAATAATGGGTTCCAAAATTCGCCCATACATCGATCCCCTTGTCGATGGAAACCTCTTCGGTGGTGGGCATACATCCTAAAGTAACCATCCGGTCAACATGGGAATATACGGCGGTTACTTCATTAGCAACGTACAGGTTCTCAATCAAAAATTCATTCCGGGTTTCCTCGGTGGTATAACGCTTAAAATCTCTCTGATTGCAGGAATAACGAATGTCCATTTGAAATCTCTCCTCCTTCTTTTGCTGGTAAGTCCTCATACTTTCTAATGTATCACAGAACGGGAAGGAAAACAAGAGGTTTGACAAATATTTTTATACAAAATTATTTATTTGTATACAGATTTCACCTTTGCATTTTGATATTGGCGGCTACTCCTCATAAATTACTTCTTCTGTATATTTTCTCTCCATGTTGTGCCGTATTTTTCGATTTTCCACCGTGTCAAAGACAATGGAAAAATCGTAATCCTCCGGATACAGCTCTTCTGCCGCCACATGGAGCTTCACCCGCTTGTGGTTAATCCATATTTTTTTCTCTGGAAGCTGCACCCGCAGAACCCCTTTCTCATTCACCGGAACACACACGATTCCGATCCGCTTCTCCGGGAATACCAATACGCTGTCCCCCACATGGTAAACCTGGGACAACTGGGCAGATGGCTTCGGCTTTTTCTGCTTCTGTATCCGGGGCAACTTCGGCCTTTTAGGGTTGGCAAAGTCCCGCGCCTCAGCGGATCCCAGGCCCTCCAGGTATTCCTCCTCTGCTCCTTCTCCGTAGGCTGCCCGGACCGCTGTCCGCAGCATCCCCTCCGGCATACCCAGCTTCCTGGCAATGTAAAAGGCGCAACTCTCCCCCGCCTCCCCCATGATCATCCGGTAAGTCGGCCTCAGGGTCTCCCGGTCAAATTCCATCCTGGCATTTACCACATGGACAGATTTGCTGGCATATTCCTTGATCTCCGGGTAATGGGTGGTGACAAAAAACAGGCAGCCCCTTTTCTGTAGCTCATCCAGGACGGACACAGCAATTCCCATTCCCTCTGCAGGATCCGTACCTGAGCCCAGCTCATCCATAAGCACCAGGCTGTTTCCATCAGCAACCTCCAGAATTTCCAAAACATGCTTCATATGTGCGGAAAAAGTAGACAAATTTTCCGAAATCGCCTGGCCATCCCCGATATCACATAAAATACCGCTGTTCATACAGATCCTGGCTTCCTCACAGGCCACATGGAGGCCACACTGAGCCATCAGGCAGTTCAAGGCCACTGTCTTAATGGCCACTGTTTTCCCGCCAGTATTGGGCCCGGTAATAATAACTCCCCGCGCCCCCTTCCCAGTAGAAAAGTCCAGCGGCACACACCGCGCCTTCTCCATCAAAGGATGCCTGGCGCCCTTTAAGTACAGCTCCCGCTCCACATGAATTTCCGGCTCTACCCCGTCCATCTCCAGGCTCAGCTTTCCCTTAGAAAAAATGAAATCCAGCTTCTCCATTACCCGGATATTCTCCTCCAGCCCTTCCTCCCGGTTCATTACCATCGCGGTCAGGACGCAGAGAATCTGGTACACCTCATTCTCCTCCTGAATTGTCAGCTGCTGCAACTCCTCATAAAGGCATTCCATCGCCGCTGGATGGATAAATACTGTATTACCAGTAGCAGACTGGGCAATCACACTTCCTGGCAGCTTCCATTTGTATTCTTTTTTCACCGGAATACAGATTCGCCCGTTGCGGATGGTGGAAAAAGACTCTGCCACCGCCTCCTTGTGTACGCGGATTAGCTGCTCCGCTTTTTGCTTCATCCGCTCCCTGAGACTGTCAATCTCTCTTCGCACCTTGAGCAGCTGCCTGGATGCGTGATCCTCCACTGCTCCATTTCGGATCTGCCTGGATATCTCTTCCCTCAGCTCATCAGCCGGATCCAAGTTTACTTCATAATAAGCCAGGGAATTTTCATATCCCTTTCCCCGTTCCAGATACCCTTTCATCCTTCCCACAGCAGCCAGCATTTCCGCCACTTGCTCCAGCTGATGAGGCAAAAGACAGCCCTCTTTCCTGGCGCAGTCCATCAGCTCCCTCACTCCCTCCAGCGCAGCCAGAGGCGGGGTCTTGCATACCTCTATTAGTTTCCGGGCGTCTGAAGTGTCCCTCAGCGCCTTACCCAGCGCGGCCTCATCGAAAAAGCAGGCGGCCTGGGCAATGCGAGCTTTCCCATCCGCAGTCAGCGCCAGGGCCATCCATCGCTCCTTTACCTTGTCAAATTCCAACATAGTATCAATATTCATTATTTCTCTTCCCTTCTTCAAAAAATCTCCCGGTAACACACAGCAAAAAGCCCACAGCTGTGCAAAGCAATGCCGTGGGCTTTTCCTGGGTACAGACAAAAACAGCATAGCCACATAGCCATGCTGATCTCTCTGATCATTCATCCATATCAAATGAAGCAATCCTGTCATAGGAAACGAATGTAAGGCGAAAACGCCGCAGCAAATGCCGCCGGCAAACAGGCAGACCACTGGTGTTACCCCTCGCTGCCATTGCAATATTTAATTTGCAATTTTCTCCATTACATTCACAATTAACATCCAATTACCTCTCTTTATCTCAGTATAGGGAGTATTATAAACTGGATCTGGGCGCCTGTCAAGGGGGGATATTCAATGCTAGTTCATTGAGTCGCAAGTTAACCTAAGGTGCAGGCACAAATCGGCAGGGGGTAACGCCCATAGCAGGCAGGATCAATGCATCACCCCACTCTTCCTATTCCATTTAGCCGACTTTTACGGTATAATGGATCACATCAAAATTTATTCCTAACCTGATTGGAGGTGAATTTCCTTGTTGAATTATATCCGAGGTATCTACTCAGTACAGTTGATGGAAGCTGTTAGCCGATTGTGCTGAGGATAATGAAGAATGGATTTGGCTGACAGTCTCAGCTGTACTGCTCTAATGGAAACATTGACATAAGAACAGGAGTACAGTTATGAGCGAAATGAAAGCAGTTATAAAAAGCAACCGAAATTGGATTACTGCCTATCTGATCATCGGATTATTTAACGCGTTTACCGTAAATTATAAGGCAAACTATTTCCAAAGAATTGTTGACGGCCTCACCGGCGGAACCATCACCGCTTATGGAATCCTGATTTATGGGGGTATCCTTTTTGTCAACTATGGAATGAGCTATCTGGATGAGTATCCCAACGCAAAATTGGGGAGTGAGATCTACCTGGATTTTAAACTATTGGCATTGAAGAAAATAAGCCGGATGGATTATTCCCAATACCAAAAGCTGGGCACCGGAAAATTAGTCCAGCAGATTGAACACGGGGCCAATGCCGGGAAAGGGGTTCTCTTTGATTTTTGGCTCGCCCTTATCCGTAATCTGGTTCCAACTATCCTTTTCAGCCTGTATTTTATCTGGAAGATCGATCCCAATGTCACCTATTTTCTTTTGGCAGGCTATGTCATCGTATTCCTTGTGACTAATCTTTTGCTGAAGGGCCTTTACCGGATCAAAGAAAGCATCTTAACCAATGAGGAGGAACTGAATCATTTCCTGGTTCGGGGTTTCATGGAAATGCCCCTCTTCCGCATGAACCGGCAATTTCCAAATGAAATGAAAAAGGCCTCCAGGGCAAAGGGAATTATCGTGTCGTCAAAAGTAAAGATGACCATGATCCACGAAGCATTTTTCACCATTTTTGCCCTGCTGGTGGCTGGTCTGGATATCGGGCTTCTCGTTTATGCCTGGAAGTACCACCGTCTGTCTGTGGGATCTGTGGTCGCGCTGATCACGCTGATCGATCATGCTTATACGCCTATCGCGATTTTTAATGTCCTCTATGTTCAATATAAGTTGAACCGGACCGCATGGCTGCGGTTTTCCGGTTTGCTCCATTTAAAAGAGGACGGACAGCTTAGGGAGGGGATGTCCTTCAATGTGCCCTTGGAGGAAATCCGTTTGGAGAATCTGTCCTTCGCCTATGAAAATAAACCCGTGTTAAAGGATATCTGCCTTACCATAAAAAGAGGAGAAAAGATCGCCTTTGTGGGGGAATCCGGCTCTGGGAAATCAACCCTGGTAAAGCTGATCATCGGGCTGCTTAAGTATGAGGAGGGAGAGATCCTTTTCAATGGAGCATCTCTGAAACACATTTCCCTGGAATCGCTATATAGGAGAATTTCCTATTTTTCTCAGGATACGCCAGTTTTTGACGGAACAATCCGGGAAAATCTGATCTTTGACCAGGATCTTCCGGATGAAAAACTTTGTGACAGCCTTGAGCATACCCAACTGCTGCCGCTGCTTACTTCCCTGGAGCATGGGCTGGATACCCGAATCGGCGAAAAGGGAACCTGCTTATCCGGAGGTGAGAAACAGCGGTTAGCATTGTCCCGTCTGTGGCATATACATCCGGACTTGGTCATTCTGGACGAGGCGACCTCCGCAATAGACAATTTAACCGAAGCCATGGTGATGAAACAGGTGAATAAGCAGGCAGCCCAGGCCACAGTAATCACCATTGTCCACCGTCTGGCCTCCATCCGCGAGTTTGACCGAATTGTTGTGTTCCGGAACGGACGGATCGTAGGCAATGGGAGCGTTGAGGAATTGCTGAAAGAGAACGACTATTTTCAGAAATTATATCAGAAAGAAAAAACGATGTATCCGGCGAAAATTGAATCGAAAAATTAGTAAGGAGAGAGTGAGACAATGTGCATCCGAAAAGCCCGTGTAGAGGATTTATCCAGAGTTGCCGAAATCTATATTTTTAATAACCGAATCAATTACTTCCCCATATTCCACGATGAGTATTTTTCTTTTGGGGAGCTTCAGGTGATTCCCTTCGCTGAGCACTATCTCCGGAGGGAGGAAGTCCTGAATCAACTCTATGTATTGGATGACGGCTTGATCCGGGGGTTTTTCCAAATGCAGGAGACGGAAATTGGTAAATTATATGTGGATCCATTTTTTCAAGGCCAGGGAATCGGAAGTAAATTAATAGAGTATGCAATGAATAAACTTCATGGAGATCATTTGTGGGCGCTGGAAAAAAACACCCGGGCAATCTCCTTCTATCAGAAGCACGGCTTTCTCTTAACCGGCGAAAAGAAAGTTGAGGAAGGGACGACAGAATATCTTGTAAAACTTAACTCTACGCTTACCGGGTAGTTCCCCCTTCAACAAACGTCACCGGGAGAATGATCGTCTCCTCCGTCTCCTCCTTTTTTATCTTCCGGAGCAGGCTCTCCACCCCTGCCCTGGCCATATCTTCCACGGGCTGGGCAATGGAGGATACCAGGTAATCTCCCCGGTTCATCCTCCTCAGCCCGTCATGGCCGATGACCTGCACATCCTGGGGAACCTGGATATGGAGACGCTCCAGCTGCTTTAATACCTCCAGTGCCAGTCCGTCTGTGCTGGTATAGATCCCGTCAAAGGAAGGTTTGCCGCCCTCCAGCCTGGACTCCAGGGCTTCAAAGATAGCCTGCCCAGGAAAGAAATCCGCGTCATCTCCAAAGTCCAGCATCTCATAAGGGATCTGCTCCTTTTGGCACATTGCCTCAAAGCCCTGGCCACGCTTTAACGTCTCGCTGCTCAGGTGGGAGCCTGTGCGGATGAACAGCAGCCGCCGGCTTCCCCCGGCCAGAAGCCGCTCTGCCGCCAGCTCCCCTCCCAGGAAATTATCCGAGGAAATACAGCAAACAGGGCCTTTAAAGTGACGGTCAAACATCACCACCGGGATATCCCCGGTGAAATAGGCATCGTTCTCATTAAAGGTAAGCCCCATAATGCCGTCCACCTTATTCTGGCGCACCAGGCGGAGATAATAGGCTTCCTTTTCCGGATCCATCTGAGACTGACAGAGAAACATTTTATAGCCCAGCTTATATAGTTCCTTTTCAATATGGTAGACCAGGCAGGCAAAAAACGGGTTCAGGATATCCGGTACAATCACCGCGATGGTATAGGTATAGTGGGTCTTCAGTCCCCGGGCGTAGTAATTCATCTGATACCCCAGCCGCATCACCGACTCTTCAACCTTCCGCTTATTTTCCGCGCTGACATACTGCCCGTTCAGGACCTTGGATACTGTCCCTACCGCCACGCCGGCGTCTTTTGCCACATCCTTGATTGTTGCCATAATCTATCTACCGCTCTTTCTATTCCTTATCAACAATTTTTTGCTGTCCGCCTTTTAATTCGCACCACCGCATCCCCTGAAGCCGGACATCTGATTCCATGGTAAGGAGCTGACGGAGCACATTTTCCCCAGCCTCCACTGCACCATAGATTATACCATCATTTCCAAAAAATTCAATTACTTCCTGGTCAATGATCAGGGTCAGGGACAGCGGCTTTCTGCGGCAGAAGGGGATAATGGCTGTGTCAACATGCTTTTCCTGGTCGCAGAAGCTGATGGTCTCCCGGGAGAAATCCACGATAATCTCATAATTTCCCAAAAAGAGCCTGGTTTGGTCCTTGGACTGTGGCTCCCAGCTGATGGCAACCTCCATCGGGGCGCCCTGGAGCGGAATCTGTATCCGCTGCCTTTCCCCGCGGGATATTTTCGCGTCTTCCCCCTTTTGCTTTGCAATCTCCAGCCCCTGAGCCAGCTCCTTCCCAGGCTGACGCAAGCTCCAAAGCTCTCTCACCGGGCGAATTTTTGTCCTGTACCCATTCTCCTCCCTCACCAGGGACAGCTCCACAGGCAGGGACATCAGGCCACGGTAATTGCCCCTGTCGTTCTCCATCCGGAGCCAGGCCACACTGATAACCCGGCCCTTTACCCCGGCATAGGACTGGGCCGCATAGGGCAGCCGGGTGCTGTAAGCCATCTGTACCTCTGACTCTGGAGTGAAGGTATAGCCGTCAAAGCTTCCCACCACATAGTAGCCATCAGCGGACCAGAAGACCCATTTCTTCCCGCCTTCTTCATTCTCCACATCCAGCGCAAATAAATCCGGACACTCCCACATCCCTTTCATGGAAAGGCGGCTGGCTTCTTTCCAGGAGAGGAGATCCTGGGAACGGTAGATGGCGAATTCATAGCCATCCAAATACAATACCATGATATAGGCGTTGCTTTCTTTGTGGAAAAATATCTTGGGATCCCGGTTTTCCCCAGACACATGCTCCAAGATGCAGCGATCCGTAGAGAACAGGGTTTCCCCTCCGTCGGTGGATACCTTTAACCGCTGGGTAAACTGCATCCCTTGATCCGCGGACCACTGATTTCTCCCTCCGGCCGCCGTGTAATAGAATAATAAGCTGCCCTTTCCATAGCCGGCAGTATTTTCCTCGTCCACCCATCCACAGCCGGAGTAGGCGGTTCCATATTCATCAGGCGCCATGGCCATAGGCCGATGCTCCCAGTGGATTAGGTCCTTGCTCACCCCATGGCCCCAGTGCATATTTCCCCAGACCACTCCGTAAGGATTCCACTGATAGTAAAGATGATAATAACCATCTGCATAGACCAGGCCATTGGGGTCATTGTGCCAGCCTATCTCTGGGGAAAAGTGGAGCTGAGGACGGAAAGGGTACACATTCTGTACTCTTTCCCTGTAGCAGAAGATGCCACAGAGCAGCTCCTCGGCCGCCTGGCTTTGGATCTCCAGCTCCGTTCCCAGATAAGGACTCACATCCATCCAGGTATAAAAGCTCTCTTCTGTTCTCCCCAAGTGGATGTCGATCTCCTGGATCTTTTTCCCCTCCTGGTAAAAATGAAGCGTTACCTCCGGTCTCTCCTTGTCCACCGGAAGCCATAAATAGGATTCTGTAATGGGTAAAATCATGGTGTTCTCCTTCACATTTTAATTCTTGGCTCCGGTAGAGGCTACCCCTGCCACATAATATTTCTGCAGGGACAGAAAGATCACCAACACCGGTATGGTAACGATGGTCAGACCGGCCATCACGTTCCCGTAATTCACCGGGGAGATGCTGAACAGGCTGCTGAGAGCCATCTGAATCGTCTGTTTTGCTGTATCAGAAATCACCATCACCGGCCACACGAAATCATTCCACAGCGCAATGAAAACCAAGATAGTCACCGTGGCGTAGATAGGCTTTGCCAGAGGCATAATCAGCTGAAAGAAAATCCGCAGGGAACCGGCCCCATCCAGCTTGGCCGCCTCCTCGATGCTCTCCGGAATCCCCAGGAAATTCTGGCGGAACAGGAAGATGTACATGGGGCTGGCGATAGCCGGCAGGATCAGAGCCAGGTAGGAATTGGACAGGCCCATCTTATAAATAATGGAGAACTGAGGCAGCATCACCGTCTGAGCCGGGATCACCATCACCGCCAGAAGCAGGGAGAAAATCAAATTCTTCCCCGGAAACTTCAGCCTGGCAAAGGCATAGCCGGCCATAGAATTTACAATCAGTCCCAGCAAAATCACCACAACGATGTAAGAAAAGGAATTTAACATTGCCCCCATCAGAGGAATCCGTCCCAGCACCTGCTGATAGTTAAAGAATACCTCTGGTTGAAAGGAAGGCAGGAAGGCCTTTAAGCTGGTAATGTCAGAAAAGATCCCCGCGTCATCCTTAAAGGAGCTGACAAGCATCCAGATTAAGGGAAACATAAAGATCAATGCAATCACTGTCAGCATCCCGTACATCAGAAATTTACCGGATAAACTCATTTTTTTCATTGGATTTTCCCCCTAATCTTCATTACTCTTGGATGTTATTTTATTCTGAATTAATGTAATGGTCAATACGATTACCGTAAATACCAAGGCCATCGCTGAGCCGTAGCCCATCTGATTGTACTTAAAACCAGTCTGATAAATCTCATACACAATGGTCATGGTGGCATTCTGTGGCCCTCCTGCAGTCATCATCATGGGCTGGATGATCAGCTGGAAAGCGCTTACCACGATATTCAGCGACACAAACACCGCGATATTGTTCAGCCCAGGCAAAGTGATATGGAAAAACTGCTGGAGTCTGGTAGCCCCATCCACCCGGGCCGCCTCGTAGAGGTAAGCTGGGATGTCCTGGAGGCCGGAAAGAAAGATCATCATCTGGAAGCCGCAGCCCTGCCAAGCGGACAGCACGACAATACACAGCATCGCTGTCCTGGGATTATTTAAAAATTTAAATGGCCCAAGTCCCAGGCTCCCCAGAAGAGAATTTAATAAGCCGTTATTTGGATTATAGATGTAGGACCACAGGATGGACACTACCACCAGAGACAACACCGTAGGGGCGAAGAAAGCCAGACGGTAGACGGAGATTCCCTTCAGCTTTCGATTCACCAGCAAGGCCAGCCCCAGGGCAAGACACACCTGCAGCGGCACCACCAGAATCACGAAGACAAAGGTATTCACAATACTTTTCATAAATACGGTATCCCTGGTCAATTTAATAAAATTTTTCAGGCCCACAAACTGGGTTTCCCCAGGCTTTAATATATTGTAATTGGTAAAGCTGTTTCCGATGGTAAGCCCAAAGGGAATCAGCAGGAAAAGGATAAGAAGAAGCACTGCCGGCGCGATAAATGCCAGACCGGTCCAGTTTTCCCTGCTCAACTTTTTCTGTTTGACTGCATTTCCTGTATTCATCGTACCCTCCTGAATCGATGAGATTATGGATCCTGTTCTCGTTGCTGCAACGTCTGCGCCCTTCACCGCGGCATGAGCCGCACAAAATGGCTATTCTAGCCATTTTGGCGCTGCTGCCCTCGGATCATTCTGTGTCCGTCTGGAAATTGTACTGCTCCACCGCCTGATCCAGAGCTTCCTTTACCTCCATGCCGGTGAGCACATTCTGCACCGCTGTGGCAAATTGATTGCTGGCCACGGCGTAATTAACTGAAACTGGTCTGGACTGGGCAGTATTGGTGAGCTGATACTGGAATACATCCAAAGGCTCCTGGTTAAACGCGTCAATCTGTGCGAAAGCGGACTGCCTGGAGGGCGGCATGGCATTGGCATCAAACATCCCCTTTGCCGCTTCCGTGCTGGTCATAAACCGTACCAACTCCGCTGCCCCTTCTTTCTTCTCATCCGCGCACTGTCCGGAGATGGCAAAGGTCCAGGAGCCGCAGGCAGACACTGCCTTAGAGTTGCTGTCATACTTTGGCATAGGCATCAGGCCCCAGTTGATATCGCCAAACTTCTCCAGATTTGTAGGCTCCCAGGCGCCAGTCAGCGCCATGGCCGCCTGGCCCAGCTCAAAGCTGTTCTCCGCTGGTGTGGCGCTGGCATAGCCCTGATCCGCCATATCCTTGATCCAGGTAAGGACATTCACAGCAGCCTGGCCATTTAAATATCCATCCGTGAGAAGGCCGTCCTCTGAGAGGATATTGCTTCCCTGAGACTGGATTAATGGCAGGAAGAAATAAATCATCGTCTCATCTTTTGCGTCCAGAGACATGGTAATGCCAAAGCAGTTTTCCGTGGTCAGCTTCTCTGCTGCCTGAGTCAGTTCCTCTAAGGTCCAAGGCTCCTCCTTGGTCGCCGGAGTGATCCCCGCCGCCTGGAACATGTCCTTATTGTAGAATATACCCACCGAAGAGTCCATGGCCCCCAGAGTGTACAATTTCCCATCATACGTTCCCTGCTGGATAATCGATGGGTTGAAATCCGCCAGCTCCTCCTGGGTAAAATAGGAATCAATGGGAATAATCGCTCCTGCATCCGCGTACTGGGCCACAGTTACGCCATCCACCGTATACACATCCGGCAGGCCCCCGTTGGAAATAGCCGCGTTGATCTTATCATCGTATCCCCCCGCATCCCCGGAGCGGGCAATCTGTGAGAGATTAGCATGATATTTCCCCGCGTAGGTCTCATTAAACTGCTCCACCAGACTGGCATAATGCTTTCCCTCATCGGAACTGTCCGTCTCATGAACCCAGATGGTTAATTCCATAGAGCCGTCCGCCGCCGTCTCTGCTTCCGCTGCCTTCCCTGCCCCGGCGCCACTTCCCCCGCCACAGCCAGCCAAAGTCATCGCCGCCATAGTGCCTGCCAGTAACATGCTCATCACTTTTTTCCTCATGATTCCATTCCTCCGCTTCCTAATTATTTTATGTAGTCTGTGAATTTGAAACGTTTCAATTTTAAGGTTTTTTATTGCATCTTTCCTGCGTAGAGAAAAATTTTTTCCGATTTATCCTCTCTGTTAGAAAAGATGCACAATTCACAATTAATTTGAAACGTTTCAACTTGTAATTTCATTATAGCACAGAAAAAAGGATTGTCAATCCTATTTCTACTTTTTTCAAAATTTTTATTGAAGTGCGGGAATTGTTATTTAGCTGAGGCTTTTGTTTGTCATGAAAATCTGTAGAGTCGATAGTTACCCTCAGTGGACAAAGGGATACACACCCCAAGGGCCGTCTTTTGGCGTCTAGCGGCGTTACCGTCAATCGGCGTACGTCCAGTACGCCTCATTCCGTTGCCTTGCCAGTCACCAAAATCCGGTACTTGGGGCCCAAAGGAGTTTTGCGCCATTGATTGAGGAATTTGCGAACCCTGTGGAACGAGGGATATCAAAGCAGGAAACAGTTTTCGGGGATTGTTTACCGCACTTGGGGAGCTGCTAAATTCATTTAAGGAACTTATAAAAGACGGATTATGCTGCTTCCCACGCCTTATGCGGTGGCAGACCTCAAAAGGCGAAGTTTCCCCTATGTTTGAAGATAGCAGGAATGAAAGCTATTACTACCGACTGAAATCCCGCACAGAATGTGGAGGTTGTTAAAAAGCAGCATAATCTTTCGGCTTTTTTTGTCCAAAGTATTGACATAGGTCCATATATCGGAATCCGATGTTATATGAAAGACTGACGGGAAGAACGGGGATATTATTAGGTAATAAATAGGATATTGAGAAAACGATGATGTAAACTGTCATTTTCGCAATTTTTTATATGTTTAAAATACAGATTGATGAACTTGCCGGTATTCTCTTGGGCTACAAAGATAAAATTCTTTAAATTTTTTTGTATAGTATGCTGGCGAATCAAAACCACATTCCTCTGCCACAATAGAAATGTTTTT
>CATJIO010000099.1 GCA_949740725.1 uncultured Lachnospiraceae bacterium | reverse complement strand
TTCAAAGAGGTATGTATCCAGCATACTTTCCATACCATTATCCATTCCATTACACCACCTATCTCTTTTGATATCGCATGAAAATGAAACAGTCCGCCCGATAAATGGCGACAGACATAACATACTTCTTTGTTTATCGGCGAAAATTCGAAATAGTTAAGAGACGAAAAAAAATCATAAATATTTTTTTACGTTTGTATTATTTATTTAAAAAAGATGCCGAGATACATATAGAGTATTTATTAAGCCTTCCGAAAATTTCGGAAAACGCAAAAGAAGGTTCAGCGAGGAGGAGCGTTATAATGAAGAACTTAAAGGTCAGTCTGAAGTTTATCGTGTCATTTGGAACGATACTGGTATTGTTTCTGATATCTATTGGCACTGCCAGCCTGGGGATCAGCAGGGCAAAGGCCAGTTATAAAGAGTTTTATACCACAGACTATAAAGTAATCAGCAGTATTTATGAGATCCGTCTCAACCAGCGTAAGGGCCTGTATGAGATGATGTTGGGCGTTATGTCTGATGGACAGGAAGCGAAGGAGCACGTTGGCAATGTGGATCAATATATGTCTGCCATCGAGAGCGACCTTCAATGGATTCATGCAAATTATACCGAAGATCTTTCTGCGCTGAAAGAGTTTGAGGCACAGCTGCAGAATACCATGCAGCTCCAGAATGAGATCGCGGAGTACGCGGTGATGGGTACAGAGGAGGCAACCCAGCAGGCGCGCAAGATTTTCCTGGAAGAGTACAACCCTCAGGTGGAGAGCTGTATTTCCTGCCTTGTGGATGCTTTTAATCAAATGGAATCGGTAAGCGCAAAGAATTATGAAGACTCTGTTAAGATGCAGAATATGCTTACTGCTGTTGCGGTGGGAGTCGCGGCTGTGGCCTTTATCATTACCTGCATTATCGGACTGAAGCTTACAGGATACATTTTAGTTCCAGTAAAGAAGTTTGAAGAGAGCATTGACCAGATTGTAAAGGGCAATCTTTCCACTCGTGTGGACTATGATAGCCAGGATGAATTTGGCGCTATGGCCGTTAGCATGGGCAAAATGACCAGCAGTGTGGCTGCGATTATCAAAGATATTGAAACTGTGCTCAGCGCAATGGCGGCGGGAGACTTTACCATTCATTCCACAGATCAGGGGCTTTATGTGGGAGACTATGAGACGATCTTCCACTCCATGAAGAAGATCAGAGACAGCTTTAACGCCACCTTACATACCTTGAATCAATCCGCAAACCAGGTATCTAATGGATCTGACCAGGTATCCTCTGGCGCACAGGCTCTTTCCCAGGGGGCTACAGAGCAGGCGTCTTCCGTAGAAGAGTTGGCAGCGTCCATTAATGAGATTTCTAACAATATTAATCAGAATGCAGAGGGCGCGAAGGAAGCCAGCAATAAATCTGCTTTGGTTGGCGAGGAAGTGGGCGAGAGCAATCGCCGGATGCACGATATGTTGGATGCAATGGCAAAGATCAACGCTTCTTCTGGAGAGATTGGAAAGATTATCAAGACCATCGAGGATATTGCTTTCCAAACCAATATTCTTGCGTTGAATGCTGCTGTGGAGGCGGCTCGGGCAGGAGCGGCAGGCAAAGGTTTTGCTGTAGTTGCCGATGAGGTTCGCAATCTTGCCAGCAAGTCGGCCGAGGCATCAAAGAATACCGCGGTACTGATTGAAAATTCCTTGAATGCGGTAGAGAATGGAAAGAAGATCGCGGACGAGACGGCAAAATCTCTAGAGAGTGTAATGTCAGGCGTCAGCGAAGCCGCTGGAATGATGGATTCCATTGCCAAGGCTTCCCAGGAGCAGGCGGACGCTATCACACAGATTACCTTAGGGATTGATCAGATCTCCAGTGTGGTTCAGACAAACTCTGCTACGGCAGAGCAAAGCGCGGCGGCCAGCGAAGAGCTGTCTAGCCAGGCGCAGTTATTAAAGGAGTTGGTTCACAAATTCCGTCTGGATGGAGAACCCTCCGCTTCCGTGCAGTCCTACTCGGCGCCAGACAACTCTGCAGGTTACAGCGAATATGCAGAGCCAGAGAGCAGCCAGAATGTGTATTATGGAAGTAATGACAAATATTAAAATATTGCAGGCATAGGCAGAAGGAGAGTTTTATGAAACGCAGTATCAAGCAAGACATTATGATACGGATTGTCCTGATTTTTGTGGTAGTGATTGTCAGCGGTATTATAATCATGAGCGGGATGAATCGGGTGAAACGCTACAGCAAATCAACAGAAGCAGCAACAGAGATACATTCTATTGTTTTGACAGCAGGCAGGGCTCATTATAGCTGGGTGGAAAATCTCTGCTCTGCCGTATCCATGAATACGGAGTTTACGGGAAGCAAGGATTACCGGACTTGCGTTCTTGGAAACTGGTTTTACAATTCTGATCTCTCCAAAGTTGAGGATGACCAGGTCCTGAAGCTGATTGAGGAGATGAAGCCTATCCATCAGGCCATCCATGAGTCGGCCCAGACAATCCTGGATTTGAATGTAACGGATCCGGAAGCGGCGAAGAAGATGTATCTGGAGGATACCAAGGCAAAAGTAGATAAGCTGGTAAGTATTCTGGATCAAGTAGCAGGCATTACCGAGGAGCACACCAATGCAAATCAGAAGGGGCTTCTCAGCGCAGTGAGTAGGACCCAGATGATTGCGGTAATCACGGTATTGGTAATCCTGGTGGTAAGTATCCTTTTGGTAATGTATGTAATGACGGGTATTGTGAATCCGCTTGAGGAGATCACAGAATCTAGCCGCAATCTTTCTGAGGGACGTCTGGACTTCCATATCGATGTAGACAGTCAGAATGAGATCGGACTGTTGGCGGACAGTCTGAATACTTCGGTAAAGAATTTAAAACGTTACATTTCCGATATTTCTGAAGTGCTTAGCGATATGGCTGCCGGCAATCTTGGCCGCCAGAGCAGTATCCAGTATGTGGGAGATTTTGTTCAGATTCAGAGGGCCATTGGAGATATCAGCAATGAGCTGAGCCAGACTATGGAACAGATTCATGCTTCTGCCAGCCAGGTGGATTCCGGTGCGAACCAGGTGGCTGTAGGCGCGCAGAGCCTGGCCCAGGGTTCTACAGAGCAATCCTCCGAGGTGGATAACCTGCTTCACATGATTGAGCAGATCACTGAGCAGATTAATGGCAATGCGGAGAGCGCTGCCATCACTACCACAGAAGCAGATAATGTAGGCGAGCAGATCGCCATCTGCAACAAGCAGATGCAGGAGATGGCGGGGGCGATGAATGAGATCAGCTCTTGCTCGGGAGAAATTCAGCATATTATTAAGACCATTGAAGACATTGCTTTCCAGACCAATATTTTGGCTTTGAATGCCGCTGTAGAGGCAGCCAGAGCAGGAAGCGCTGGAAAGGGCTTTGCAGTAGTAGCCGATGAAGTCCGCAATTTGGCGGCTAAGAGTGCGGATGCAGCGAAGAATACGACTGGTCTTATCGAAAAGACACTGCACGTGGTGGAGAATGGTTCCCAGCTCACTGGCCTTACCCAGGAATCTTTAAACGCTGTAGTAGAAGGCGCGGGTAAGGTAACCAGCCAGATTAAAGTGATTTCTGATGCTTCTCAGGATCAGGAGACGGCAATCAATCATATTAAGGATAGTATTTATCAGATCTCCACGGTGATCCAGTCCAATTCTGCTACCTCTGAGGAGAGCGCAGCCGCCAGTGAAGAGTTGGCCGGGCAAGCGCAGATTCTTAAGGGGCTGATTGGAAAGTTTCAGCTGAAGAAATAAACTATTGAGAATGATAGCACATCAATGAAACGAACGGTGAGTTAGGTTTCATTGATGTGCTTTTTTGTGCGCCTGATGTCATGATTCTTTCAGAGGAAAGGGCTAAGTCCCTTGGCAGTGTATTCTGGCAAAATCTTCTGTTTAACTTTATTGTGTTCTTGCCGATATACAAAATAGTTAGTGAAATTACAGCTAGAGAGGTAAGACATGAGTCGTTTATTGAGAAAGCAGCTGTTTTCCACCCTTGACTTGATGGACAAGGCTAATAAGGAGTTGGAGAGGAATCTGCTCAGAAAGCATTTTCAGGAGCAGAATTTAGTGAAGCTGTTAAGTGACTGCCAGGAAAGCGCCTTGGAGATGGGAAACCTGATTGAAAAGCTTTATGGGGAGAATACCAGAAGTGTGCGGGAGCTGGAGGAGTACTGTGAGACCTTATATCAGACCTCTCAGGCTTTTTACAATCCCCTTGGGAGGAGAGAGTGCCTCAATCAGTTGGGGAAGCATATTAAACGGCTTCGCCGTATTATGGGAGAGGAAGTGCCAGATCGCTTTGAGGCAGTGTTTCTGCCCTATAAGATTTCTATGTGGGATTCCTTGGAGAGCGTCTGGCAGGCAGCAGCAGCGGATCCGGACTGTGATGCCTATGTGATCCCTATTCCTTACTATGATCGGAATCCGGATGGCAGCTTTAAGGATATGCATTACGAGGGAGAACAGTACCCGACGGAAGTGCCAGTTACCTACTATGAGGACTATGATTTTGAGGCGCATATGCCAGATGCGGTTTTTATCCATAATCCTTATGATAATTATAACTATGTCACCAGTGTGCACCCTTATTTTTATTCCAGCAATTTAAAAGGGTTAACAAATTTGTTAGTATATATACCTTATTTTAGTACAGCAGGAGGGATGAGCGAGGCTCAGAGCAAGTGCATCGCCTACTACTATGCGGACTACATTATGATCCAGTCGGAGAAATTCCGGAAGTTTTATGATCCGGCTCTGCCTCAGGAGAAGCTGCGGCCTTTAGGGTCGCCGAAGTTTGATCGGATTGTACGGATATGTGAAAATCCCCCGGATCCTCCGGCAGAGTGGAAGGAGAAGATGGGGGGGAAGAAGGTGTATTTCTATAATACCAGTCTGAATGGGATGCTGGGAAATACTCCGGGATTCTTAAAGAAGATGAAGTATGTCTTCGATTGTTTTGTAGGCAGAGAGGACGCTTGCCTGCTGTGGAGGCCTCATCCGCTGATGGAGTCCACCTTCGAGTCAGTGAGAGGGAATTATAAGCCCATATACGATGAGCTGAAGAAATATTTCCTGGATCAGGATTTGGGGATTTATGATGATACGCCAGAGATTACCAGTACTATCGCCTTATGTGACGCCTATATCGGTGACAGCGGGACTTCGGTGACATCCCTTTTTGGAATTGTAGGGAAGCCAATGTTTATTCTGAATAATTCTATCCACAGCCGGCCAAAGGAGAATGACTGGCGCGGGGAAATAACCAATGGATTTGCCCTGGCGCCAGGTGGGGCTTGGATGATTACTCAGGGGAATAAGCTGTACCGTGGAACAATGGAAGAAGACTCGATAAAGTTTCAGCATTGCTGCGACCTCTCCAATTATGCCAGGGGGGCCTATTATTCTGTAGTGAGATACATCAATGGGGCTCATTATGTATGCCCAGCCAATGCTCAGGACATTATCATTCTGGATGAAGACGGGCAGGTAAAAAAGAGGATCCCCTTAGACAATCCCATTGAGCAGGGAGGTGCTTTTTACGCTTCTTTGATATGTGAGGATAGATATTTATTTTTAATTCCCAGAAACTATCCGGCTATCGTAAGATATGATACCTTCAGCGGGGAACTTTCATATCTCCCAGATAATCTGGATGTCTTTATCAGCACAGAGCGGGGAGAGCAACAGGTAGGAGGTGTAGTGGCCTGGAAGGAATACCTCTATCTGGCTTCTCCGGTGGATAACCGGGTGCTGAGGATACACGGGGAAACGGGAGCGGAGGAAATTATCACGGTGGAGGCCAATGACTCTGGAGACAGATTAGACTGTTCTGGGATTGGCAGCGCTGCCTGTGCCAATGCCTCCAGCGGAAAATCTCCTGATAGTGGATCTTGCGGATGCGCAGGAATGGGGATTGACCTTGAGAAGGAAGAGATTTGGCTCCTTCCCTATGAGGGAATGGCGGTGAGGCGGTGGAATCTGAATACAGGCCAGGTACGTGAATACCGGAATTGGCCGGAGGGCTTTACCTGCTTCCATCCAGTGAGAGAATATATGTGCGAGGGATTACCCTTTGCCTCAATTCTATTTGATCCAGATACAGATTACGTTTACTTTACGCCAAGCTGGGGGAATATGTATATTCGCCTGGATAAAAACAGCGGTGAGGCGGCTTCCTGGAATCCTCCATTCCCATTGCCAAAAGAACCGGTTAGCGGATATTATGGGAAATGGTCCAGAAGCTATTTCATCATTAAGATAAAGGACTTTTCTGAACCATTTAATCTGGAGGGGGCAAAGTATTGGCTGTTTTCTCTTTATGACAAGAGATTATATCAGTTTGATCTCCATAGTGACGAATATCGTGAAATTTCCATTGACTTTGACCTGGATGAGGTGAAAGCGAATGAACCTGGGTTTAAAGAGGACTCCCAGTGGCTGATGTATGTTTGCCAGGAAAATGCCTTGAATTCTCTGACCGATTTCCTGGATGGCAGGATTAGTGGGAATGAATTTGACATGGACAGGCAGATTCAGGCCTTCAGCCAGATCGCCGTAAATCCGGGGATGAGCGGGGAAAGGATTTACCAGTTTATAAAGAGCAAGGCTTAAGGATTTCTTACGATGAAAAGCGATTAGAAAGAGGAAGAGAAGCGGATTGAATCAGGGCAATATTTATCATGGACGAATGAATTGTAAAAATAGAATACAGGGAAGCGGGGAGGTAAGGGCGAAATGATCAAGGTAATTACCTATGGAACCTTTGACCTTTTTCACGAAGGGCATTTCCGTATCCTGCAGAGGGCAAAGCAGTTGGGGGATTATTTAATCGTCGGTGTGACCACTGAAGATTATGACCAGGCCAGAGGAAAACTGAATGTGATCGATTCGTTGATGACCAGAATCGAAAATGTGCGCAAGACCGGGTTTGCCGACGAGATAATCATCGAGGAATCCCAGGGCCAGAAATTCCGGGACATTAAGAAATACCAGGTGGATATCTTTACTGTGGGATCCGACTGGATTGGGCAGTTTGATTACCTGAAAGACTACTGCAAGGTGGTATACCTTGACCGGACGAAAAATATTTCCAGCACTATGCTGCGAATACAAAATAAACGGATTCAGCGGATCGGCGTCATCGGAACCGGCCGGATTGCCGTACGGTTTATCCCCGAGGCAAAGCTGGTGAGCGGCGTCAGCGTGGAAGCGGTCTATAATCCCCATATCGAAAGCGCCATCCAGTATGCCAACCGATGGAAGCTGGATTACTATCGTGAGCTGGAAGACTTTTATCAGGCGGTGGACTCTGTATATATCGCCTCTCCCCATGAGACCCACTATGGGTATATTAAATCCGCCCTGGAGCATGGAAAGCATGTGCTCTGCGAAAAACCTATGGTGCTGAAGGGGGAACAGGCGAAAGAGCTATTTGCTTTAGCAAAAGAGCAGAACCGGATTCTCTTTGAAGGGATCAAGACCGCCTATTGCCCAGGTTTTGGCAAGCTGATGGCTATGGCATGCAGCGGCCTCATCGGCACGGTGCGAAATGTGGAGGCCTGCTTTACGAAGCTAGAGAATCCTAAGAGCCGTGAGCTGACGGATCTGCAATATGGCGGAAGTTTCCTGGAGTTGGGAAGCTATGTGATGTTGCCTATCATAAAAATGTTCGGACCAGCGCCAGAGCAGGTACAGTTTGAACGGATCAATGGGGAAAATGGCCTGGATCTCTTTACCAAAGCCTACTTCCGATACCCCAATGGATTAGGGACAGCTACCTGCGGCTTAGGGGTAAAGTCAGAGGGGCAGCTGCTTATCTCTGGGACTAAAGGATATATTCTGGCAGAAGCGCCCTGGTGGAAGACCGCATACTTTGAAATCCATCATGAAGATCCCACAGATGTGGAAAAGTTTTCTGAGCGTTTTTTGGGGAGCGGGCTACGGTATGAGATCAGTGATTTCCTTTCCATGATCAATGGTAATGATAAAAATGGATTTAAGCTGACACCGGAGGAATCTGGAGCTATGGCCGGGGTAATGGAGCAGTTTATGGAACGCCGTAATCCTGCGGCAGGAAAGTAAATCGAGCTGGGAAAGGCTGAAATGGAGCAAAAGGCATGAAGATATGGGCACACAGAGGGTGCAGCCAGATGTATCCGGAAAATACCCTCTTAGCATTTGAACAAGCCATAAGGTTAAAAAAACTTGAGGGAATCGAGCTGGACATCCAGCTGACAAAGGACGGGGAGCTGGTGGTAATCCACGATGAGCGGGTAGATCGAACCACAGAAGGGATCGGATTTGTCCGGGACTACCAGCTTGCAGAGCTGAAAAAACTGCACATCTACGCCGGATCTCATCCCTGCCAGGCTATTCCCACAATGGATGAGGTATTTGCTCTGCTCACTCCCCGACTGAAGGAAGGGCTGAAGTTAAATATCGAGCTAAAGACAAGTGTTTATCCCTATCCTGGAATTGAAGAGAAAATTATTGATTTGGCACAGAAGTGGGGGGCTCAGAAGAGCATTATCTATTCTTCCTTTTACACCTTATCCTTAGAGCGAGTAAGAGAGCTTGATCCGGATGCGGAGATTGGAGTCCTGGACACTATGGTTTCCGATTGCCTGTTCAAATCCAAAGGATGCGTAGCAGATGCGCTGCATCCCTTTTGGCGAGGAATAGATTTACCGTTGGAAAGGTTAACAAAGGAAGGTTATCCGGTGCGTGCATGGCTGTCCGGGCATCTGTACCCAGAGAAACCTTCCGGAGGCATCCTTGACCTGGAGGAATTGGAGCGAAAGGGGATTACGGATGTGTTCTTAAATGAGCCGGAGCGGTATCTGGCAGATGGATGACCGATGATTTCCGTGAACAACCACTTAAACAGGCATACTTGTATGTACATGTGGCAGTTGCCGTGTGTGGGCGTGCGATAATTTCTATTTGTACCTTGACAATTTCATACTTTACGTTAGATTTACTTGTCGTTCAAAAGTCCACGCCCTTCTTTATTTATGTGTTGAGTAACCTTAACATGATGGCAGAACAGGGTAACTTGCGAAACATTCCGATGGGGATATAGGGGTAAGAATCCGTTTAACATCTGAGGTAAAGTATGGGATTGTCGTATTTTGCATTGGATTTTTTCTGCTAAACAAGAATGGGAGGCGGATGGAAGATACATGATTGAGTTAACCGAAGCCCAACTCAGGCAAGTTCAGATGACAGAGCTGGAAATGCTAAAAGAGGTGGATCGAATTTGTAAAAAATGCCAGATCCACTATAATATCATAGCGGGAACTCTCCTGGGAGCTGTCCGCCATGGAGGATTTATTCCATGGGATGATGATGCAGATGTGGCGTTGCTCCGCCCAGAGTATGAGCGGTTTCGGGAAGCCTGTAAAAGGGAACTGGATCGAAGCCGATTTTATTTCCAGGATCACAGGAACACCAGGGGATACCGGTGGGGATATGGCAAGCTGAGGAGAAAAGAGACGCTGTTTCTGCGGGAGAACCAGGAGCACATGCCCTACAAACAGGGCGTATTTATCGACATTTTTCCCCTGGATAGTGTGCCGGATGGGTATCTTCATCGAAGTCTGAAAAATTTGGAATGTTTTTGCGTGAGGAAAATCTTGTGGGCAAAGGTGGGGAAAATCGGGGAAAAGAACTTCTGGAAACGGAAGTTGTATCATATATTGGATTTCATACCTGAGAGAGAGGTATTCCGCTATTATCAGGGGATGATTGAACGGGCCGGAAAAGAAAAAACAAAGATGGTCCGTATCCTGATGTTTCCCACGCCAAACCGGGAGTATGGATATTATCGGTGCTGGTATGAAAATAGTCAGGAGATTGTCTTTGAAGGAGAGACCTTCCAGGGAATTAAGGATTATGATAGTTACCTGAGCTTTAAATTTGGAGAATATGGGAAGTTGCCTCCGGAGGAAAAGAGGAAGGTACATCCGGTCAGCGGGTTGAAACTGTTGGAGTGAGTTTTCCGGTGAAATAATGTTCATGCTTGTTTGATGTACTGATGTTTATTGTACGTTGACAATTTCATACTTATATCGGTAAGGATTTAGAAAACGTACAGGATCCGTCCTGTGAGATTCATTTGATGGGATATGCTCTACTTCGAAATTCTATATTTTCTTTCTACCTGTGAGAATCATAGAAAGATTATGTTTTTTTCAAGAGCAGGTATTAGGGCACTTAGAGGTATGATATGGGGTGTGAGATTGAGAAATAACGTAGATAATTGAATAGTATAGTTTTATTAGGGATGATAACCTCGATATAAGTATGGAAACGGAATGTTGATGTCTTGTGTCGGGGATGTCTTAATTTAAATAACTCTTGGTCGTTTTTCCGCTATCAATCATAAACTGGTTATGGGATAAGGATCAAAGAAAATATAAAATGAAAGTATGCAGGAAGCTACAAATGAATGGGAAAATAACAATTGGAACATCCATAGCACCTATAAATATAGAAGATCAGATATTTTGTATTCAATCTTGGCTTGATAATGGATTTGATGTAATATCTTGTAACACCAGTGAAGAAATAGAGATTATCAAACCATTATGCTCAGGAATGAAAATCGAATTTGTAGAAATTACATGTGAATTGAATGCTATTAGAGATAAAAAACTACCATATATCCATGATATATTAATGTGCGTATGGAAAAAAACTAAATCCATAGGAGGATTTGCAAATTCAGATATTTATTTAGATAATATTACTAATGACTTATATGAGTTTATATATAAAGAAGCTTCAAAAAGTTTATTATTTGTTCGGAGAAATGAAGTAAATAATATTGAAAATATTGAACAATTAGATTGGAAAATGCATTTTGACGGAATAGATATGTTTTTGATAGACAAACAGTTTATTCCTAGTTTCTTTGATGAGGGATTTTTTGTTCAGTCATGCTGGGACAATTTTATTTTATTAAAAGCTAGAATGCAAGGAATTCAAGTTAAAGAGTTAATGAATCCAATCGCATTTCATAAAAAACATGTACAAAAATGGAGTTTTAAAACTTCTAATATCCTTGCTGAAAAATTTTGGCTTAAATATTTTGACAATAAAGAAAATGCGTTTGCAAGAGCAATGCAGTCTTTTTATGACATTTTGTTGAATGAGTGCAGACAAGTTTGTTTTTTGAATGAACGTTTAAAATGTTTATTTGTAATCAATAAAAAATCTTGGATTTTAAAACAATATATAGAAAAACAAGATAGTCTTGGGCTAACAATTACAGTAGAAGAAAACGATAATAACAGAGAAAAATATGATTATATTTTTTACCTAGTTAAAGATATAAAATTGTCACCTGTTTTTTGTAAAAGTGTAATATATACAATGATGCGTTTTGGATGTAAAAAGCTGCAATTAGGGGAATTCTATATTACTAAAATTAACGGAGAACGTCATTATAGCAATTTAAATAAAAGCATTGAACTGTTAGAATATATCCATGAACAGTGTGAAGCTAGTATATTGGTTGAAGCACAGAATTTAGTAGGGGAATCTAGATACATGGCATATCCAATTGCTTATAAGGAAATGGATATTAATGATTCTGAGACTTTTCGTAAACAGACTCTTCAAGGTACTTATTATATAATACCAGCTGGAATACGGGCGAATCGTTGGTATGAAGAAAATAAAGGTAACTTATGTAATTTGAAATTTCTTGGATTCTTAGATAATTATAAAAAGGGATATTTAGAACAAAATTCAATTTTACCGATAGAAATTTTAAAAAGGGATCAAGAGGCATATGTGATTGTAGCTAGCAAATATTATATTGAAGAGATCATGAAGCAAGTACAAACATTAACGGAAAAGAATAGGGTAATTAATGCCGGTTTTATCGATTTTATTGATTCAGATGGAACCATTTATTATTTTGATATAAATCGATACAAAAGAAAATATGAAGCGATAGGAATAAAAGCTCAGGGAGATAATAGTGAAAGATAGAGTAGCGGTTGTAGTTCCTTTTTATCATGAAGAATTGTCAGAGACGGAAAAAATTTCTTTGGAAAACTGTTTAAATACATTTAAAGAGAAGTATCCGATTATCTTAGTGGTGCCAGAAAAGATAAAAAAAAATAAGAGTTTGACCCGTGAAGGAGTAATATATGAATCTGTTCCAGATGATTGGATGAAAAGTGTTGAATCATACAATCAAATGATGCTTTCGGAAGGCTTTTATTGTCGTTTTTTAAATTATGAATATATCTTGATTTTTCAATTAGATGCATTTGCTTTTTCCGATTCACTAAATTTTTTTTGTGACTTTGGGTATGATTACATTGGGGCACCGTGGCTAAAAGGTATAAGATATTTGAGAAATTTAAAGAAAGGTGTATGGTTTGTTGGTAATGGGGGATTTTCTCTTAGAAAGGTTGAGTCCTTTGCAACATTATCACGCGCTATAGAGACTAAAGCAATAGATAGACATGAGGACATTTTTTGGGCAAGTTGTGATTCAGAGAAATTCCGCGTTGCACCTATAGATATAGCCCTAAAATTTTCATTTGAACAGGATGTTCGTCAATGTTTTTTAAAAAATAATTCACAGCTTCCATTTGGTTGTCATGCATGGGAAAAATATGATTTTGATTTTTGGCGTCCAGTATTTGAAGAAAGAGGTTATCGTTTGAGCTGTGAGATACCTGATGGAATTGATAATAGCAACCATTATCCTAGATGGGATTATTGTTATCTTGATGTAGAACCAACAATAATAAAAAAGTGTTTAAATGAACTATTTGGCAAAACAACTGAAACCATATTTATCTTCGGAACAGGGAAGATAGGAGAAGAGTGTTGTTGGTTGCTGCAACGAATTGAAGGAATTCAAGTTGGTTATATTGATGATAATTCTAATAATTATGGGAAGAAGTTGTGGAATGTATTCATTGATTCTTATGAAATTATAGATTCAAAACAGAAGAATGATGGTGTTTTAATAGCAGATAAAGAACATACAGAGAGTGTGTTATACCGATTAAATCGTAGAGGCCTTAAATATAAAAAGGATATTTTTCTTTATGATGATTTAATAGAAATAATTAGAAAATATTGTTAATCGTATTATAGTTAATATGAATATCTTTTGAATGATTGTTATAAATATAAAGTTTATATATCTCAAAGATTTGTAAAGAAACGGTTAAGAATAAAAAGGAATAGTGGTAAAGCGAAATGAAAAAAATATACATATGGGGCGCCGGTAAATACTTAAAGGTAGTATACGAGGCAGTAAATAAAAATGTTTGTACAGTTGAAGGGATTGTAGATAAAAATAAAGTTAGGCGAGAGGAATTTGCTATAGAGGGTATAGCTGTGGAATCGCCGGATATTTTAAAAACATCTGAATTTGATTATATACTGATATCGGCAAAAAACTATCAGCCTATATTACAAAATTGCAAAGATATGGGCATAAATGAAAATAAAATTTTGACTTTTTGGGCAGATAAAGAAGAACTTTTCCCTATTATTGATAAAAAGGTGAAAAAAATAATAGAATTAGAAGAGCAGTTACAGATATGTAAATGGAAGTTAGATAGTTTACCATATGAATTAGAGGTGGAACAAGGACCTATAATAAAAAATGCAGAGGAGCTGTTGGACTATATTATCCAAAAGAATGTATCCTTATGTCGTTTTGGGGATGGTGAATTTGAAATAATGAGGGGGATTGAACGCCCCTGGTTTCAAACGGTTGATGAGGAGCTTTCAGAGCGATTAAAGGAGATCATTTATTCTAAAAATGAGAATATTGTATTAGCTATTGCAAACAATTTTGGAAATCTAGATTGTTATACAGAAAAAGCGGCAAATGCGATTAGGCAATATCTTTATGGCAGCACAAGAAGGGAGGTTATGAGTTTTTTTGAATTTAACCGTTTTTATTTCGATGCATATGTTTCAAGGCCGTACATGATGTATAAAGATAAGAATCATGCAAAGATAATTTTTGATCTATTTAAGCAAGTTTGGAATGGTAGGGAATTGCTAATAGTTGAAGGTAAAAATTCAAAAATGGGAATAGGAAATGATCTTTTTGCCAATGCAAAAGGGATAAGGCGTATTATTTGTCCAGAGAGAAATGTCTTTACTTATTATAAGATACTTTTAGATACTATCAAAAAGAATGTATTTAATAATGAATTGGTACTTGTATCCCTTGGGCCTACAGCGACTGTTCTCGCATATGACCTTGGAATATTGGGAGTTCAAACATTAGACATAGGACAAATTGATAATGAATATGAATGGTTTATTCGTAGAGCAGAAGAAAGAATTGAAATTCCTGGAAAGTGTGTGGCTGAATTGAGTTGGTGCCATTATCCTAAAGAGCCTGTTTTAGATGATAATTATGAAAGGCAAATTATTGAAAGAATAGGTATTGAGTGAGTACAGATAGGACTAATATGGATGAGGAGAATTGAATGCGTTGGAAGAATAAAGGCCATGAAAATGATCATTTTGCAGATAAATTGGTAAAACAGTATGGTAAGATGCAGAAAATTTATATTTTTGGAGCAGGAGTAAAAGGAAGAGAACTTGCTGCTACGTTAGAAAAATATAATTGCTTTGCTGGATATATTGATAATAGTATTGAGAAGCAGAAAAAGGGATGTGAAAATCATAGGGTATATTCGATAAATGATTTTTTAAAAGAAAGAGATGGATTTATTGTCGTTTCAGCGTCCCAGGCAAATACATCAAATATTTCAGAACAATTAAGAAGTTTTGAGCTAGTAAATGGAGTAGATTATTTTTTATATGATGAGTTTTGCGATATTATTTTTCCGATATTGTCAGTTTATTATTACAATAGATCCTTTATTTCACTTGCTCAGATTACATTAACGGAAAGATGTACTTTAAAATGTAAAAAGTGTGCACATGGATGTTATGCTGTAGATAATTCAATGGCAAAGGATATGACTCTTAAACAAGCATATAAAAGTGCAGATTCCTTTTTTTCAAAGATCGATTTTATTAAAGAGTTCGTTTTAATAGGTGGAGAACCATTGTTATATAGAGATTTAGTGGAGGTAATCCGATACATAGGAAAGAGGTACAGAGAAAAAATAGGAGTTTATAGTATTACAACAAATGGAACAATTATTCCGACAAAAGAATTGTTGGACATTTGTCGAGAATATCAAGTGCTTTTTAGAATCTCCAATTATTCTGTTCAACTACCACGGTTGCGAGAAAGATATGAAAAGTTAATTGTGTGTCTGGATAAAGGTAATGTTTCATATTTGCTTGGGAACGAGGAATCAGAATGGATGGATTATGGTTTTGATTATTTAAATCGAAAAGCAACAAAAGAAGAGTTAATAATGATATTTGATTCGTGCCATACCCCTTGTCGAGAAGTTAGAGAAAATAGATTGTATTATTGTGTAATGGCAAGGAGTGTGTCAGAAAATTTAGGATACAATATCGGACAAGATGACTATTTGGATTTAGATAAGTTGACAGGAGATAATTATAAAAAAGAATTGTTAGAATTTACATTGGGTTATTCCGAAAAGGGTTATTTGGATATGTGTAATCATTGTAATGGGGCAGAGGCAAAAAAATATCCTATACCAGCAGCAGAGCAGGTGGAAAAATAATGATTCATGAAGTTATTTTATATGGAGCAGGAAAAAGGTGCAGAACATTATGTGAAATACTACATTGGCTGGATATTCATATTTTAGCCATTGTAGATAGTAATGCAAATATGTGGGGAGAG
The DNA here is from genome assembly GCA_949740725.1 of uncultured Lachnospiraceae bacterium. GTDB lineage: Bacteria > Bacillota > Clostridia > Lachnospirales > Lachnospiraceae > Caccovicinus. The sequence goes on along the minus strand of CATJIO010000099.1, from coordinate 34,498 downwards.
GTAATAGAGGGGGAGATTATTCAATCTCCAAGGATTATAGAGACATTTCAAAATAAATATATCTGCATTACAGTTTTAAACAATGATGTGGTAGAACAAATACGAAATCAATTACAAGAAATCGTTACTTTAAATTCAATAATAGAAATAAAGTATTATGAATTACTTCTAAACGTATACAAAGAAAATAAAACAATCGAGCAGATTATACGAGCACATTCAATTAAATATTACAAGGAGCAATCAGTATTATTTGATTGCTATCAAGGGCTGGTTCTTGGTGGGGTTGAATTATGGACTATAGATATTTGCAGAGCATTACTATTAAGCGGGGAGCGTAATGTTCATATTATTTCTGATAATGGAATTTATGAAGTGCCAAAAGAATTGACCAATCATGTTATTAGCGTAGATATTAAACACGATGTTAGATTTTCTCCAAAGTCCATTTTAAATCTGATAGAAGTTATCATGAGCAAATTACCCTGTAAGGTAGTTACCTGCACAACAGATGAAGTAATGTTAGCGGCATATTTGATTAAACGAGTATATCCGAATCAGATTGAAATCCTATCGGTAGTACATAATAGTTGCAAAATGGTATATGATGCATATATGGATTTTAAGGAATGTACAGACATTTATATTGGTGTCAGTTTAGATATTAGAAATGATTTAATGCATAATGGAATCGAACCAGAAAAATTATATTCTATGACATGTCCATTTGACTGTGAAGAAAATTTAACACATATCTATACTGAAGATGATAAAAAGCCAATTCAAATTGGTTATGCTGGGCGTATAGAAAGTATAAATAGTGCAGTACATTCTCAGAAACGAATTGATTTATTCGTAAAGTGTATCAGTATACTTGTGCAGAGAAATATCAATTTTAAAATTGAGCTGGCAGGGGATGGGCCAGGGAAATTACATATGGAAAAGTATGTGTATGATCATGGCTTAACTGAGCAAATAAAATTTTTAGGAAGATTAGAAAGAAGTGAAATTTCTTCTTTTTGGCATCGACAAGATATCTGTGTCAATTTTGCTGATTATGAAGGAAGGAGTATTAGTATAATAGAAGCGATGGGGAACGGAGCGATTCCCATTGTAACAGCAACATCAGGTACTAAAGAAGATATTCTGAATGGCATAAATGGTTATAGAGTTCCAATTGGTGATTATATTGCTATAGCTGATCGGATAGAATATTTGGCAAACCATCGGGAAAAATTGAATAAAATGGGAAAATTAGCTCATGATATGGTTTATCCCAAAAGCCTTATGAAGCCTCATTTAGAGTTTTGGAAAAGAATACTTTTTCGTGAAAATAGAATTGATGGAATGACATAAGATTTTTAATGGAAAATATATGGTGGAGAAGGAAACATGGAGCAAGGAAATTATACGAACTGGAGAAATAATACTTTAAATGCAAGGATGCAAACAAATAAAAAATATTTGATTTTAAAAATGGGGGATTATCTAATTTCCACAGCTGGTTTAGGCTGGTATATTTTATATACATTGATGGGGATAAGATTTGGTATAGAGAATGGATTTATTCCTGTAGTAGATTGGAAAAATTGTAAGCTTCCTCAATATGATGCTAAAAAGGTTGGGAGAGAAAATGTTTGGGAATATTTTTTTGAACAACCTTTAAATATTAGTTTAGAACATGCGTATGATAGTGGTAATTACTTTGTTATAGATGATGTAAGAAAGTTTAACTATACAGAATTTATAGATGCAACAAGCTTTAAGGATTTTTGCAATGAAAAATCCGCTCAATGGCGTCAGTTTTTTCATCTTTATATTCGACTAAAGAAAGAAGTAAAGGAATATTTCGATAGATGTGCAAGTAGGCAAGTTGGTAATGATAAAAAAATGATTGGAATACTTGCCCGAGGAACAGATTACAAAGAATTGAAACCAATTGGGCACCTAAAGCCTATATGTGATGATCTGATTTTTCATCAGATCGATATAATAAATGATGAAAATTATATTTTTTTAGCTACAGAGGATAATGACATTTTTATGAGATTCCAAAGGAGATATCCTGGAAGAGTATATTCAGTGCCTTCAAAGCGATATAAAAATCTGGGACATGACACACTCAATAGTATTTATACAAACGAGAATGGTTATGAGAGGGATTTGAACTATTTATATGCGCTTTATGTCATATCGCAATGTGAGAAGTGTGTTTATTCTGCATGCGGAGGGGGAATATTAGCTTCTTTAATGCGCCAAGATGAAGGGGAAAGTTATAATTTCATATGTCATGGATACAATAGAGCAACAGGAATGATTGTAGGAAGTTTTCTAGAAAAGCAACAGGGAAAGATGCTCTTTATGGGAAATAAACCTATTATGTTTTATGCCTTAAATACATTACGACTATTGAATGTAGAAGAGGTATATATTATTGTGACAGAAATAGTAAAAGTAGAATATCAAAAATTAATAGGTTGCGGAGAAAAATTTGGAATCAGAATTAATTATTTAGTCTCAGATTCTTATGACGCAGTGAGGCACATGATTCAGAATCCTAATTTTATGAAGGCATCTAAAATGCTTCTTCTATACACAGACTATTTTGTACATGGAATAGGTATCGCAAAAGAGTTATCAGAAAAGATTTGTACATTTGATGGAGCATATGCATGGGGTTCGAAAGTCTTTTTTTCAGATGATGTAGAAAGTATGCAAGTAAATGCTAAAAATGGAATACCACAGGAAGCATTTATAGACTACCAGGCAGGAAATTATAGCTTAATGGGGAGATATATTTTTGATTTTGAATTGAAGGAAATCATAGAAGGATTGTTGAAAAAAAAGAATATTCCAACAATCATAGATGTTTTGAATGAATATATACATCGAAAAAAATTATTCTTTTTGATGTACAAGAGAGGAACTATTTATTCAAGGATATATGATATAAATTCAATGGATAAAACAGGGCAAGTGATTAGCTTAATTGAGGAGCTTCAAAAAGAGGAAATAGGAAATTTTGAATTTTTTAGAGAAGGGATATAGATTGAAAATTGTAGTTTTTGGAGCAGGTGAATTTTACCAAAAAAGAAAAAAATATTTGTTGGAATATACAGATATTCAACTAATTGCTATTATTGATAATAATAAAAGTATACATGGAATACATTTAGATGGTATTCCAGTTTTTGCTGTAGAGCAAATTCTAACAATGGATTTTGATGTGATTCTTCTAATGAGCATTAAGACAAATGAGATGAAGAATCAACTTTTAAATTTGGGGATTGATATTAAAAAAATATGGTGCTGGGCGCGTTTGAAAAGTGAAAAAGAACGAGGAAAATTTTCTTTTTATTGTGGAAATACAAATGAATTTGTGACAGGTAAAAAGGTTCTTATTATTTCCACAAATCTAGGATATAATGGAGGATCTTTAGCAGCTGTTTATGCTGCAAGGGCATTAGAAAAGCTTGAATATAATGTAGTATTGGCAGCCCCAGAAGGAAATCCTGCATTTATTAACGAAATGAAAGACAATGGATTAAATATTATCATTTGTTTAGCGCTGCCATATCTATACCAAGAGGAAATCCTTTTTATTAAACAGTTTGATTATATAATTGTAAATGTTTTTCAGATGATATTATGTGCAAGTGAAATAAGTAAAATTAAACCAGTACTTTGGTGGATCCATGAACCCAGCTCTTTTTATGAACCAATTCTAATTCAATTTGATGAGTATATTATGACAGAAAAATTGGAAGGGATTAACATTTATGCAGTAAGCAAGATTGCACAGAGAAGCTTTAATCAGTATTTTCCTAACCGAATTACAAAAACACTTGCATATGGAATACCAGATGAACGGGAAGCAATAATAAGAAAAAAAAGGAATAAAAAAATTGTTTTTGCTATTATCGGGGGAGTTATTCCACTGAAAGCTCAAGATATTTTTTTAAAAGCGGTAAAAAGGCTAGAATCACAATTTAAAAATAATGCATTATTTTTAATTATTGGTCTTATTGGCCAAGATCCTTATAGTAATGAAGTAAAAAGGCTGGCTTCTCTAGAATCCAGTGTATTGCTGATGGGAGAAATGACCAGAGATGAGTTAAAAAAAGTTTATTTGGAGATAGATGTATTGGTTTGCTCTTCTTTAGAAGAGACTTTGTCAATTGTAACAACAGAGGCAATGATGCATGGAAAAGCTTGTATCGTATCAGATACAACTGGAATAGCTGATTATATTCATGATGGTATCAATGGTTTAGTATTTAAATCAGGAAATGTAGATGAATTGGCTGATAAAATGCGCTGGATATTTAATAATGAAAAGGATATTTCTCAGATTGGGAGAAATGCAAGACAAACTTATGAAAAGTACTTTAAAATAGATGATTTTGGAAAAAGGTTGGAAAAGGCATTACTTGAGAAGTATTAGATATTACTGAATAAAGAAAGTAGACATATATGAAAATTTCAATTATCACTGTATGTTTGAATAGCAAAGAATCGATTGAACAGACAATACAAAGTGTGATATCACAAAAGGATGAGTCTGTGGAATACATTATTATCGACGGAAATTCAACAGATGGAACGTTGAAGATCATTGAACAGTATAAAGAAGCAATCGATATCCTCGTTAGTGAACCTGATGAGGGGATATATGATGCGATGAATAAGGGGATATCTTTAGCTACAGGAGAGGTTATCGGTATTATTAATTCTGATGATTGGTATGAACAAGGTGCATTGGATAATGTTAGAAAGTGTTTTCAAAAGTATAACGCAGAGGTTGTATATGGTAAGCTGAATTTGATTGATGAAAAGAAAGAGGCAGAATTATTTATTCCTTCAGATATAAATAAATTAAGATACATAATGGAAATACCTCACCCGACTGTTTTTATAAAAAAAAGTATTTATAATGAATTTGGAGGATTTTCGACAAAATATAACATTGCATCAGATTATGAATTGATGCTTCGCCTTTATGTGCATGGAGTTAAATTTGTGTTTTTGGATGAAGTGGTTGCTAATTTTAGACTAGGAGGAATAAGTCATCAAAATGCACAAAGATGTGTATATGAAACGGCTAGTATCGCAAAAAACTATTTGTCCTATTATTCATCGAGTGAGCGAGAGAATATAGAATCTATCATTAATCATAATTTTAGAACCTTTTGTTTCAGACAATTATTGAATATATATCCTGATGCCCTTTTCGATTACATAGAAAGGAGATGTAAGGAGAGGCAGAAAAAAGCAGTTTCGATATTCGGTGCAGGAAAGTGGGGGATGGAAATGTACCGCCTGCTATCTAGCGCCGGTATGGTTCCTTCATTTTTCATTGACAACAATAAAGAACTTTGGGACAGAGCCGCGGACGAAATTAAAGTATATCCGGCGAATAGTTTAAAATCCTTTGATGGAATTTTATTAATTTTGGTAAAAGGATTTAGTAAAGAAATTTTGCAGCAGGTGGAGGAAATGGCTCATCCTACGCTGGTATGCATAACCTGGGAGGAACTTGCAGATGAGCTTGAAGATAATGTATTTCCTGGATGAAGGACAAGGATTTGGTGGTGCAGCTCATACGCTGCTTCGGCAGGCTATATTAATGAAAAGCGCAGGCTGTCATGTACTACTGTCAGTTTCGAATGCTAAGAGGGAAACGATGGCGGATGAATATTATGATTTATGTAACCAAAGTAATATTGAGATGATCCGCCTTCCTTTTCAGGTATCATCGCAGCCAGAGGATATTGATGTGATTTCTGTCTTGAGGAATTATCTTGTAGTAAGAGATGAAATCAGGACTTTCGCACCGGCTCTTTTGCATTCTGTACAAATTAATCCCATAGTAGAATTAGTCAGCAGGGAACTTAAGATTCCTCACATAATGAATATTTATCAAATACGGGAACCGTTTTTTTCCATTAATTATACAGATATCTTTGCCCATTACCATATTTGTGATTCCCATTACTATGCAAATATATGGAAGAGAATGCTCCGGACAGATTCTGTGTGTATCCGGACGGTTGCTACTCAACCTTTGCAAGGCGAGTGTAAACCGAAGAGGTTATTACCAAAAAGAATCATGGTTACAAGCAATCAAAAGGTTAACTATTGTTGCGTTGGCGGAATATTTGCACGGAAAAATCAACTGGAAGTAATCAAGGCTTTTGCAATGGCATTATCCGAAGGGGTGAATGGAGAGCTGTTTTTATATGGATATGATAGCGGCCCTTATGCAGAGGAATGTAAGCAGTATTTGAAAGAAAAAAAACTAGAGGAATTTATCCATATTGTAGGATTTTGCAGCACTATGGAGGAAGAATACGAAAAGAACGATGTGCTTTTGTGTGGAAGTACCTGTGAATCTTACCCCAATGTGATATCAGAGGCCCTTGCTCATGGTTTAGTGGTGATTTCCACACCGGTGGCCGGGGTTCCGGAGGTAATTCAGGATGGATATAATGGGTATTTGTGTAATGGTTATTCTAAAGCAGCGATATACCAGAAAATAATGGAGTTTGAGAGAGGGAGGAAAAGTGGAAAGGTTGCCCAAATCGTTTCCAATGGGCAAGATACGTATGAGAAAACTCATTCACCGGAAAGGGTAAGAGATGATCTGCTAACGTATTACCACCATGTCTTAGAGGACAAACGTAAAATATCGGAAATTAGAGTGGAGAATGTACAGGAGATGTTCTCTGAATTTGTGAAGCGGTATGAAAGCAAGTATGATGTTTTCACTCATCCAGACATGGTGCGGTTAAAGCTTTGGTATTTATTCCACATCAAAGAGATAGTTGAACGGGCGGCTGCAGAAGGGGAAAAGGGGTTTTACCTTTGGGGCGCGGGAAGGCTGGCGAAAACAGTAAAAGCGATGATGGAAGTTTTCTTTCCCTTTTTACCTGTGGAAGGATTTATTGATAATCATAAACAGGGTGATTTATTTGGATTACCTATATATAATGCAGATAAGATTTTGGAACAAAAGAATACGATTATCTTTGTAGGCTTGACGAATGGGCAGGAAGATGTTTTACAAATTTTGCAGAAGCATGGTAAAGTTTACAACCAGGATTATTTTGTTTTGACTCCTAGAATCTGGTAGGAAAGGTAATGAGAATGGATATCATTGATCGTGCAATCCAATGTGGCAAGCATATTTCCGGAAATGGGAATTTGGATCAACAAACATGGGAAGATTTTGAACAGGAATGTCTTAAGAAAAAGCTTATATTATTCGGTGCGGGGGCGAGCTGTGGATACTACTTTTCCCGATATGGGGAAAGAGGAAAGCTAGAAGGAATCATTGATAATGATTTACAAAAACAAGGTTTTTCGATAGATGAGTTTATTCCAGAAGCCTTTCGATTAAAAACAGGTGAAAAGAAAATCTCAGCGTCCTGCCTGTTAGAGGAATTCGAGCCAAATGAACTTGTCGTTTTAATCACCAGTACTAATTTTTATGAGCCGATCACAGCGCAGTTGAACCGGCTTGGAATAAAGAGCTGTTTTGTGCTGCTGATTATGGAAGCCAATAGAAGGAAAGGGCTCAGGGAAGGCTTTCGTGATGATGAGCCTCTTGATTTGCTGCGTGTTAATTTTGCCAAACAGTGTTGCCAGCAAGAGATAATTGACAGAAAAAAAATATTTTTTAGCGCATATACAGATTATGGAGATCATGGCAAATATATCACCAAAGCCTTGCTGAAAATGAGGAGGGACTTAGATCTTGTATGGGCGGTAGAGGATCTGCACACAGAGGTTCCTGATGGCGTCAGGAAAATATATCAGGGGAACTGGAAGCGTTTTATTTATGAGATGGAGACTGCTGGAACGTGGGTATTGGATCTGCCAGTTCCGGAATATATTATTAAACGTGTGGGACAGTGTTATCTTCAGACAAAACACTGGTCGAGTGTTACCTTAAAAAGGTTTTACCTGGATGCGTCAACCTTTCGGACGGAACCGGAAAAGATGAAAGTATGGGAAAGGGAAAGTGGACTGATTGACCATATCATCACGGGAAGTGATTTTGACACAGAGTCTTGCCGGCGCGGTTTTGGTTTTAAGGGGGAGATATTGCAATATGGATCGCCTCGTTCAGACGGTTTGTTTTTCGAGGCAGAAAATAAAAAGAAGGTGTATCGGTATTTCCAGCTGGATGAAAGGAAAAAAGCGCTCCTTTATGCTCCCACCTACCGTTTTAACAAAATGTCTGGGAAAAAGGTTCATGAATCCCGCAATATTGCATTGGATTTTGAATTGATGAAAACGGCTCTGGAGAAGCGCTTTGGTGGTGAATGGTATATTTTCGTTCGATTGCATCCATCGGTAGCCACCGCTTTTGAGAAGGTAGAAAAGCCAAAATTTGTTATTGATACAAGCAAATATGGGGATAGCCAGGAGCTGGTCTCGGCGTCGGATGTTTTGCTATCCGATTTTTCCAGCATAATGTTTGAAGCGGCCTTTGTGAACAAGCCAGTATTTTTATTTGCGACGGATTTACAGGACTATATTTCAAACGAGTATGAACTGCTTATCCCATATCATGAGCTGCCATTTCCCATTGCTGAATCAAATCAGGAATTGGAGAGGAACATCATGGAATTAAATACAGAGCTATACAAGAAAAGGGTAAAATTATTTTTAGAGAAGTATGGGGTTCATGAAGACGGGCATGCCAGCGAGCGCGTGGCTCAATTTATTGTTGAAAACACATAGATGGGGGTTCATCGATATAAACCTGCGGGGTGGACGTAAAGGAAAAGTAAAGTGGAAAGGAAGGTGAAGGGAAGGTGAAAGGGATGCCAGAAATTTCCGTCTTAGTTCCGGTTTGCAATGTGGAGAATTATCTGGAGCAATGTCTGGACAGTTTAATTAGTCAATCTTTTAACGATATAGAGATCATTTGTGTCGATGACGGTTCTACTGACCAAAGTGGCGCAATCCTGGATCGATACGCGGCATCTGACCGTAGATTGACCGTAATTCATAAAAAAAACACTGGCTATGGGAATAGTATGAATGTTGCCATGGGCCGGGCGACGGGAAATTATCTTGCTATCCTGGAAAGCGATGATTTTGCAGAACCAGATATGCTGCAAAAATTATATGAAGCAGCGTCAGCGCAAGGGGCAGATGTGGTGAAAGGGAATTATTACAACTATTGGGAGGGAAAGGATGCATTTTCGAATCGGGTAGGTAATTATCCTACAGGAGAATTACTGAACAGCCACGTTTGCCCTGAACTGTTAAACCTTCCGGATACAATCTGGTCATGCCTGTATAAGCGTTCATTTCTTTGTAAACACAAGATCCGATTTCACGAAACTCCCGGAGCTTCCTATCAAGATATTTCTTTTGCGCTGCAGGTATGGCTTTATGCGGAGAAAGTATACATTATCCATGACCCATTACTTCATTATCGCAGAGATAATCCAAATTCTTCCATGAATAACCCATCAAAGCTGTTTTGCGTGTTTGATGAATATCAATGGGCAGAAGAAAAATTGGGGGATGCCCTGGACAAAGATATTCGATTGCGAGAGCATTTTGCCGCATCCAAATATGGTGACTTCCTGAATCATTATTATCGCGTTGGAGTGCAGTTTCAGTATGCCTTGTTAGTTAGGCTGGAACAACTGCTGCGGGAAGATAGGGAGAAGGGCTGGATTACCGAGTCAGCATTTGTTCCTTCGGTTTGGGATCAGATAGGCGATATAGGGAGAGACATGGATGCCTTTTTCAAGAAAACCGCCCGCGTTGTCTGGGATGCAAGATTGGCAGCCTGCAAGATAAAAAATAGAGAAGTTTACAGGGACGCTTTTTTTGCGCAGTTAACCGCCTATTCTAAAGTGTTTGTTTATGGCGCTGGACAGGTAGGCAAACGTCTGGCAAAAGGGATTTTGGAGCGGGACGGGCAGGTAGACGCTTTCCTTGTGACCAGTCTTAAGGCTCAAGAGCCTGTCTGTATGGAGATCCCGGTTATGGAAGTACAGGACGCGGCTCTTTTTGCGGATACAAGCGCAGTGGTGATTGCAGTGACAGAATGGAGCCAATATGAGCTATACAGGATTTTGGAAAAGCACGGTTTTCGAAATATTTTTAGAACGGATGAAGTGATTCGGGAAGTTATTTGATGTGGAGAAAGCAAAAAGCGAAGGCTGAGGCGGAAAACATTGACGGAGAAAGGGGATTTTAGAGGAAAATGCTGCAGAAGAATATTGAACAGATTGCAACGAAACGCTCCTGGATTCAAACAAAGCCTTTAGTTTCGATTATTGTTCCCGTATATAACCCAGGGAAATATTTGAAAGATTGTTTAGATAAGATCATCAATCAGACTTATGACAAGCTGGAAATATTGCTTATTGATGATGGGTCAACAGATGGTTCTGGAGAAGTTTGTGATGCTTATGCAAAGAGCGATATTCGGATTCAAGTTGTTCATCAAAAGAATACTGGCGCAGCTGGGGCCAGGAAAAAGGGGGTTTTCACCGCCTCAGGGGAATACATTTGCTTTGTGGATGCAGATGACCGGATTGATGAGCGTATGGTTGACTTTTTTGTTGAACATATGGGAACTTGCGATATTCTTACCTCTGGCTGCGGCTGTGAAGATGCACCGGAAATGTATCACATGCGAATGGATTCTTTTCAAGAGGGCGTCTATGATACGAAGGAAGCAATGGAATATTTTATTTCCAATATGATTATTTTCGAAAACCGTTTTGAAGATGGCGTATTGCCTTTTTTAGTCAATAAAATGTTCCGGGCAGAACTGATGAAAAAGGCTGTCCAGGATATTGATTTGTCTATTGTTTATGCGGAAGATCGGGATTTGTTATTTCGATGCATCCTAAAAGCAAAGAGTATCCGGGTGGTGCATCAAAATTTTTATGATTACCGGTATAAGCCGGACTCCATTATGCGGACAGTGAATAAACATTTCATGGGTGATTTGAATAAACTGTATTTGTCCCTGGAAAGGGTATTTAACGGCCATCCTCAAAGAGAGTGCCTTCTGCATCAATTACAGATGTTTATCCTGTCCCGGATCTATGCTATCCCTTACTTCATGGGCTTTTCCCCAGACGTCCAGATAGGAGGATACGTATTCCCCTTTTCCGAGTTAGAAAGTGGAAGCCGGATCATCCTCTACGGCGCAGGAGCGGTAGGGCTGCGCTATTATCAGCAGATTTACCGGCAGAGGCTGTTACAGCTGGTTCTATGGGTAGATAAGAAAGGGAAAAGGGAGTCCGGGACGGCTATGCCGATCTCTGCCCCAGAGGAAATAGGGGAAGTGGAATATGATTACCTGGTCATCGCAGTAAAAAAGAAGGAACTTGCAGAGGAGATACGGAAGGAACTGACGGGAAAGGGAATCCAGGAGGAGAAGATTCTGTGGAGGCCGCCGGCAATCGTATAAGAGGGGAAAGGATCCATTTCCAGGAATGTGAGGAGGTATAACATGCCAAAGGTTTCGATTATTATGCCATCGCTAAATGTGGCATCTTATATCCGCGAGTGTATGGAAAGCGTAGTAAACCAGACATTGTGGGATATCGAAATATTATGTATTGATGCCGGGTCCACGGACGGGACCAATGAAATATTAACGGAATACCGTGTTAAGGACAGCCGGATCCGCTTGATTCCGTCGGATAAAAAAAGCTACGGCTATCAGATTAATCTGGGAATCGCAATGGCCAGGGGCGAGTATGTGGGCATTGTGGAGACAGACGACAGTATTGAGCCGGATATGTATGAGGCGCTATATCACGCTGCAACGGAGCATGATCTGGATTATGCCAAGGCTGGGTTTTATACCATGGTGACGCCAGGAGGAGAGCGGTATCTTTTGGAAAATTTTTTAGGCGGCCCGTTGGATCAGGTGATTTCTTCCGATTATTTTCTAAAAGGGGAGCAGTCTCCGGATATTTTTATCTGGAATGGTATTTACCGGTTATCCTTTTTGAAAAAGAATCATATCCAGCTGAATGAAAGCCCTGGAGCAGCATTTCAGGACTGTGGTTTCCGCTACTGGGCAGATATGCATCTAGGGAGAGGAATGTTCCTTAACCGATTTTTGTATCGGTATCGCCGGGATAATGCAGCCTCTTCTACCTACAATCCGAAGTTTGCGGATTTTAATCTGGCAGAGTGCAGATATATTCGAAGAAGGATGGAAGAGGATCAAATCACCGACAGGGAGAAATGGGCTTTTTTTGCCAGGGAGACGGTGATGATGGCTCTTGCGCCTTATACCACATTTCGGGAGTACAAGCAGCCCAATGAAGGGCTTTTATCCACTCTGGATGAATTTCGCCGGATCATTATGCAGGATCGGGAGAGGGGGCTTTTGCTGCAGGAGGAGATGCAGCTGGAGAAGTGGATTGAGATGCGCCTGTTTACCGAAAATCCCAAAGCCTATGAAGAGTATATTGGAATCAAGGCAAAAGCCCAATATGATGTATATGGGAATTTCATCCGAAGGATGGCCGCCGAAAAGCAGATTGTGGTGTTCTGTACAGGGAAAGCGGCGAAATTCGCGTTGTGCCTGATGAAAATGAATCAACTGGAGAATATTGTGGCTGTTTGTGATAATGACCGGGAGAAGTGGGGAAGTTCATATAAAGGATATGAAATTTTGCCACCTCTGGAAGCCATAAAGCGATATCCACAGGCCCATTATCTGATTGCCAACCGGGGATGTCCCCAGGCGATTATGGATCAGCTGATGGACAGCGGAATTGGACAGGATCAGATCTCTACCTATAAGCTCCCCTTACATGGATTTCGAAGCACGAATTTATTTATGCAGGACAAGGATAGGGAAAATTTAGATAAAGGTGGAAGATAACATGGTATCAGAACAGCGGCTGGGGGAATTGCCCAAAGCAATCATTCAATGGTATGAAATAGAGAAGGGAAGCAAAGCTGCCTGTGTGGTTTGTGATCTGGGGGCCAGCAGGCAGATTGCTGCCGCATTGGAAGAAAAAGGGGTATCGGTCAAGGAGTTTGCCCTTGACCGGATGGTTAAAGGCCCGCAGGATATAATAGAGGAAAGACTTTACGACATAGTTGTTGCCGTGGATGTGATTGAATATGCCCAGGATGTGGCCCAGCTGTTCAACAACATCAAAAATTTGCTAAAACCGGATGGAAAGCTTCTTCTGGCAGCGGATAACCGTTTGGGGATCCGCTATTTCTGTGGGGATCAGGATGGGTTTAGCGGCAATGTTTATGACAGCGTACAGAATTACAAGCATTTGCAGCCGTGGGAGCGGAAGGCCATGAAAGGAAGGGCGTATTCTAAGGCAGAACTGACTGGATTTCTGGAAGCAGCAGGCTTTTTCCAGCGCCGTTTTTATTCCGTATTCCCGAGAATCGAAAATCCCCAGCTCATCCTTGCAGAGGATTATGAGCCGAATGAAGCGCTGGATATCCGGGTATTCCCAGAGTATAACCATCCGGATACGGTGTTTCTTTTTGAGGAGGAGCTGTATCCGTCGCTGATGGAGAATAAGCTTCTCCATCCCATGGCTAATGGTTTTTTCATTGAGTGCCCTCTTGGCGGGGAGTTTATGCCAATCAATCAGGTGACCCTTTCCGGAGAGCGGGGAAGGGAAAACGCTATGGCCACCATGATCCGCGGTGATGGATTGGTTGAAAAACGCGCCCTGTATCCGGAGGGGAAGAATAAGCTGTGGCAGCTATTGGATAATTCCCGCTATTTATCTGCACATGGAGTTAGCATGATCCCTATGGAGCAGAAGGGGGATGCCCTGGTTATGCCCTATGTGTCAGGTATTCCGGCGACAGATTATCTGCGCAGTCTGCTTGAACAGGATAAGGACATGTTTTTGTCTAAGCTTGATGATTTCTGGGCGATTGTGCTCCATTCTTCAGAGGAGATTTCCCTGGAGGAGGCAGACTGGAGCGGACAAGGGATTTCCCAATCTCAGCGGGAAGGGCTTGGGGCAATGTTAAAGAGGGGATATCTGGATCTGGTATCCCTGAATTGTTTTTATCTTGATGGAAGATTTGTCTTTTATGATCAGGAGCTGTACCTGGAAAATGTGCCGGCAAAGGCAATCCTGCTGAGAACCATTGAATTCCTCTATAAATTTCATGATCATTTTGATGAGATTCTTCCCAGAAGCGCGCTGTTTGCGCGGTATGGGCTGTGGGAATTTAAGGCGTTATATGATCATTACACCCTGGACTTTTTAAATCGGCTGCGCGGTGACCAGGATCTGCTTGATTATTTCCAGAAGGGCAGACGGGACGGGGCGACGATTGTCGAGAACCGGAAGTGGATGAATTACTCGAAGAGAGAGTATCATCGGATCTTTGAAGATATTTTCCAATGCACCGAGGGGCGTAAGCTATATCTGTTTGGTTCTGGAAAATACGCACAGCGGTTCCGAAATACCTATGGGGGGAGATACCCAGTGACTGGATATCTGGACAATGATGAGAATCGCTGGGGCGCCGAAATAGAGGGACTGCCAGTGTTAGACCCAAGTATATTGAAGAACCTACCTCAGGAAGAGTATAAGGTGATCGTCTGTATAAGAGACTATATGCCAGTGGTGGAACAGCTTCGCAGGGAAAAAATTTCGAATTTTAGCGTATATGATCCCAACCGGATAGAAGGAATGCAGAAAGGAGAGCGATAAGTTTATGCAGGCAGAATCAATTATTCGGGAACTCCCCAAAGGTCTGATCCAGTGGTATCCATTGGTAAAAGGAGCAAGGGGGCTTTTCCTCTCTGGCGATGAGGAGATCGGGGAGGGGCTGAGGGAAGTGATGGCAGACAGCGGGCTGCAGGTGGACAATTGTCCCCTCTCATCCTTTACCGTTTCTGCTTCTTTGCAAAGAACCGTAAACAGCCTTGGTCTCAGGGCTGATGGTTATGATTACATTTTCCTGGCTGGAGCCCTGGAGCGCAGCCAGGATCCACTGGATCTTCTCCGGGGCGTCCGCCAGCTTTTGGCGCCTGGGGGGCGTCTTTTAATCGGAGCCCACAACCGCCTGGGAATCCGGTATTTTTGCGGTGACCGCGACCCCTTTTCTGGACGGAATTTTGACGGGATTGAGAATTATATTCGACTGACGGAACTAGACTGGAAGCGCGCTAAGGGCCGGGCTTATTCGAAGGCTGAGCTGGCAGAAATGCTGGAAAGCGCCGGTTTTTGCCGCCGCCGTTTTTACTCGGTTTTTCCAGAATGGACAAGACCTCAGGCGCTGTACGGGGAAGATGATATTCCTGAGGGAAGACTAGAGGAACAGTTTACCCCGCAGTATAATAGTCCGGATACGATTTTTCTGGAGGAAGAGCGGCTGTACCAGGATTTGGCTCAAAATCGTTTGTTTCACACCATGGCAAATGGATTTTTTATTGAATGTCCGTTGGATGGAGATTTCGCGAATGTCCGCCAGGTAATGATTTCCACACAATATGGAAGGGAAGAAGGCCTGGCCACGATCTTTTGCCGGGATGGAATGGTGGAGAAGCGGGCTCTGTACCGGGAAGGCCAGGGAAAGCTACAGCGCTTGGTAAACTATAGCCGGGAACTGCAGCGCCGTGGGCTGCAGGTGGCGGAGTGTCATATGGAGGGAGAGGTTTTAAGGATGCCCCATCTTACCGGGGAGCCGGCTTTGGAGTATTTCCGGAGGCTGCTTAGGGAAGACGGAGAGCGCTTCCTCCAGGAGCTGGACCGATTTTGGGCGGTAGTGAAAAAGTCTTCGGAAGTAGTCCCCTATGAGGAGGTGGACTGGGAGCATTTTGACCCGGATTGGAAAAAGGGGAGGCCGGATGATCCGGGAAGGGACAAGTGGAGGCGGATTGCCTTTGGCAGTGAAAAGGAGCGGGAGAATTTAGGCGTGATTTTTCGAAAAGGGTATATGAACCTGAATGCTCAGCATTGCTTCTATATAAATGGAGAGTTTGTATTTTTCAACCAGGCTTATTGTCTGGATAAGCTTCCGGCGAATGTGCTGTTGATTCGGACCATTGATGCCATTTACTGGGGGGATGTGTGGAAGGATGCAAAGATTGCCAAGGAGGATCTGCTAGAGCGATGCCATTTAAAGGAATATGAGAAGCTGTGGCATCTGTATTCCTGGCGATTTAATGAGAAGCTGCGCAATGAAAAGGCCCTTGGGGAATACCACCGGCAGCGCCGCCGGGACTGGAAGCTGATGAATGAAAACCGTTACCGGATGAATTATTCGGAAAATGAATATGAGCGGGTGTTTCAGGATATTTTCCGGGGGACTAAGGGAAGGGAGCTCTACTTATTTGGATCTGGGATTTATGCGGAGCGATTTCTGGAGGAATTTGGCGAAGATTACCCGGTAACTGGGATTCTGGATAATAATCCAAAGCGGTGGGGGACGCGGCTGCAAAGTATCCCCATCCTTTCACCGGAATGCCTGGAATCTATGCCAGACGACGCCTATAAGATAATCATCTGCATTAAAAATTGCGTGCCAATCATGGAACAGCTGAAGAAGCTGGGGGTGAAGAATTATAGTGTTTACGATGTCCGTAGGGAGTATCCGCGAAAGCTGCCGGAAGCGGCGGTAAAGGAGACAAAAGAAGCGGCGCAAATGCCGAAGAAATATTCTGTTGGTTATGTGGCCGGAGTGTTTGACTTATTCCACATCGGCCATTTAAATATGTTTAAACGGGCGAAAGAGCAATGCGATTATCTGATCGTTGGGGTGGTGACGGATGAGAGCGTGATGAATAATAAGAAGACCATGCCCTATATGTCCTTTGAAGAACGGATTGCGCTGGTTCGCTCTTGCCGCTATGTGGATGAGGCGGTGGAACTTCCAACCTATAACGGGGATACGGATGAGGCGTATCGGCGATATCATTTCGATGTACAGTTTTCCGGCAGCGATTATGCGGAGGATCCGGTGTGGCTGGCAAAGAAGGCGTATTTGGAAAAGAGGGGGGCGACCATGGTATTTTTCCCCTATACACAGACAACCAGTTCCTCGAAGCTGAAGGAGCGGATTGAGAAAGGATTAAGTACTCCAATAGAATAAGGAAATATTCATCAAAATACCTCGCAAAAAATCTACATTTTAGGGCTGGTATTTAATGCACAGATATGCTATAGTATTAAATTGAAGTGTAACGCCCTCTGGACAGGCGGATACAGGATAGATTAAGGAGGAACCCATAGAATGAGTTTACAAGTAGAAAAATTAGAAAAGAACATGGCAAAGCTGACCGTAGAGGTTCCGGCCGAGCAGTTTGAGGAGTGCATTAAGACTGCATACAAGAAGAATAAAAATCGTTTTGTAATTCCCGGTTTCCGCAAGGGCAAGGCTCCGCTGCACATGATTGAAAAAATGTACGGCGTTGGTGTGTTTTATGAGGACGCGGCAGATGAGGCGATGAATGAAACTTATGCGGACGCCATGAAGGAGAGCCAGCTGGAGATCGTATCCCGGCCGGAGGTTTCCATTGAGCAGATCGAGAAAGGCAAGCCCTTTATCTATACTGCAACCGTGGCGGTGAAGCCGGAGGTTACTTTAGGAGAGTACAAAGGCATTGAGGTGGAGAGAGCTTCCGCTGAGGTGACGGATGAGGACGTGTCTGCTGAGCTGGGAAAGGTACAGAATCAGAACTCCAGGCTGATTACCGTGGAGGATCGCCCGGTGGAGGATGGAGATCAGACGGTAATTGATTTCGATGGTTCCGTGGATGGCAAGGCTTTTGACGGTGGGAAGGCAGAGGATTATCCCCTGACCATTGGTTCCCATTCCTTTATTGACACCTTTGAGGAGCAGCTGATTGGGAAGAATATTGGGGAAAGCTGCGAGGTACATGTGACCTTCCCGGAGGAGTATCACGCCAAGGATCTGGCTGGCAAGCCGGCAGTGTTTAAGGTAACGGTGAAGGAGATTAAGAAGAAGGAGCTTCCGGTGATCGATGATGAGTTTGCCAGCGAGGTTTCTGACTTTGACACCTTAGAGGAGTATAAGGCGGATCTGCGGACAAAGCTGGAGGAGAAGAAGCAGAAGGAAGCGGCCACCGAGAATGAGGATCGGGTTGTGGAGAAGGTTGTGGAGAATGCCTCTATGGATATTCCGGATCCTATGGTGGACAGCCAGGTGGAGAGCATGGTGCAGGAGAATGCCCGCCGGATGCAGAGCCAGGGTCTTTCCTTTGAGCAGTACATGCAGTATACCGGCATGACCATGGATTCTCTGCGGGCGCAGATGCGTCCCCAGGCCCTGCGCCGGATCCGCACCAGACTGGTTTTGGAGGCGGTAGTGAAGGCAGAGGACATTCAGGTAAGTGATGAGAGAATCGACGAAGAGCTCCAGAAGATGGCAGAGGCCTACAAAATGGAAGTGGATAAGCTGAAGGAGTATATGGGCGATTTTGAGAAGGAGCAGATGAAGCAGGATATTGCGGTTCAGGAGGCGGTAGACTTCCTGGTTGCAGAGGCGAAGCTGGTGTAATCACAGCCCGGGTACAGCGGAGCCGGATGGTCAGCTTACCAGCTATACTGCGGAATCACAGCAGAGATCTTTGGGGGTTGCAGCAGTTTTCTTAGGTTTGGAGGACGGCTGCAACTTTCCTGTGATGGTGAGATGAGGGGGCGGCGGATCAGCCGAACAAAGAGATTCCGAAAGTATTTAAAAAGAAAGGGGAGTATATTCCATGAGTTTAATACCTTATGTAGTGGAGTCCACCAGCAGAGGGGAGCGTTCCTATGATATTTACTCCAGGCTGCTGAAGGACCGGATTATTTTCCTGGGGGAAGAGGTGACGGATGTATCCGCCAGCTTGGTGGTGGCTCAGCTGCTGTTTTTGGAGTCAGAGGATCCGGGGAAGGAGATTTCTCTGTACATTAACAGCCCGGGAGGCTCTGTGTCTGCTGGGCTTGCCATTTATGATACGATGAATTATATTAAGTGTGACATTTCCACCATCTGTATCGGTATGGCGGCCAGCATGGGGGCGTTCCTTCTGGCAGGGGGGACAAAGGGGAAAAGAATGGCCCTTCCCAACGCGGAAGTGATGATCCATCAGCCTTCCGGTGGCGCCAGAGGACAGGCGACGGAGATTCAGATTGTGGCAGAGAAGATTCTTCAGACCAAGAAAAAGTTAAATGAGATTCTGGCGGCCAATACCGGCCAGCCCATCGAGGTGATCGAGAGGGATACGGAGCGGGATAATTACATGACTGCCGAGGAAGCCCTTGCCTATGGCCTGATTGACAAAGTAATCACCAGCCGTTAGGTCTGGTAGAAATGAGGTGGATATATGGCTGTCAGAACAGAGGAGAAGGTCAGATGCTCCTTTTGCGGGAAGTCCCAGGAACAGGTCCGGAAGCTGATCGCCGGCTCGAATAATGTCTATATCTGTGATGAGTGCATCGAGCTATGCTCGGAGATCCTGGAGGAAGAGTTTGCGGATATGGAGGAAGAGGAGCTCTCGGCGTTCAGCGAGATCAATCTGATGAAGCCGAAAGAGATCAAGGCATTCCTGGATGAATATGTGATTGGCCAGGATGAGGCGAAAAAGGTGCTTTCTGTGGCGGTTTACAATCACTATAAAAGGGTTACCACATCGAAGCACATTGACATGGATATTGCCAAGAGCAATATTTTAATGCTGGGGCCTACAGGATCAGGTAAGACCTATCTGGCCCAGACCATGGCAAAGATTTTGAACGTTCCCTTTGCTATCGCGGATGCCACTGCGTTGACGGAGGCTGGCTATGTAGGTGAGGATGTGGAGAATATCCTGCTGAAGCTTATTCAGGCCGCGGACTATGATATCAGCAAGGCGGAGTACGGGATTATCTATATTGACGAGATTGACAAGATCACGAAGAAGTCGGAGAATGTGTCCATTACCCGGGATGTTTCCGGGGAGGGAGTACAGCAGGCTTTGCTAAAGATTCTGGAGGGCACGGTAGCCAGTGTTCCGCCCCAGGGCGGGAGAAAGCATCCCCATCAGGAACTTCTCCAGATCGATACCACCAATATCCTGTTTATTTGCGGCGGGGCCTTCGATGGTCTGGAGAGGATCGTGGAGCAGCGCTTAAATGCTGGCTCCATCGGCTTTAACGCGAACATCGTGGATAAGAATAAGACGGACCTCGACGAGCTGCTTCACCAGGTGCTTCCCCAGGATTTAAGCAAGTTTGGGCTGATTCCGGAGTTTATCGGCCGTGTTCCTATTACTGTGTCATTAAACATGCTGGATAAGAACACATTGGTGCAGATCCTGTCCCAGCCTAAGAATGCCCTTACCAAGCAGTTCCAGAAGCTGTTCGAGCTGGATGACGTGAAGCTGGAGTTTACCCAGGATGCTTTGATGGCGGTGGCGGAGCTGGCGGCAGAGAGGAAGACCGGAGCCAGAGGCCTGCGTTCTATCCTGGAGAAGGTGATGACGGATTTGATGTATGAGATTCCCTCAGATGATACTATCGGTATCGTAACCATCACCAGAGAGGTGATCCAGGGGGAGGGAGAGCCTGAGATCGTTTACCGGGATACGGCGGTGCCCAGGGCTGCGTCGAACCGGAGAACCCGGAAGAAACAGTCCGGAGAAATAGCATAAGACATCGGTGGATGGGGATCCACGGATGTAGTTTCCATAGATTAGGAAGGCGCTGTGTAAGGAGAGGCTGCAGCGCTTTTCTTGTTTCATAGGAAAATGCGTCCTGTGAAACAAAAACGCTCCGTTTTGGATCGCACTGCGGCGGAGGGAAAGGATGCCGGCAAAGGGGCCCGCCGTAGACGGAGAATCTTGCGCGGTAGGATTCTTTTTAGGGGATATCTGTGGATTCAGAAAGGATGACAATGGAACAAAAAGTATACACACTACCGGCAATCGCCCTTCGGGGGCTAACTGTGCTGCCGGGGATGATGATTCATTTTGACATCAGCCGGGATAAGTCTGTGGCGGCGGTGGAAAAGGCCATGATGGAGGATCAAAAGGTGTTTTTGGTCACTCAGCGGCAGGCGGAAGTGTCTGAGCCAGAGCGGAAGGATTTGTATCAGGTGGGCTGTATTGCCCAGGTAAAGCAGCTGGTAAAAATGCCTGGAGGGATTATCCGGGTGATGGTGGAAGGGAATTTGCGTGGAGAGCTGATTCGCCTGGATATGGATGGCGCGTACTTTCTGGCAGAGGTAGAGGAGGCGCTGCCAGCGCTTTCCCTGGAGCCCCTGGAATATGTAGCCATGGAGGCTATGCTGCGGATCGTGAAGGAGAAGCTGGAGGAATACGGCCAGGTGAACCTTCGCATGATGAAGGAGATTATTTCCAATCTTTTGATGATCCAGGATTTGGAGGAGTTGTTAGATCAGACGGCCATTCAGATTCCATGGAATTATGAATTCCGCCAGCAAGTGCTGGAAAGCCTGTATCTGTCTGTGCGCTATGAATCAGTGGTTCAGAAGCTGGTCATTGAGATCCAGGTGGCAAAGGTGAAACGGGACTTCCAGGTGAAGGTAAAGGCCGCGGTGGAGAAGAATCAAAAAGAGTACATCCTTCGGGAGCAGATGCGCGTGCTCCGTCAGGAGCTGGGCGAAGATAATACCATGTCTGATGGAGATGACTACGAGAAGCAGGTGAAGAACCTGAAGGCGGACAAAGAGGTGAAGGAGAAGCTGAAGAAGGAGATCGAACGGTTGAGGGCGATGCCGGGAGGAAGCCAGGAGGGCAATGTGATCCGAACCTACATCGAGACCCTGCTGGAGCTTCCCTGGAAAAAGATGTCCAAAGATAATCAGGATATTCACCATGCAGAAGACATTTTAAATGAAGACCACTATGGTTTGGACAAGGTAAAAGAGCGGATTCTGGAGTATCTGGCTGTGCGGATTCTCACCGGACAGGGAAGCGGCTCTATCCTCTGTTTGGTAGGGCCTCCAGGAACCGGAAAGACTTCGGTCGCCCGCTCAGTGGCCAGAGCATTGAATAAAAAGTATGTGCGCATCAGCCTGGGCGGTGTTCGGGACGAGGCAGAGATCCGGGGACACCGGAAGACGTATGTGGGAGCTATGCCGGGACGGCTGGTGGAGGGGTTAAGGCAGGCAGGGGTTTCGAATCCGCTGATGCTGTTAGACGAAATCGACAAGGTGAGCAGCGATTATAAGGGGGATACTTCCTCTGCGCTGTTGGAGGTACTGGACAGTGAGCAGAATGTTCGGTTCCGGGACCACTATGTAGAGACGCCTATCGATCTGTCCCAGGTGCTGTTTATCGCCACAGCCAACACCACCCAGACGATCCCCAAACCTCTTTTAGACCGGATGGAGATCATTGAGGTAAACAGCTACACGGAGAATGAAAAGTTCCATATTGCCAGGGAGTACCTGGTGGGGAAACAGCTGAAGAAAAATGGCCTGCCCCCTGCCCAGGTGACGATTTCGGATCATGCTCTGGAGAAAATGATTCACCATTACACCAGGGAAGCCGGCGTTCGGAATCTGGAGCGGCGTATCGGGGACATTTGCCGGAAGGCCGCCAGGGAGTTTCTGGATGACCGGAAACGGACTATCCGTGTGACGGAGAATACATTGGAAAAGTATTTGGGGAAGGAAAAAATCACCTTTGAAGATGCAGGGGAGGAGAACCAGATAGGAATTGCCCGTGGCCTAGCATGGACCAGCGTAGGGGGAGATACCCTCCAGATCGAGGTGAATGCGATGCCAGGAAAAGGCGAGCTCTTAACGACTGGACAGATGGGGGATGTGATGAAGGAGTCTGCCAGGACGGCCCTTACCTATGTCCGAAGCATTTGCCCAGATTATCAGGTGAAGCACGACTATTTTGAAAAGCATGACATTCACATTCATATTCCGGAGGGAGCTGTGCCTAAGGATGGCCCCTCGGCGGGAATCACCATGGCCACGGCCATGTTTTCCGCGGTGACGGGAAAGCCGGTCCAGGCCAAGACGGCGATGACCGGAGAGGTCACCCTACGGGGACGGGTGCTTCCTATTGGAGGATTGAAAGAGAAACTCCTGGCGGCGAAGATGGCCCATGTGAAGAAGGTGCTGGTTCCCGAGAAGAACCGGCCGGATATCCACGAGCTTTCCAAAGAGATTACTAAAGGCTTAGAGATTGTTTTTGTCAGCCGGATGGAAGAGGTGCTTAAGGAGGCGTTGGCGGAATAGGAGATAATATGAGTAATGTGACGATTAAAAAAGCGGAGCTGGAAACGGTGTGCGGCATAACCAGCAAGATACCGGATCACGATCTGCCGGAAATTGCCTTTGCCGGCAAGTCTAATGTAGGCAAATCTTCGCTGATCAATGCCCTGATGAACAGGAAATCCCTGGCCAGGACCTCCTCCCAGCCAGGAAAAACCCAGACCATTAATTTTTATTCGATTAATGATTCCCTTTACTTCGTGGATCTTCCCGGCTATGGCTACGCTAAGGTTTCTCTGGAGGCTAAGGCCAAGTGGGGGAAGATGGTGGAAAATTATCTGAAGAGAACCAGGGTGCTGAAGATTATATTTCTATTAATTGACATCCGCCATGATCCTTCGGAGAATGATCGCTCCATGTATGAGTGGATCGTGTACCACGGGTATCGCCCGGTGATCATCGCGACTAAGCTGGACAAATTAAAACGGAGCCAGGTGGCGAGACAGGTGAAGCTGGTGCGGGAAGGGCTGGGGATGAAGAAGGAGGATATCCTGATTCCCTTTTCGGCGGAGACCAGGCAGGGGAGGGAAGAGATCTGGGATGTGATTCAGGAGCGATTAGTTCCGAATGAGGATCCTAAGAGCGCAGAGGAATGAGAGCAGAAAATAAGAGAACCCATACCGGTGGCGGTGACGAGCCAACGGTGTGGGTTTTTTGCTGGTGGGACTTGAGGCTTTCTTGTCAGCTCTCCTGGGTAAGCTGAGATGTGCAGTGAGCACAGCGGGTAGCGTCTATGGGAATTTCGCTTTTACAGAAGGGGCAGATCTTTGTGGTGGGCGCTTTCTCCTCTTCCTCCTCTTTCTTCTTCCCCAGATTCGCGGCCTTATTGATCACCTTGATCAAACAGAACAGGATAAAGGCCATGATTAGGAAGTTTACCACAGAGGAGATAAAGGATGAGGCAAAGCCGGCCACGTCCTGGAAAGTGTAACGCGCATGCCCAGTACATACGTTTAAAATGGGATTGATGAAATTGTCGGTGAGAGAGGTGACGATCCCGGAAAATGCGCCGCCGATGATCACACCGACGGCCATATCCATCACATTCCCTCTCAGGGCAAATGCTTTAAATTCTTCGATGAATTTTCTCATAGAGTCCTCCTTTGTTAAGCACCGCTGCAAATCTGCCTGCAGGGCGAGAATCCGGTTAAGTGTACCACAGATGAGGAAAAATAGCAAATTTTTTATTTCTTTATCCCACTTGACATTTTTCGAAAAAGCATGGAAAATAAGACTATCAATATAGTTCTTGAAGCATGGCCGAATTTGCTGGGAGGAAAGATAATGAAGTACTCGATTGAGATCAATGGACTGAGGGTAGATGCGGTTTATCAGGAGAGGGACATCGATGAGATTTTCCTGCCGCTCCTTAACCGGCTCACCCAAATGCAGCGAGAAAAGGGAGGACGGATTTTCGTTATGCTGGCAGCGCCTCCCGGCGCGGGAAAGAGCACACTAGCCAGTTTTCTGAAGCAGCTTTCCCAGAATACCCCCGGCCTTACGCCAGTGACGGTGATAGGCATGGATGGGTTTCATCAGCGTCAGGAATACCTGCTCACCCATACGATCCTTCGGGATGGAGAGGAAATTCCTATGGTAAAGATCAAGGGGGCGCCAGTGACCTTTGACTTGGATCAGCTCCGGAAAAGGCTGTCCCGGGTAGTTGCCGGAGAGGACTGCGACTGGCCGGAGTATAACCGTCTGATGCATAATCCGGTGGAAAATGGACTGCAGGTCAAGGGCAGCATCATCCTGCTGGAGGGAAACTATCTCCTTCTGGATGAGGATGGCTGGCGGGATTTAAAGAAGCTTGCCGACTATACCATCAAGATTATCGCCGATGTGGATATGCTGCGGGAACGGCTCATCGCCCGTAAGACTGCCAGCGGAACAGATTATGATCAGGCTGTGCAGTTTGTTGAGCGCAGTGATCTTGATAATGCCAGACTTTGCCTTAACCGTTCAATGGATGGAGATCTGACCCTCCGGCTATTGCCGGATGGCAGCTATGAGATAACGCGGGGGGAGGCTGAATAGCCTGCTGACTGATGAGGAACGCCTTGGGGATATTGGTGATGAATCGTTATGTTTTTTGGCGACGATTCACGGCGGGTATCCTGCAGGGCGTTTTTGCTGTGCACGGGCAGAATTTCACAAATGTTTCCGGTAAGTGAAAAGACCAATACGGCAGGAAAGACATATTTTTTTATTGACTTGCCTAGAACCATGACTTATAATGGTAACTAACTATGGCGAAAGAGAGGCCGCTCCTATGTTAAAAAGCATGACCGGCTTCGGCAGATATGAGACTATCACAGATCAGTACAAGATTTCTGTCGAAATGAAAGCCGTCAATCACCGCTATCTGGACTTGAATATCAAGATGCCAAAGAAATTCAACTGTTTTGAGAGCTCCATCCGGACCATTCTTAAACAGTACATTCAGCGGGGAAAGATCGATCTGTTTATTAATTATGAGGATTATACGGAAGGAAACTTTTGTTTAAAATACAACGCATCTCTGGCGGCCGAGTACGCTGCCGCATTCTCCCAGATGGCTGAGCAGTTTTGTATTCCCAATGATCTGACCGCGTCGGTTTTGGCCAAGTGCCCAGAGGTTCTGTCGATGGAGCAGAGGCCGGATGATGAGGATCAGCTGTGGAAGGTTCTCTCCACAGGGATTTCGGAGGCGGCCAGAAATTTTGTGGAGACCCGGATTACTGAGGGAGAGAACTTAAAGCGCGATCTTTTAGGAAAGCTGGACTACATGCGGCAGCTGGTGGCCTTTATTGAGGAACGCTCGCCTAAGGTTCTGGAAGAGTACCGCAGGAAGCTGACGGACAAGGTGGAGGAGCTTTTGGGCAGCGCCAACATGGATGAAGGCCGGATTGCCGCGGAGGTAATTATTTACGCGGATAAGATCTGCACCGATGAGGAGATGGTCCGGCTAAAGAGCCACATTGAAACCATGAAGAAAAAGCTTGTGGCAGGGGGAAGTATTGGCCGGGAGTTGGATTTTCTGGCTCAGGAGATGAACCGGGAGGCGAACACCACCCTTTCCAAGGCCAATGACTTAGCGGTCTCGGAGAAGGCCATTGCCCTGAAAACCGAGATCGAGAAGGTACGAGAGCAGATACAGAATATTGAATGATACGAGTATAGCAGGAGGATATCTATGAGTCAGCAGGGAATCCTGGTTGTGATTTCTGGCTTTTCCGGAGCTGGAAAGGGAACACTGATGAGGGCGCTGATGGAGAAATATGAAAACTATTCCCTATCAGTTTCCGCGACTACCCGCCAGCCCAGGGAAGGCGAGGTGGATGGGAGAGAGTACTTCTTTGTGTCACAGGAGCATTTTAAATCCATGGTGGAGAACGACGCGCTGATTGAATATGCCCAGTACGTGAATCATTACTATGGCACCCCCAGGGATTATGTGGAGAAGCAGCTGAGCCAGGGGAGAGATGTGATTCTGGAGATCGAGATCCAGGGAGCGTTAAAGATCAAGAAAAAGTTTCCCGATGTCCTGCTTCTGTTTGTTATGCCTCCCAGTGTGGAGGAGTTAAAGCGCCGTCTGGTTAACCGTGGCACCGAGAGCCTGGAGGTGATCCAGGCAAGGCTCAGACGGGCTGCGGAGGAAGCGGTGGGAATCGAGGCTTATGACTATATCATAATTAATGATGTGATTGATACCTGTGTGGAGGAGCTGCATCAGCTGATCCAGGCACAGCACAATAAAACATCCAATCGTCTGGATTTTATCAATGGGATCCGGATCGGGCTGAACCAGCTGTAGCGGGAAAGCCCACACGTTGTTTCATTAAGGAAAGGAGATTTTTACATGTTACGTCCGTCATACAGTGATTTAATTGAAGTAGTAAACAGCGATATCGAGCCAGGAGAGCAGCCGGTGGTTCAGAGCCGCTATTCTATCGTGATCGCCGCCTCGAAGCGGGCCCGGCAGCTGATCGACGGCGCTGAGCCGCTGGTGGGCGGTTCCTACCGGAAAAAGCCTCTGTCCGTGTCTGTAGATGAGCTCTATAAGGGCAAGGTGAAGCTCATCGGCGAGGAGGAGGCGGAAGCTCTGGAAAATCAGCGGGCTCTGGCAGAAGAGATGGCAGCCCAGGCTGAGGAAGCCGCTGAGCTTAATAACTCAGAATTAGAGGGGGAGACAGAAGCCGAAGCGCTTTCCCAGGCATCAACCCTGGAGGCTGAGTCGGCGGAGGAAGGGAACGGAGAGGCTACTTGAGAATAATACATGCAGGAAAAGGGGGTAACGCAGGGAATTTCATTTCGTTATACCCTCTTTTTACTGTGAATGCAATGGGCGATTGCAGGGCAATCGACTTTCCGGAGAGCATTCTTAGAAGGAGTACATGCTTACGATGAATATTTTGTTTGTCTCACTGGGCTGTGACAAAAACCTGGTGGATACGGAGAAGATGCTGGGTATTCTGGGAAGGGAAGGATATCGCTTCACGGATCAGGAGGAAGATGCTCAGGTTATTGTGGTGAATACCTGCTGTTTTATCGGTGATGCCAAGGAGGAGAGCATTAATACCATTCTTGAGCTTGCGCGGCAGAAGGAGACAGGGGTTTGCCAGGCTTTGATTGTGACAGGATGCCTGGCGCAGCGGTATCAAAAGGAGATATTAAAGGAAATCCCGGAGGTGGATGGGATCCTGGGAACTTCTGCTTACGATGGGATCGGGCAGGTGATTCGTGAGGTTCTGGAGAAGAAGGAAAGCCATGTATCCCAGTTCCGGGATATTGACCGCTTACCAGAGCCCATGGCGGGCCGTATGGTTACCACTGGAGGCCATTACGCTTTTTTGAAAATCGCAGAGGGCTGCGATAAGCGCTGTACCTACTGCATCATCCCTTCTCTGCGGGGCAGATACCGTAGCATTCCCATGGAGGAGCTTTTGGAAGAGGCCAGGACGCTGGCGGCGGAAGGGGTAAAGGAGCTGATCCTGGTGGCCCAGGAGACTACCCTGTATGGAGTGGATCTTTATGGGCGGAAGGAGCTGCCCACTCTGCTGCGGAGATTGGCTCAGATTCCGGGGATCAGCTGGATCCGTATTCAGTACTGCTATCCGGAGGAGATCACCGACGAGCTGATCCAGGTGATGAAGGAGGAGGAAAAGATCTGCCATTATCTGGATATGCCTATCCAGCATGCCAGCGATTCAGTGTTGAAGCGGATGGGGCGGCGTACCAGCCAGAAGGAGCTGCGGGAAATCATCGAAAAGCTTCGACGGGAAATTCCAGATATTGCCATCCGCACCACCTTGATCTCTGGTTTTCCGGGGGAGACGCAGGAGGATCACGAGACGCTGATGGAATTTGTGGACGAGATGGAATTTGACCGTCTGGGAGTCTTTCCTTACTCCCTGGAGGAGGACACTCCAGCTGCCCTTCTTCCGGATCAGGTGCCGGAGGAGGTGAAGGAGGCCAGGCGGGACGCGGTGATGGAGCTTCAGCAGGAGGTGGCGTTTGACCGGGCGGAAGCCATGGTGGGCCGGATCCTGGAGGTGATGATCGAGGGCCAGGTCAGTGGCGAAACCGTCTATGTGGGAAGGACCTACATGGACAGCCCTAATGTGGACGGCCTGATCTTTGTAAGCGGAGAGATGGAACTGATGAGCGGCGATTTCGTCCGGGTGCAGGTGACGAAGGCGGCGGAATATGATTTGATAGGAGAGGTGTACGATGAATCTGCCCAATAAGCTTACAATACTGCGTGTGATCTTGATTCCCTTTTTTGTGTTTTTCCTGCTGTACCAGAAGGGGGAAAGTATGGCCTTCCGCTATGTGGCCGTGATAATCTTCATCATTGCCAGCCTGACGGATCTTCTGGATGGAAAGATTGCAAGGAAGTACAATCTGGTGACTAATTTCGGGAAATTTATGGATCCTCTGGCGGATAAGCTGCTGGTCTGTTCTGCCTTAATCTGCCTGATTGAGCTGGGGCAGATCCCAGCCTGGATGGTGATTATCATTATTAGCCGTGAGTTTATTATCAGCGGTTTCCGCCTGGTTGCCTCGGATAACGGGGTGGTCATTGCGGCCAGCTACTGGGGAAAGTTTAAGACTACCTTCCAGATGATCGCCGTAATTCTTTTGATTGTGAAGATCCCGGCCCTGTCCCTGGTGACCAGTCTATGCCTGTGGATTGCCCTGGCCCTGACGGTGATCTCCCTGGTGGACTATATTCTGAAGAATCACAAGGTACTGACAGAAGGGAGTATGTGATCAATATGGTTTGTGAATTAATATCCGTGGGAACTGAGCTTTTGCTAGGAAATATTGTAAATACAAACACTCAGTTTCTTGCAGAGAAATGTGCCCTCTTAGGCCTTTCCAACTACTATCAGGTGACGGTGGGGGATAATCGGGAACGGCTGGCAGAGGCAGTCCGCACGGCGCTGAAGCGATCCGACATTGTGATTCTTACTGGGGGCCTAGGGCCTACGGAGGATGATCTGACCAAGGAGGTCTGCGCCGAGGTGATGGATTTCCCTCTGGTGGAGGACGCTCACACCAGGGAGAGGCTGGTGGAGTTTTTTAAAAACAGCATTTATAAAAAGATTTCGGAAAATAACTGGAAGCAGGCCATGGTTCCCGATGGCGCTAAGGTGCTGGACAACCACAATGGAACCGCCCCGGGGCTGATTATGGAAAAATATGGAAAGTCCGCTATCCTTCTGCCAGGACCGCCCAATGAGCTGGTTCCTCTGTTCATGGAGCAGGTGTATCCCTACCTTCAGAAGCTTCAGCCGGAGATCATCCGATCCCAGATGGTAAAGATCTGCGGCGTAGGCGAGAGCCAGGTGGAGGACAAGCTTCTGGATCTGATTGACAAGCAGACCAATCCGACCATCGCCACCTACGCCAAGACCGGGGAGGTCCACCTCAGGGTTACGGCCAAAGCTGGCAGCGGGGAGGAGGCGGATAAGTTGATCAAGCCGGTAGTCAAGGAGATCAAGCGGCGATTTGGCGATTTCGTCTATTCCACCAGAGAGGATGAGACCTTGGAGATGGCGGTGGTCCGCCTCCTGCGGAAGCTGGAGCTGACGGTTGCCACGGCGGAATCCTGCACCGGAGGGATGCTGGCGGCCCGCCTGACCAATGTTCCCGGTGTATCAGAGGTATTCCGGGAAGGATTTATCACCTATGCCAATAAGGCTAAGCGGAAGATTCTGGATGTGAGCAAGGGCACCTTGAAAAAACATGGGGCGGTAAGCGAGCAGACGGCCAAAGAGATGGCCACTGGAGGCGTGTTCGCCACAGACGCGGATGTGTGCATTGCCATCACTGGCCTGGCAGGCCCGGGGGGAGGCAGCGAGGAGAAGCCGGTAGGGCTGGTGTATATTGCCTGCTACTTAAAAGATGAGGTGAAGGTGGAAAAATACCAGTTTAAGGGAAATCGAGAAAAGATCCGGGAGCAGTCTGTGGTGAAGGCTCTGGATCTGTTGCGCCGTTCGATTTTAGATAATTACCGTTGATTGGGAGGGAGCACATTGGCACACCAGGATGAGAAAAGAATGATGGCAGCTGCCTGCAGGTACGCCTACAGCCGGTTTGTGCTGAATTACGATCTGTTTTATGAAACCGCTTTTTCAGAGGGAGAGAAGGCTTCGGAAAAGCTGATGAGGTTCCGGGAGAAATTTCAGGGGATCTGTGGCCGTTTCCTGGGCCGGGAGCCTTTCCTTGAGGAGCTTTCCAGGCTGCGGGAGGGACTGCTGCAGGAGATGGAGATCCTCACCGCTTACGTGGATTATTTTGAAGTGTTTGAATATGTGATCAACCGCCTGGAAAAGCGGTTTTCCGATGAAAAACCCGTTTCGGTGAATGAAGAGGAGCTGGTGGATGAGATTATGGGCTATCTGGTCACTGGCCAGGATACTGCGTGGCAGAGTGAGCAGATCCGGGCGATCTTAGGCCAGCTCCCCATCCGCTTTACCAAGGCCAAGTTTTTTTCCATTCTTTCCCATGCCCTTTCGATCTATGAGGGAACAGGCAGGGAGAGCTTGCGCCAGGTAGTGGATATGCTGCGACGGGAGGCGCTGCTGTCTATTCCAGAAGATATGGCCGAGGGCCATAAAACGTTGCAGGATCTCTTGATTCCCTTTCAAAAGGCAGATTTTAAGACACTCTCCCGGGAGGAATTCCAAAATCTCCAGAATGGCCTTTCCCTGGCTCAGGAAATCTTATATTCAGAGACATCGGATGGTATGATGATGGTCGATCTTGTCAATGATCTCTATGTCATCGGCTTGACTAGGGGGGAGACCCTGATGGACAGCCAGGAGGAAGGGCTGTATCGAACCATACTTACCAAGGTGCATTGCAGCGTCATGGGAGAGGAAGAAGTGTCCGAGGAGGAGATGGGACAGCTTTGGAAACAGATGGAGGGCAGGCAGGAGAGGTATTACCAGCAGTGGAGCCGGTATGAGATGAAGGATTTGGAGCTGGATCTGAATATCCAGAAAGATTCTCCTTATTACGATAGTCTGCGGAAAGCAGAGCTTCTTTTGTCAACCAGCTCATTTATGAGCCTGGAGGAGGAACAGGAGCCAGCAGAGGAGATTCTCCTCAGCAGAAAAGCGGTGGAAGAGATGTGCGACCAACTCTCCGGTGATTTGGAGAAAGCCTGGAAGACCATGCCAAAGCAGGTGGTTCACGCACTTATGGCAAGGCTGCTCTCCAGGCTGCCGATGTTCTTCACCCATTCCGATGAGCTTCGGGAGTTTATTGGAGGATGCCTTTCCTCCTGTACCGATGTAGCGGAGCTGGCCTCCAGCGCAGAGCTGATTCGAGAGATTATGGAGAGCGACAATGCTTTGGTATAAACACCTTTATGTAGGGGAAGCAGCAGAAAAGAAACGGTTTTCCATCATCCAGCGGATCCGGTCCGGAGATATCCCGGCTAAGGCTTATGTGATCCTTTATCCGGCGAATCCGAATAACCTTCTGGATATTTGGGAGGCTTCCCAGATCTGCAGCCGGGAATGGGAAAAGAGGCGGGAGGCAGAGGGAGAGGAGCTCCTGATCCTTGGAATCGCCTGGGGCTATCAGGATGCCTTAGGGTTGGCTGGCCAGATGGTGAATGAGGTGTACCAGGCTACTGGCGGATTCAATCTGAGAGAATACCTGTCCTGACAAGTACGGTAAAGCAGCGTACGCTTTATCCCGCGAGGTGCTGTGGAATGATTCATCTAATTGGTTTCATCTTAATGATCATCGGCTGGATTCTTTTGGGGATTCTGGGGATTATCCTTGGAATCCTGCTTTTCGTGCTCTTTTCTGCCATCCGATATCAGATCGATGGGGAAAAGAGAGAAAGCCTGACCGGCCAGGTGAAGATTACTTGGCTTCTCTGGATTCTGTCAATTCAAATTCGCTATCAAGAGGGCCTTTCCGTCCGGGCGGCCATATTCGGGCGCACCATCTGGCAGATGGGCCAGCCACTGGACAGGGAAAAGGCTGATCTGGGAAAGGCCGGGGAATGGCCGGAGGAGCTTCTGGAGGAGAAGGATGTGTGGCCAGAGGAGCTTCTGGAAGAGAAGGATGTTTGGCAGGAGGAGCTTCTGGAAGAGAAGGAAGAGCAGCAGGGGGATCTTCCAGAATGGGAGGAGGATCCTCAAACGGAATCTAGGGGAGAAAAAAAAGGGTTCCGGAAAGGGAAAAAGATCAGGTTTTCATTTTCTTCCTTCTGTGATAAACTAAAGCAAGGAAAAGATAAGCTTTCTGCGCTGCAGGAGAGGTGGGAGAGCCTGAGGACATTTCTAGCGGATCCAGACAATCAAGCTTCAGGGAAGCTGATACTCCGCCAGACGAAGAAGATCTTTATCTACTTGTTCCCCAGGAAAGGAAGAGCAGAGATTACCTTCGGGTTGGAGGACCCCTATCTTATGGGAAAAGCCCTTTCCCTGGCGGCTCTTGCCTATCCCTTTACTCATCAGGTTATTATCCTTCATCCGGTATTTGACCAGAAGCTTTTAGAGGGAGAGGCGCACGTGCGGGGACATATCCGTCTCGGAGTGCTGGGCGGGTATGTGCTTCGGCTGCTTTTCGACAGGAATATCCGAAGAAGGCTGTGGAAGCTGATATGCAGAAAGTAAACAACAGGCTGGCACGGACCTTCACTCTGTGTCCTATCATAAATTAGGAGGATTTTCATGGCAGATAACCATTTTTCATCAACAATCGAAGCATTATTTAAAGGCATGGATCATTTTGTCACCACAAAGACGGTAGTGGGAGAGGCGGTGAAGGTGGATGATGCCATCATCCTTCCGCTGGTAGATGTGTCCTGCGGCATGGCGGCCGGGGCCTTTGCCGATGGCGGGAAGGATAAAGATAATGGCGCCGGCGGCATGAGCGCCAAGATTAGCCCCAGCGCGGTGCTGGTGATACAGAACGGCGTGGCGAAGCTGGTAAGCGTAAAGCATCAGGATCCCATGACCAAAGCTTTAGACATGGTTCCGGATCTGGTTAATAAGTTTGTAGGCGGCCCGAAGGGGGCCGGCGTGATCTCGCCGGAGGCCATGGAGGCGGCGGAGGATATGGCTGAGGGGAAGGCGTAGGTTTTTGCGCTTTCCATGGTTTAAACTGGTGAAGCCTCCTATTTGCGGCTTCACGAAGAAGAGAGCGCCAGAAAAGGAAACAAAAAGTATACTTCCCCCAGCTTCTGCATAGGATATCCTATAAGGACAATACAAAGGGGTATCTTTGTGAGACGCTTATATGGATTGATGTTATTCTGCTTCAGCTGTGGTATGGTTACCCTTTTATTTATCCCGGTAACCTTAACCACGCTGATTTTTATTATCGCCTGCCTGATCGTGGGGTATAATCTGTTCTGCTGCTGATTGCTGGAACCTCCGAGAGGCGCGTGGAAATCAGGAGTGGGAAAAGTCACTGTGTGACATCGTTTCCGCACAGCTTAAGCGTCGAAGCGCTGAGCTTTCACTGCGAGAACGCAAAAAAAGCTGTCAGCTGGAGCGCCTTTACCGCTCCTTGGCTGACAGCCTTTCCTTTTTGTAATTACGCTCTTTCCACTAAGCCGGAACGCAGGCAAGAAGTACACACGTACATCTTCTGGGCGCCGCCGGTGGTTTTCACTCTCACGGATTTTATGTTCGCTTTCCACATTTTGTTGGACCTTCTATGGGAATGGCTCACAGCATTGCCGAAGTGAGCAGCTTTTTCACAGATTGCACATTTCGCCATGACTTTGCACCTCCTTTGTGGGTAC
>CATJIO010000098.1 GCA_949740725.1 uncultured Lachnospiraceae bacterium | reverse complement strand
GACATGGTAATGGTGCACCAGGGGGTGATCAGGATATTGGGAAAAATGTCCATGGCCCGCTCGTCTACTGCGGCCTGATTATTGTAATAATAATTGGCATAATAGCTGCTGTCCGTATAGTAAATGCAGTAATACAAAAGAGGGAGCAGCTGGGAAAAGATCTGCAAGTTGTAGGAACCAATGTGACTGGTAGTTTTACTCTGAAACCGGAGGATATGGCGGGTATTGGTCTTCTGGGTGCAGATCTTTTCCTTCAGGAGCTGGAAGAGGCTGTCATAAACAAAATCCCGGTCTGGCTGGAGATTGATCCAGATATCCGTGGTCCTGGGATCCATGATGATCCGGTGAAGGGCAGAGTAGATGGTATCCCTGTCAGTTAAGGGGATGATGGATCGGCTGCCCAGGTCAAAGGCAGAGGGGCTGGTGGCCTCCGCTGGTCTGGTCTGGCTGAAAAGCCTGTCGAGAATCTTTGCCACAATCTTTCGGTTCTGGTAGACAGTTTCCCCAAGCTTTGTGATTTCATAGGCGTCGCAGAGCTCCTTATATTCGTAGGGAGTCAGATACAGCTCATTTCGCAGGTGCTGGATAAAGGAGGTATTTTCTGGAAAACTTTGGTCATTCAGATAGCGGTAGAGCAGGGCGCGGTCAATGTTCAGGGACTGGGCCACCAGGCGCTTGTCCACAGATTTGATAGAAAAAAGTTCTTTTAATTTATTGGAAAATATGCTCATAGGTTGGTCTCCTCACCGAGTAGTGTGTTTTCTGTTCACAGTTTATCATTAATCGGTTCTATTTGCAATCACAAACAAAATTTTATAATTTGTGTTCAAAATATTATATAAAATATAAAATAAAAAAATATAAAAAATAATTGACAAAATATAATCGGGAATTGTATAATATGCTCACAGACAAAGATAGGAGGAGGTATGAATTAGTATGAATCGACAAAAAGATCTGCGTTCCAGGATACGAGAAGGGGAGGTAATTATCCATGCCATGCTGCGCCTGGCAGAGCCAGCGATTGCAGAAATTATTGCGCTGAGCGGGGTAGACTACCTTACGATTGACAATGAGCATTTTGCCTTTAGCGATGAGTCTATACAAAATATTATTCGTGCGGCCCGGGTTCATGGTATGCCATGTATGGTACGGCCGTCTGGTTTAAATCCAGAATATATTGCAAAAATAATGGATATGGGAGCTATTGGCATCCTGGCGCCCCAGGTGGATAGCTATGAGGAAGCATTGCAGGTGGTCAAGGCAGTGAAGTACGCACCAGAAGGGAAGAGAGGATTTTGCCCGATTTCCAATGGGGCATCCTATGGAATCGGCATTGATCCAGTACAGTATGCAAAGGACCGGAATCGGGAGACAATCGTGGGGCTGATGATCGAGTCTAAGGAAGGCATCGAGGATTTAGATCGGATCCTTACTATCGATGAGGTGGATCTGATTGCTGTGGGGCCATCGGATGTGTCAAATTCCTACGGCTATCCAGGGCAGATTGATCATCCGGTGGTAAAGGAGGCTATATCTCAGGCCAGGAGAAAGGTGCTGGCTTCTGGGAAGTCCCTTTGCGGCATAGCGGGAACTCCGGAGAAGGCGGCCAGGGAATATCAGGAAGGCAGCCGGGGATTGTTAATCGGATCGGATGTACAGATTCTGACTGGAGGGTTCCAACAGATAGTAGCGGAGGCGCGGAAGGTGGCAGGATGCGACCTGCAGTAGAGCGGTTGACAGTACACCAGGCACAAATCAGGACAGGATGTGTCAGATGGGAACCAGTATAGGATGTCTCAGATGAAGGCCAGATAGGAACCAGTACAGGATGTCTCAGATGAAGGTCAGATAGGAACCAGTACAGGATGTCTCAGATGAAGATCAGATAGGAACCAGGACAGAGTGTCACGCAAAACAGATGTGAACAGAAGCAGAGGGCCCGGAGGATAGTGGGGTGCGGGTCCCAGGAAGATTTCGTTTTAGAAGGGAGAAAAAGGATGAGAAAGAGAATGAGATTTGCAGCAGCAGGGCTGGCGGTGATGATGTTGTTGACTGGATGCGCCGGACAGGGAAATAAGGCTCAGAGCCCCTCCAGTAAGCCAGCAGCCTCTGCCGAGGCTGGGAAAGAGGAAGAGGCGAACAAGTCGGAGCAAGCAGAAAAAGGAGATGGGGGAGCGCAGGCTGCCAATACATCCGGCTATCCGGAAAAGCCGATCCAGATGTTGATTCCGGCGAAGCCAGGTGGAGATATTGATATGAATGCCAGGCTGCTTTCCAAAGATTTGGAGGCCTACATCGGCCAGACCGTGGTGCCGGTTACCATGGACGGCGGACGGGGAAATGAAGCACTGCAAACCATTGCCCAGGGGGCAGCGGACGGATATCAGTTTGTATACTTTAATTCCGTTCTGCTTACCAGTGGAGTGGTAGAGAAAATGAATTATCTTTATACGGATTTTAGGCCAGTGGCTGTGACAAGCGTTTCCCAGGCAAATGTCTGCGTGGTGGCAGGGGATTCCAAATACAATACCCTGGAAGATCTGATTGCCGATGCAAAGGCAAACCCGGGCACAGTACGTTTCCCGGTAACTCTGGGGGCGAATTCCCATTTCCAGTCTGTGGCCTTTGAAAAAGAGACCGGCATAGAGTTGAAAAAGCTGGACGCATCCTCCGGCGGGGATAAGGCCATCGGCATTATCAGCGGGCAGATGGATACCTACTTTACCACCTATTCCCCGGTAAAGGATTATGTGGAATCTGGAAAGATGAAGATCCTGGGACTGATTGGGGATGAGCGCTCCCCGCTTCTGCCAGATGTGCCCACCTTTAAGGAGTGCGGGGTAGATATGGGCGATGAGTTTAACCAGGCTTACTGTATCTATGTGCATAAGGACACACCGGATGAGATTGTGAAGGTGATGCAGGACGCGGTGGCCGCGGCCATGGCAGACCAACAGACTATCCAGGATTACGAGAGAGCCTCCTTCATTCCTAAGGTGATGGTAGGAGAGGAGCTGGATGCCTATTTAAAGGAAAATTGGGACTTCTACAACACCTTCAAAGAAGATGTAATGAGCGATTCATTCTAAAAAGGAGAAATCTATGAAACATTCAGGAATAATTGCGGCAGGGCTTATCTGCCTGTTTGGAGCCTATCTTCTGGTTTCCTCCTTTTCCCTCACCTCAGAGGCAGGCGCTGCCCTGGGGCCGGCATTTATGCCAAAGATGCTTGGCATTATCCTGCTGGTGCTGGGGGTGGTAAACCTTGTGGGTGAGATAAGACAGGAGAGAGGCCGAAGGAAGGGGGAATCCGCGTCTGCTGACCAGACGGTTGCAGGAGGGGATATTGTGGAAACGTCTGCCGGCCAGTTAAAGGGTCGGGAATGGATTGCCGCTCATGTGGATGTGTTAAGCATTCCCCTGCTGCTGGCCTATGCTTACAGCATGAAATCAGTGGGGTTTTTGCTTTCCTCCATGGTTTATCTGTTTTTACACATGCTGCTTCTGACGGTGAATAAGAAGAGGAATTATCTGCTGCTGGCAGTACTGGCGATTACCGTGCCCTGCGTCATCTATTTCTGCTTTGTGAAGCTGTTTTACCTGATGCTGCCGGTTGGTATTCTGGGATAGGGGGGATAGATATGATCGAGATGATAGGAGCCGGATTTGCATCCGTATTTGGGCTTCAGACATTGCTGCTCATCGCGGCGGGGGTGGTGCTGGGCATAGTGTTTGGGTCGATTCCTGGCCTGAACACAGCCATGGCGGTGGCGCTGTGCCTTCCCATCACCTATACCCTGAGTGCGGTAGACGGTATTGCCATGATTATGGGCTTATTTATCGGCGGAGCCTCAGGAGGGCTGATTTCCGCCATTCTGCTGAATATTCCCGGGACAGCGGCCTCCATTGCCACCACCTTTGATGGTTATCCCATGATGCGGAAGGGGCAGGCCGGAAAGGCGCTGGGAATCGGCATCGTGTTCTCCTTTATCGGCGGTTTCTTAAGTATGCTGGCGCTTGTTTTCGTGGCGCCGGTGCTGTCCGATCTGGCCATTAAGTTCACTCCGGTAGAGTATTTTGCAGTGGCCTTCTTTTCCCTGACCCTGATGGCAACCTTGTCAGGCAAGTCTATGGTGAAGGGTCTGATCAGCGGTTTTATGGGAATGGCCATCGCCATGGTGGGGATGTCACCCATTGATTTAACGGAGCGGTATACCTTTGGAAGGATCGAGCTGATGTCCGGCTTCAGCATGATCGCTGTGCTCACCGGCGCTTTCGCCATCTCCGAGGTATTGAAAAGCGCTAAGGAGAGTATGGGATCTGGTATTCAGAAGGAGCAGATCAGTGGATTTACCATAAAAGGCTTCGGCTTTTCCCTGAAGGAATTTGTCTCCCAGATAGGAAACTGCATTAAGTCCGCGGTGGTGGGGATTCTCATTGGAATCCTTCCAGGGATTGGCGCGGGGACAGCGAATATCGTGGCCTACACCACCGTGAAAAATACCTCCAAGTATCCAGAGAAATTTGGGACCGGGATCATCGACGGAGTGGTGGCCTCAGAGACGGCCAACAATGCCAGTGTGGGCGGGGCCCTGATTCCTCTCCTGACCCTGGGGATCCCCGGAGATGTGGCCAGCGCCCTCTTAATCGGCGGACTGATGATCCACGGGATTAATCCAGGGCCAATGCTCTTTGTTACGAATGCTCCTCTGGTGTACACCATCTTTGCGGCATTATTTGTGGCAAATATCTTTATGCTGGTTTTAGAATACTTCGGTATGCGGCTTTTCGTAAAGGTGCTGGCGGTGAAAAAATACGCCCTTCTCCCCATTATCGTTATTCTCTGTAGTGTGGGGGCATTTGGTTCCGGCAACCGGGTATTTGACTGTATCTGCCTGATGTTTTTCGGAATCTACGGTTATCTCATGTGGTGTTTGCGCTATCCCCTGGGGCCGATGATTATCGGTTTTATCCTGGGCCCCATGGCGGAGACCAACTTAAGGCGGGCAATTATGGCTGTGGACGGGAATGTGTGGGCATTTTTCCAGAGGCCAATCGCCGTGTTCTTTTTCCTGGCGGCAATCCTTTCCGTAGTCGTCACGATTCTCCAAAACCGAAGAGGAAAGGACAGGGAAAAAGGATGAGAAATGAATTTGCTACGCCAATGCGTTCGAAAAGTGATCCGGAAAATAAAATCCAGGGGGAGGAACTATTTACCAGCGGTGGATTTACCTACCGCCTTCGCCTGGACTTTGCCAAATGGCCGGAAGCATTGAAAGGGTATCAAGTCTGCGGATCCTGTTATGACGGAAATTATTTTTACGTCAGTACGCGGTGCCCAGAATGTCCTATTGCTGTATTTGACCGGGAAGGAAGATTTATCAAGGCCTTGGGGGCAGACTTGCCCAGAGGAAGAATGCATGGGATCTGGAAGGACCGCCGGGGCAGGCTTCTGGTGGCGGATGACGGGTGCCATGTGGTGCGGTGCCTGGACGAGGACGGCAGACTTCTGGATACGGTGGGGCAGTTTAACTGCCCTTCGGATACAGGATTTGATGCATCGGTGAAGGGGCACCTGGCCTATCTTACGGTAACCCATCGGGGGGAGCCATTCAACAAGCCCACCAGGATGGTGGAGGGGGAAGATGGCTGCTACTATGCCTCAGACGGATATGGAAACGCGGCAGTACATAAATTTGACGCCGATTTCCGTCTGCTGAAATCCTGGGGAAGGCCGGGAACTGGATCAGGGGAATTTTCCATTGTGCACAGTGTCCGGACAGATTCCCGTGGACGTGTGCTGGTGTCTGACCGGGATAATGATCGGGTTCAGATCTTTGATTCAGAGGGAAACTATCTGGACAGTTTGGAAGGTCTTCTCTATCCCTGCGACCTGGATACAGACGGAACGTATATCTATGTGGCGGAAAATGATGGGCGCATCTCCATCTTCTCCATGGACCTGGAGCTTTTAGCCCAGTTTGGCCACTCTGGATCTCAGTGGAGGGGGCACTCCATTACGGTAGACGAGGTAGGAAATATTTATCTGGGAATTCTTCACGGCAATGACAATTTTGTGAAGTTTGAAAAGGTAGTATGC
Source organism: uncultured Lachnospiraceae bacterium (assembly GCA_949740725.1). Taxonomy (GTDB): domain Bacteria; phylum Bacillota; class Clostridia; order Lachnospirales; family Lachnospiraceae; genus Caccovicinus. The sequence continues at coordinate 3,292 of CATJIO010000098.1, read as the reverse complement.
TGACAAGATGGACCGGTAAGAAGCAGTGAGAAATAGGATTGGAATAGAAGGAAAGCAGCGTTAGAATCAGCAGGAAGCAGTACCAGAATCAGAGCAAGACAGTGGAGGAGGAGGAAGATGTCCGGTTTTCAGAGAAAGGTAGCAGTAGTGGGATGTGGAAATGTGGGCGCCATGGCAGCCTGCCAGATGGTGATGGCAGGAATCTGTGATGAGATGGTGCTTATTGATCGAAATTCGGATCTGGCCTGGGCCCAGGCAGAGGATCTTGGCCATGCCCTGGCGGTCACTGGCAGTCATGTGAAGGTGAGCCAGGGAGAATATGAGGCCTGTAGGGACGCGGCAGTGGTGGTGCTTACTGCCTCCGCGCCTCAGACGCCGGGGAGCAGCCGTCTGGATCAGATCCATAAGACGAAGGCAGTGATGGATCACATTATTCCTTCCATTATGGACAGCGGGTTCTCCGGAATATTCCTGGTGGTGAGCAATCCGGTGGACATTATGGCAGATTATGTGCAGCATTTATCTGGCCTTCCCGCTGCCCGGGTGATCGGGTCAGGAACGGTCCTGGATTCTGCCAGGCTGCGTTTTTACTTGGCCAGGCAGATGAAGCTGGATCCTCACAGCGTCCAGGCGGTATGCATAGGAGAGCATGGAAACTCCCAGGTGGCGCTCTGGAGTGTGGCTTCCGCCGGAGGAAAGGCTATCGCGGATATTTTAAAGGATAACCAGAAGCGTCTGGATGAGGATATGTTGTGGGAGACAGCCAGAAAGGCCAGGGAATCCGGCAATCAGATCATGGAGAAAAAAGGCTCAACCAGCTTTGGGATTGCCGCCGTCATTGCCCAGATAGTGAAGGCAATTCTTATGGATGAGAATAAGATCTTTCCTGTTTCTGCCCGACTGGCGGGAAACTATGCCCAGATGGCAGGGAATGCAGCAGGTTCATGCTTTGATGAAGCTATGGGGAAAGAAGTACGGGATGGCTCGGGAGTGGCGTTACAGGGAAAGGTTCAGCGGAAAGGAGAGGGCTTCATGCAGAAGGATAGCATGGATCGTGAGGAAAACAGAGAGGAAGAGGAGATTTACGCAGGGATTCCGGCGGTGATTAACCGGGAGGGGATCCAGGAATTAGTGGAGTATCATCTCACCTGTGATGAAACAGGGGCGTTTGTGCGCTCCGTGGAAGTACTTAGACAGGTAAAGGAAAAATTAGAAGAAGAGTAGGATTGTGACAGGGTTACCGCTTACCAGTTTGTTTGGAAAACATGAATAATCCTCTGGCAGGCCAGTTTGTGTCGGAATTTCGCTCTTTTGGTTCGGGTATGTTGACATGCGGAAAGAAATTACCTACAATAATCTTTGTCCACTGAGGGTGACCATGTCCCAGAACAAAGGAGGAAGGCCTGTCAAAATGAATAAGAAATACCAGTTTTTCATTTCTTCAACTTACGAAGATTTAAAGGAAGAGCGCCAGAAAGTGATCCAATCTATCCTGTCTATGAATCAATTCCCTGTGGGGATGGAGATGTTCAGCGCGGCAGATGAGGAGCAGTGGGAGATTATCAAGGAGACCATCCGATCTTCAGATTATTATATCGTAATTGTTGGGACGAAATACGGTTCTCTTATCCCAGATGGCCCAGACGCAGGGATCAGCTATACGGAGAAGGAATATAACTATGCAGCGGAGCAGAAGATTCCTATTTTCGGCTTCATTATGGATAATGCGGCAAAGATCGACTATTATAAGACGGAAACCGATCCGGGGAAGATGGCAAAGTTGCTTGCATTTAAGGAGAAGGTAAAACAAAAATATGTAAAGTTTTGGAAGAATCCGGACGAGCTGGCCGCCCAGGTTTCCCAGTCCATCAGTAAAGCAGTGCTTAAAGGGGACAGGCCAGGGTGGGTGAGAACAACGGATTTTGATATTGAGGAGAGCTATGGAGAGATTCTGCGGCTGACTAAACGGGTTCATGTCCTCGAGGCGCTGAATGCAGATCTTAAGCTGGAGAATATCCGAAAACCGAACTTATGGGTGGAGATAAGGAGAGATACATTGGGTGAAGAGGGGGAGCATGACCCCTGCGAGGATGTGCGGATTTCCGGAAATTGTGCGTATTTTACGGTGCGGCCGATTTCTATGGGAGACATACAGGAAAAGCTCCTCTACAGAGATATATTAGGGCGGGAGCATGAAGCAGATGCCCATGAAGTAAAAATGTTCCGGCATATATGTCAAAACGGGTTCCCGATACTCTTTTATGTTCACAATGACGGCGATGCCAGGGCGACAGGGGTACGGGTGCGCTGGAAGTTCCCGAATGAACTGCTGGTGCTGTCATTAAAGGAGCTTATGGAGTATATTACTCCGGAGGAGCCCGGCTTTGTGAAAAATTCATATGAGAATTGGGATCAAAGATTTTTCAGTCCAGATGAGCAGGATGAAGATATACCTGGGGCAGATGATTCCGAAATCGATGCGCCAGAAACAACCCCATCAATGAACGCGGCATCCGAAGAAAACCATCTAAACACAGACCAGTTTATCTCCTTTGATGAATTAATTTCTATTAGCGATATCGCCGATTTATTAGATCCAGCGGAGGGCAATGAGGTAGTGTCTATTTTTGCCGGTGAAGTACGATTTGAAAAAGAAGAGGTGAAGCATAAGAGCGGAGACTGGCTGCGTGGCATCTATGTTTTGCCCGTTAAGGCCGGAGAGTTTGTAATCGAGTGTGAGATTATTTGTAATGAATATGCGGATGTGGTTACCCAGAGGATCAAAGTTGTGATCCAATGATAACCTAACTACATAAAAAAGCAAATTACTTACCAGATACAACAAAAAATCCCGCTGCCGCCGTAAAAGAGCCATTTGGCATACGTACAAGTAAGTTAAAAGACAGATCGTGTGTAAGAAAATAAAAAAATAAAAAATCCCGCCGGGAAGTCAGAAAGCTCCTAACGCTGACTTTGGCGGGATTTTTATTTTACTGCCTAGGAAGACGAAAATAGGCTTTTCTGACCGCCTATTTTTCGTAGATTTTTTACTTCTGCGAAAGAAAAATCTGTAAAAATCTTGATAAATTCATGTGTTTTTCTCTTGGTCTTTATCACCTCCACGTAATTCTACCACATGTTGAAGAGAAATGCTACTGATTTTTTTCGCTTTTTTTGTGAAATTAGGGCTTAACAGGATAAACGTGGAAAAAATTTGCCCATTTGTGGTCAGATTCATGGTCAAAATCTCAGGAAAATCTTCCTCATCATCTATGTTTTTGCTGACAATCCG
>CATJIO010000097.1 GCA_949740725.1 uncultured Lachnospiraceae bacterium | reverse complement strand
TTCATAAAAGGCTCTCCTTTGTATAAAATATCTGTTAATTACTTGAATCATGCCATAAAAGAATAGGGAAGTCAAGGAAAATATTAGGAAAGAAGAGAATTGAGTAAATGTCTCTAAAATCAGGACGAAGAGTTCTTTCTATTCATTACTTGCATTTTAAATAAAAAATAAAAAATTTTTTATTTAAAATTCTTGACTTTCCTCTTAACGGTGTTATAATAAAATAAAAAAGGATGAGATTATGCTTAAGCGAACGAATTTAGACGAAGAGGTGTACACAATTTTAGTGGATCTGATTTTGAACGGTGATTTTACTGCCGCTCAGAAAATTTCTCTGGAGGAAATCGAGAAAAATATTGGAGTCAGCAGAACACCAGTATTATCCGCGCTGAAAAGGATGGTAAATGAAGGAATGCTGGAGACGTCCAGAGGTTCCGGATTTTACATTCCGAAGTTTGAGCTGGAGGATATTGAAAAGCTGGCGACAGCCATAACCATGCTGGGACATTGCGTCTGCGCAGAGGCAATTAAAAAGGTTACAGCAGATGATATAAAAAGGCTGAGGAAGCTAGTGGAGGAGACCTTGGACGCCGCCACGAACGGCACAGCGATGGAGTACTATAAAAAGGACTATGAGTTTCATATGGCAATCGCAGGGATTGCGGATAATTGTTATCTCTGTGATACATACAGCCGTTTTGTAAGGCTGAGCGATTTGATGTGGAATGTAAACCGGAGGCTGCGGCCCAAAGATGTATGGATGATGAAACCAGAACAGCACGCAAAGATCTGCGACGCGCTGGAAACAAAGAATGACCAAGAGTTGCATGAGATGATCGGAGCTCATCATCAGTTGATCTATCGCTTAGCAGCGGAGAATTAGAGAATATGTTTTTGCAAAAGCAATATAATAAAAGAAAGAAGGAGTGTGATATGTTTAATTTTAGAAACGAACTGACAGGAGCATTTGGAATGCCTATTGACGAAAATCCGTCGCCTGTTATGTATGAAGCAGGTTACAGATCCTGCGGATTGAATTGGAGATATCAATTATTTGAGGTGGATCCTGCGGATCTGGAATGTGCGATTCGATCAGTCAGAACTCTGAAGATCGCCGGGGTGAACCTTACAATTCCGCATAAAACAGAAGCGATGAAGTATATGGATGAATTGAGTGAAAGCGCTCAAATGATCGGTGCGATTAACACAATTATCAATCATAATGGCCGCCTCATTGGAGATAACACAGATGGAAAAGGATTTGTTATTGGAATGGAAAGGAGGGGAGCTGATCTACAGGGAAAAACTATCGTGATGCTGGGGGCAGGAGGAGCAGCGCGGGCCATAGGGGTTGAGTGTGCGCTGAAAGGCTGCAAAAAGATTGTCATAATCAATCGAACCGAGCAGAAGGGAAGAGAGCTTGCAGGACTGATACAGGCGAAGACGGGGGTTGACGCGGAATATCTGTCCTGGGATGCAGGGGTACATATTCCCGCTTGTGATATTTTGGTCAATGCTACAAATATCGGATTGTATCCGGATCGAAACAAGCCGGATATCTGCTATGACGATATCCGTCCAGGAATGATCGTGCAGGACATTATTCCCAACCCAGCGCAGACAGAATTTTTAAAGGAGGCAGGGAAGAGACAGGCGGTTACTTATGACGGATTAAATATGCTGGTATATCAGGGGGCGCTGGCTGTGGAAAAATGGACAGGCAGACATCCCCGGACAGAGGACATGCTGGCGGCTCTGGCAAAATGCCAGGAAAATACGGAGGTATAAGCATAAATGAAGTGGAGAAGGGTTTTAGCGATTGTTTTAAGTGGGGTGTTGGGAATATCCATGCTGAGCGGTTGTGGGAGGCAGCAGTCATCATCGGAAACAGTGCCCCAGCAGGCAGAAGAGAAGGAAGAAGAGGGAAAAGTGGAGATGCAGGGAGATACGGGAACAGCAAAGAGAGTGCTGAAGTGGTCCCTGGCATCAGCCCAGGATCATCCGTTTGCCATTACAGCCCAGGAGGCGGCAAAGGAAATTGAGGAGGCTACAGGGATTGAGGTGCAGGTATATACGGCTGCACAGCTGGCCGGTGATGCAGACGGCGTAGACATGTGTCGGGCCGGAAGTATTGACATCCTGACCGTGGGGCTGCAGACGATTATGCAGTATCAGGAAGATCTTCAGGGGTTGTTGATGCCGTTTACTTTTGATGATGACTATATGGCAGAGCGCTATCACATTGAGTATCTCATGCCGGAAGTGCTAAATGGAGAGCTTTTAAATACCACGAATATGTATGCGTTGGCAATTAAAAATAACGGGCAGCGGGAGCTAACCACAAAGGGGATTGAAGTGCATAGTCCGGAGGACTTAAGGGGCCAGAAAATACGTTCCATGGAGCAGCCTATATCAATTGCCACGATTAAGGCCCTGGGAGCAGCGCCGGTGCCGGTTGCTTATTCAGAGTTGTATATGGCAATGCAGACAGGAGTGGTAAACGGACAGGATAACCCCATTGCAAATGTGTTGGCGGCAAAATTCTATGAGGTACAAGACTATCTGATTTTGACCAACCATCAACCCAACATGAATGCGGATTTCATTAATCTGGATCTGTGGAATTCTCTTACAGAGGAAGAGCGGACAAAGATACAGGAGATTATGACCAGGTATCAGGGGATCTGTAATGACAGAATCCGGGAGGGAAATCTGGAAACGCTGGAAGAGCTGAAGGCCAATGGAATGACTGTGATTGAGGACATTGATCTTAAGGCCTTTAAGGAAAGTGCGGATCAGGTGATAGGAGAGGAGTTTGGAGGAAGCGAGTACGACAGTTGGCGGGCGGTGCGCCAGCAGGCTTTGGATTGGTGTGAAGAGAATAAGGGATCATGATCGTTGAGAGTTTCCTGCAAGAGTGTACTCTTGCAGGAAATTTTTATACCTAAAGTTGGATCAAAATCGTAACATTTGTTACACAAAACAGAAGTGGAAAGGAGGAGGCATAGTGAAAAAGGTCTTGAAGAGAATATGGGATCATCTGGAAGAAGGTGTGACAATTACTTTATTTATCATATTGATGCTGGATGTGTCTGTCCAGATCATCAGCAGGGTATTCTTTCGAAGTCCCTTGATCTTTTCGGAAGAGCTTGCCAGATTTCTTTATATCTGGATTATCTTTTCTGGAATTGGCTGGGTATATAAAACCAGGTCCAATATTGCGCTGGATCTGGTGGTAAATTATTTCAGCAAAAAACAGAAGTGTATTTTTGATATTGTATCTAATGTGGTGACCATCATAGCTTTTGCCATTATGATTTATTGGGGGATTCAATTTGTGGAGTTTCAGTGGATAAATCCGGCGCCAGCCATGCGATTTTCCATGGGAATTGTATACTCCATAGCGCCGGTCTCCATGGCTGTTGCTATCATACGTATTGTCCAACTGATTATCCAGGACTTTAAAACATTGATTCAACAAAAAGGAGGGGAGTGAGAAGATGGCTTTTGGTGTGTTTTTAGTGTTATTTGTGGCGCTTTTGTTTATTGGTGCACCCATTTATATTTCCATGCTGCTGCCCTCCATTCTATATGTATTTATGAATCCTATGCTGCCTCCTCTGACCTTTATGCAGAAGCTACTAACGGCATTGAACAATTTTCCACTGCTTGCTGTCCCCTTCTTTATTCTTGCGGCAGAGATTATGAATACGGGGAGCATTACAGAACGGATTTTTGGATTTGCGAAAGCAGTTGTGGGACATTTCAGAGGCGGACTGGGCTATGTAAATATTGTAGCAAGCGTGATTTTTTCCGGAATGTCCGGATCAGCCATAGCCGATGTGGGGGGACTGGGACAGATTGAATTAAAGGCTATGAGGGAGGCGGGTTTCGACGATGATTTTTCCATCGGGATTACAGGAGCCTCGGGAACAGTGGGACCGATTATTCCGCCCAGTATTCCTTTTGTAGTATATGCGTCCTTTGTGGGAACCTCTACGGGAGCTCTGTTTATCGGCGGCATGATCCCGGGAATCGTAATGTCTCTTTGTCTGGCGGCCATGTGTTTTTATAAATCAAAAAAGAGAAATTATCCGCGGGAAAAGCGCGTGACGGCAAAGGAGTTTTGGAAAACCTTTCAGAACAGCTTTCTGGCGTTATGTATGCCGCTTTTGATCATTGGGGGAATTTGGACAGGATGGTTTACTCCCACAGAGGCTGCCATGGTGGCGATTCTGTATGCCATAATTCTCACCTGCTTTATTTACAGAGAAACCCGGGTCCGCGATCTGCCAAAGGTTATTATGAATGCTCTGCGAAATGTTTTGCCAGTTCTTTTGATTGTAGTAGGCGCCACAGTCTTTAGCTTTATCATTAATTATGAAAAGGTAGATCAGATGGTTATGGAGCTTTTGACGGGATTTACCTCTAATAAATATGTAGTTCTGGTGCTGGTAAATGTTGTAATACTGATATTTGGCATGTTTTTTGACAGCATTGTGGCGATTCTGCTTATGGCTCCTATTGTTACGCCCTTATGCGGAATTTATGGGATCCATCCGGTTCATCTGGGAGTGGTGATTGTATTGAATCTGATGATAGGTCTTCTGACGCCTCCCGTAGGGACGTCTCTGTATCTTTTGTCTACCATGACCGGATATAAGGTAACCAGGATTATCCGGATGACGGTTCCCTGGCTGGTTCCCTTGTTTATCAGCTTGATTATGATTACGTATTGTGATTGGTTTGTTTTGTTCTTGCCCAGGCTTTTAGGGTTTATTGCATAGTAGGAGGGAAGTAGTTATGAATTTGATTTCACAGATTGAAGATAAAATAAAAAAAGGCGGCATTTGTGTGGGAACGAATATTGTGTTGGGGGATGGTGTAACCACAGAGCTTTTAGGATGCTGCGGATATGATTTCCTCTGGGTGGATATGGAGCATACCCAGTTGGGAAAGGATCGGTTGATGCCGCATTTTCTGGGAGCTCAGGCAGCGGGAAAGCCTGTGTTTGTGAGGGTGCCATGGAATGATCCGGTACTCATCAAGCCGGTTTTGGATATGGGGATTGATGCAGCGATTTTTCCCATGATTAAAGGGGTAGAGGATGCAGAGCTGGCAGTGAGCTCCTGTCTGTATCCGCCAGAGGGAATCCGTGGTTATGGTCCGGGAAGGGCCTCTATGTTTGGCCTAGAGGGAGTTCAGGAGTATATTCAACGTTCCGGAAGATCCTTTTGGAAAATTATACAGATTGAGCACGTAGATGCATTAGAACATTTAGAGGATATAATTTCTGTACCAGGAATTGACTCCGTTCTAATTGGGCCCAGTGATTTATCTGGTTCTGCAGGATTGCTACAGCAGCAAGAGCATCCAAGAGTGATGGTATTGTATGATGAGGTGGCTGAGGTATTGCGCAGGAAAGGTATGCCCTTTGGGGCAGCCGTGGGTTTCAACGAGAAATCTATCAGAGAGTGGGTGGAAAGAGGAGTCAGCTGGTTGTCCATTGGTTCGGACGCAGGCTTTTTGATGGAGGCAGGAAAAGGGACGCTGGAGAGGACTAAAGCTTTGGTTGAGGAAAGGACGGAGGGGAGATGACACGTTGAAGGAGAGGGTGGTTATTACAGTAGAAAATGTGGGACAAGATATTAGCAGGGAAGTAGACCAGCTGGAGAAAGCGGGATTTGCCGTTGAATGGAATCCTACAGACAATACAGATGATTATGAGCAGGTAATTCGGGCCGTGAAGGGATCCACCTATGTGATTGCAGCAGGGGAAACCTGGTGCCGGCAGACCATTGAGGGAGCGGGAGATCAGCTGAAAATGATTGTGCGGTATGGGGCGGGGTATGACAGGGTGGATCTTCAGACAGCCAAAAAGCATGGGATTTGCGTCAGCAATACGCCGGGAGCCAATGCCATGGCCGTTGCAGAGCACGCATTTGCACTGATGTTCGCAGTCTGCAAGAAGATTCCCCAGTATGACCGGGATATGCGCTCTGGCTTGTGGAGGCCCATGTATGGAGGAGAGATTTGTGGAAGGACTGTGGGAATCATAGGGTTTGGAGCGATTGGAAAGAGTCTGGCCCGTTTTCTTTCCGGCATGTGCTGCCATGTCATAGCTTATGATATTCATTGGGATGAGGAGGCCGCTAAAAAATATCATGTGAAGAGAGCGGGGTTGGAGGAATTAATCGAAAACTCGGATTTTGTCTCTGTACATATTCCTTTGACTGATTCCGCCCGGGCTTTTGTAGACAAAAAGTTTTTTGAAAAAATGAAGCCAAACGCGTATTTCATCAATACCAGCAGGGGGAAAATTGTAAACGAACGAGACCTGATTGAAGCGTTGAAAAGCGGACGCATTGCAGGAGCCGGGCTGGATGTATTTGAAACGGAGCCTCCTGCTACCATCCAGGAATTAAAGAGATTGGATCATGTTGTGTTGACGCCCCATGTAGCCAGCACCTGTGGGCTTGGAATGCATGAAATGTTAAAAGAATCCGTGGAAAATATTCTGATGTTTGCCAAAGGGATTCCCAGGAATATGGTGCTGCAGGCCTGAAAGCGGAGGTGTTAATAAGCTTGGATTGAACGGAGATTTGTAGTAATAAAGAACACAGCAGGGATATCATGAACGAGAAAGGGGCTGTGGCAAAACAGCTGTTATATACAAGATAGGGCATTTAGGCCGCCAAGGTTGTACCTATATCTTGCATATAAGCTGCATTTTGCCACAGCCCCTTTCTCAAGGAATAATAGACAAGGATTTATTTCCGCTCCGCCTCCGCAAGCTTCATGGCCCTCACCTTCAGGGGCAGTCCGAACAGGGTGATGAAGCCGCTGGCGTCGTGATGGTCATAGAGA
>CATJIO010000096.1 GCA_949740725.1 uncultured Lachnospiraceae bacterium | reverse complement strand
GTAAGCAATGCCATAGCTTCTGCAACTGTTGTTTTACCCGCACCACCATGTCCAAGTAATACAACGTTACGGATTTGACTGGTTCCATAAACGTTCATAAACATTCCTCCTGTAACATCATATTTGAAGTCAAAACAAGCTTCCATTTAGCCCATGATGATATTGTACTAAAAATCCAGAGATTTTACAAGCAGAATTGAATGAATTATACAAAATATTTCCGCAAAAAAAACGGACCTTCATTGGATTGATTGCTATTTTCCCCCTGCTATGGTAAACTATTGTACTGACACGTTTATCTTTCGCCAAATGGCGCGCATGTTTTTAGGAAGCTTAAGGAGACTGCCCATGAAAATCCAATTTTTAAACGGAGGCCTGGCGAATCAGGCTTTTCAATACATTTTTGCCCGATACTATGAATTATCCCATCCCGGCGATGTAATGTATCTGGACGACACCTATTTTGCCTTGAATACCATTCACAACGGCTATGAGCTGGAAAAGGTATTCGGGATACATCCCCACATGCTCAGTGAATGCTTCGACCCGCCGGTCTGGAAGTTTATTCTGGAAACCAAGCGGCTGGAAGGGAAAAGCGTTCCCCAAATTCTCTCGGAAAACCAGATTGCCATCCAGATGATCTCTGAAGTAGGTGAGGAAAGCCAGCACTTTAATCCCTTCGATGGGGAGCGCTATGCTGTTCCCTGCGGCGGATATTTTCCGGAGATCTTAGACGTGCCTGGAAATATCTATTATCACGGATACTGGATTAATCATCAATGGTTTGATGCCTATTCCGATATCTTCTTAAAGGAATTCCAGTTTCCGGAAATCACCGATGAGAAAAACCGGGCCTATCTGGAGCAGATCACCACCTCACCCTCCCTTGCTATCCACATCCGCCGGGGAGATTACACCACGCTGGGCCTGGCCTTCTCCCCAGAGGTCTGCCGCCAGTTCGTGGATACCTTCTGCGCCCGCTATGGGAAAGACTGGCGCCTCTTCGTCTTTTCTGACGATATCCCCTGGTGCAGGGAGCACGCCATTGAGATGAATTTTCACCAGTTTCCGGACTATACCTTTATCGAGGGGAATCTCCATGGCGAAAACTACCGGGACATGCAGCTGATGAGCCACTGCAGGGCCCTCATCCTCTCCAACAGCTCATTTTGCTACCTGGCCGCCCTGCTCAATCCCCATAAGGAGGCTATCCTGAACCTTACCAGCCGCGGTCTCTAGGGATTTAACAATTCAACGCGCAGAAGCGTTGACTTTTCTCCTCTTCTATTTTACAATAAAGCATGTGCAAAATTTAATATCAGAAAGTTGAGGAGAATTGTATGATTATCATTATGAAGCCAAATGCTTCCCAGGAAGCGATCAGTCAAGTCACTAAGCTGGTGGAGTCAAAAGGGCTCCAGGTCCATCTCTCTAAAGGGGATGAGGTCACCATTGTAGGCGTGGTAGGGGACAAGTCCAAACTCCGCGGAATCAATATGGAGATCTCAGAAGGGGTGGAGAAGGTGGTCCAGGTCACCGAGTCCTATAAACTGGTCAATAAAAAGTTCCATCCAGAGGATTCTTCCATCCCGGTGAAGCATACCTCCATTGGCCCTGGCACCCTCACCGTCATGGCTGGCCCCTGCGCCATTGAAAATCATGACCAGCTTCTCCAGTGTGCCCAGGAGGTAAAAAAGGCAGGCGCTACCTTCCTTAGAGGGGGGGCCTTTAAGCCCAGAACCTCCCCTTACTCCTTCCAGGGCCTGGAGGAGGAAGGGCTGCGGTACATGGAAGAGGCCGGACGGGCAACCGGGCTGGCCACCATCTGTGAGGTCACCAGCCTGCGCGCACTGTCCATGGCCGTCAACTATGTGGATATGCTCCAGATCGGCGCCAGGAACATGCAGAATTTCGAGCTGCTCAAGGAGGTGGGCCGATCCGGCCTTCCGGTTATGCTCAAGAGAGGGCTGGCTGCCACAGTAGACGAGTGGTTAAATGCAGCGGAATACATTATCTCTGAGGGAAACCCTCATATCGTCCTCTGTGAGCGGGGTATCCGCACCTACGAAACCGCCACCAGAAATACCCTGGACTTAAGCGCAGTCCCGGTGATCCGGGCTAAGAGCCATCTTCCCATTATCGTGGATCCCAGCCATGCCACTGGCGTGAGGGCTTTAGTGGAGCACCCCTCCCAGGCAGCGGTGGCCGTGGGCGCTGACGGCTTGATGATCGAGGTGCATCCCTGTCCTTCCTGCGCACTGTCCGACGGCCCCCAGTCCCTCACCTTTTCCCAGTTTGCCCAGCTGATGACAGAGTTAAAGCCCTACGCCCAGCTGGAAAACCGCCGCCTTTAAACCGGCCGGTCCATGAAATAATGTACAGGAGGATGCAGCCTATGAATGAACGAACTATCGCTTTTATCGGGCTGGGCCTGATGGGCGGCTCCATCGCCAGGGGGCTGAAGCGTTTCCACCCGGATATCACCATCATGGCCTACATGCGGACCCGATCCAAGTTGGAGCAGGCAAAGGCTGAGGGAATCGTGGACGTGATCCTGGAGGGAATCGGAGAACCCCTGAGCGCATGTGACGTGATCTTTTTATGCACCCCAGTGGAATATAATGCCCAGTACCTGGCCGCCATCAAGCCTTATCTCAAGGAAGGCGCCTTTATCACCGATGTGGGGAGCACCAAGTCCAGCATTCATCTGGAGGTCATCCGCCAGGGGCTGGAGGCGGTTTTCGTGGGCGGCCACCCTATGGCAGGTTCAGAAAAGACCGGCTTTGAGCATTCCACAGATCATCTGTTGGAGAATGCCTTTTATATCATAACGCCCACAGCCCATGAACGGAGCCAGGCCTTGAGCCAAAGGCTGGAAGCCATCGCCAAGGCCATCGGCGCCCTCCCTCTGACGCTGGATTATGAGGAGCATGATCAGGCAGTGGCGGCTATCAGCCACCTTCCCCATATCGTGGCCTCCAGCCTGGTAAATCTGGTGAAGGACTCCGACTCTCCCGCCGGGATCATGAAGCAAGTGGCCGCCGGCGGTTTTAAGGATATCACCCGGATCGCCTCCGCCTCCCCGGAGATGTGGGAGCAGATCTGCATTGCCAACCAGGGCCCTATCGCCTGGATTCTTGAACAGTATATCCGTTCCCTGACCCAGATCCTAGAGCAGGTAAAGGCGGGGGATCAAGACAGCCTGCACCAGCTTTTCGCCGTCTCCAGAGAATACCGGAATTCCATCACTGACCGGGCAAAGGGCGCGCTGCCCCCGGAATACTCTTTCTCCGTGGATATTGTGGATGAGCCCGGCGCCATATCCACCTTGTCTGTGGTATTGGCCGCCAAGGGCATCAGTATAAAGAATATCGGGATTAACAATAACCGGGAGAACGGAGAAGGTGCCTTGCGGATCACCTTCTACGAAAGGGAATCTATGGATGCTGCCCGGGCGCAGCTGGAAAAATACCACTACGAAATTATGTAAAGAAAGCAGGAACCTTATGAAATTTTCCAAGGTTCCCTCGTTAAGAGGGGAAATCACCGTACCGGGAGATAAATCCATCTCCCACCGCAGCGTGATGCTGGGCGCTATCGCCAAAGGCACCACAGAAATCACCAATTTTCTCCAGGGGGCAGACTGTCTGTCCACTATCTCCTGCTTCCGCTCTATGGGCATAGAAATCCAGAATGAAGGAAGCAGGGTCCTGGTTCACGGAAAGGGACTTAAGGGGCTTAAGCGGCCTGGCTCCCCATTAGATTGCGGAAACAGCGGAACCACCACCCGCCTGATCTCCGGCATCCTTTCTGCCCAGGACTTTGACGTAATCCTCACCGGAGATGATTCCATACAAAAGCGCCCCATGAAGCGGATCATGGATCCCCTATCGCAAATGGGCGCTCGGATCACCAGCCTGCAAAACAATGGCTGCGCCCCTCTCTCCATCCAGGGAGGGATCCTTCACGGCATCCATTACGCCTCCCCTGTGGCTTCCGCTCAGGTAAAATCTGCTGTCCTTCTGGCAGGTCTGTACGCCCAGGGGGAGACCAGCGTCACTGAGCCCTATCTCTCCAGAAATCACTCGGAGTTGATGTTAAAGCACTTTGGTGCAGACATCCGCTGTGAAGTCTGCACCGCCACTATTCGCCCTGCCGGGGAGCTGTCCGGCTGCCGGATCCCGGTGCCCGGAGATATCTCCTCCGCCGCCTTTTTCCTGGCTGCAGGGCTCATGATCCCCGGTTCGGAAATCCGGATAAAAAATGTAGGCATCAATCCTACCCGGGACGGTATCCTCAAGGTATGCCAGGCGATGGGTGGCGATGTAACCCTGACGGATGTACGAAAGGATTCCGGAGAGCCTGCGGCAGATATCCTGGTGCGCCACAGCGCCCTCCATGGGACCACCATTGGCCAAGGGATGATTCCCACTCTCATCGACGAGCTTCCCATGCTGGCGGCGCTGGCCTGCTTCGCGGAAGGGGAAACCATTATCCGCGACGCCGCGGAGCTAAAGGTAAAGGAATCCAACCGGATCGCGGTGATGGTCTCTGGCCTCTCCGCTATGGGCGCTGATATCAGGGAAAACGAGGACGGCATGATCATCCGGGGCGGAAGAGAACTCCACGGGGCCAGGATCGACAGCCATCTGGATCACCGAATCGCCATGACCTTTGCCATCACCGGGCTGTGCGCCCAGGGGGAAACGGAAATCCTGGGGGCGGAATGTGTTAATATCTCATACCCCAACTTTTATCGGGATCTGAAACGGTGTGTATCTGGAGGCGCTTTCCAATGAATAAAAAAGGACACAGCAAACAAAAAACTGGCAGGAGGCTGAAAACGCCTTCTGCCAGTTTTCCTGTTTTATATGATTTCCTAATCTTACATGCCCAGCATGCTTGCATCGACCTCCGTGTAGCTGTCCAGATCCCCAGGCGCGGTGATCTCCACTGCCTGGCCCGGATTATTGTAGGTTATATCCATATCCACGTCTACGCTGACCGTCTCGCCCTCCAGGCTCATCTCCATCACCATCTTAACCTTGCCGCTGGAGATGTATCCGTCCTTATTTACCACAGATTCGCCGCTTACTTCCTTGATGGAATAGGTAACATCACCTAACCCTTCCATCGCGCTGCCCATAGAGCTCATTAAATCCTTGGCATAAGAATCCATCTTGCTTGCGTCAGCGGTGAAGGTCAAAATCTGATTATCTCCATCCTTCTCTGCCTTGATATCCTTTAAGTAAGAAGAATCCATGGTAGCGCCTCCCAGGCTCTGTGTGGCCTGAGCCGTCATCTCATCCAGATCCATGGCGTATTTCACCTTCTGGCCCATTACATCCATGTAGCAATAGCCGCCCTCATAGTACAGGTTGGTAGGCATGCTCTGGCCCATAGCGCTTGTGGTGCCATCCATCAGATAACGCATGCTCTCGGAATTAATCCCGTCGATCTTCATGTTCATGTCCATGGACATGTCCATGGTCTCCTCACCCTGGACCATCTTCATGTTCAGCACATAGCTTGCATCAACGCTGGTCAGCTCCTGCGCCTTTTTCGCTGCTGCGTCATAGATTTCCTTGGGATCCTGCTTGCCCCCACATCCGGCCAATGAAAGAATCATCGCCGCGCTGAGCAAAAGTGTTGTCAGTTTCTTCATAAGCTCCTCCTCTTTTTCGGGCGTTCCTCTGGGAACACCATAATAATTATGCGTCTTTTAGCATACTACATTTCCTGGACAAATTCAATCCTGTTTTTGTTAAAAATTGAAATCCTTCTATTCCACCGTTACACTCTTTGCCAAATTTCTCGGCTTATCCACATCCAGCCCCTTGGCCACTGCCACATAATAGCCTAAAAGCTGCAGCGGGATCACCGCCAGGCTGGTGGTAAAATGCTCGTCGGTCCTGGGCACATACACCGTAAAGTCTGCCACATCCTCCACATTGTAATTCCCGAAGCTAGTCAGCCCCATCAGATAAGCGCCCCGGCTTTTCACCTCCACCATATTGCTTACCGTTTTCTCGAAAAGCTCCTTCTGGGTCAATACGCCGATAACCAGGATCCCATCCTCAATCAGAGAGATGGTCCCATGCTTTAATTCCCCGGCAGCATAGGCCTCCGAGTGGACATAGCTGATCTCCTTCATCTTCAGGCTTCCCTCCAGGCTGATGGCATAGTCCAGGCCCCTGCCGATGAAGAAAATATCCCTGGCGTTGGCAAACTTAGCCGCGAACCACTGGATACGCTCCTTATCATCCAGAATCCTTTGGATCTTCTCCGGTAGTCTTCGGATCTCCTCTACCAGTTCGGCAAGCTTCCCGTCGTCTATCTGACCCCTGGCGCTGGCAATCTTCACGGGCAGCAGATAGCAGACGATCAGCTGGGCGCTGTAGGCCTTGGTGGTAGCCACGGCGATCTCCGGCCCAGCCACAGTATAGCAGACCCCGTCTGCCTCCCGGGCAATGGAACTCCCCACCACATTCACCACAGCCAGCGTCCACACCCCCTGCCGCTTTGCCTCACGCAGAGCCGCCAGGCTGTCTGCCGTCTCCCCGGACTGGCTGATAATAATCACCATATCCTCTGGATCCAGGAGGGGCCTCCGATAGCGGAATTCCGAGGCCAGCTCAACCCGGACAGGAATCCTAGCCAGATCCTCTATCACATATTGGGCCGCGATTCCCACATGGTAGGCAGAACCACAGGCCACGATATGGATCTGCCGGATGTTCTGCATCCGCTCCTGGCTCAGACCCGTATCGGTAAAGTCCAGCGCCCCCTCCTTCAGAAAGGAATTGCAGGTATCCGCCACAGCCTTTGGCTGTTCATGAATCTCCTTCATCATAAAGTGCTCAAAGCCGGCCTTCTCCGCCGCCTCCGCATCCCACTTAATCTCAGTAGTCTCTTTCTCCACCTGTTCGCCGTCCAGATTATAGAAGGTAATCTCCCCCTTCTGCACACGGGCCATTTCCAGATTGTCAATATAGTATACATTCCTGGCATACTTTAATATCGCCGGGACATCGGAGGCAATGTAGGATTCTCCCTCCTGAACCCCCAGGATCAGAGGGCTTTCCTTTCTGGCAGCATAAATTTCCCCGGGAAAATCCTGAAACATCACTGCCAAGGCATAGGAACCCCGCACACGCACCATGGTCTTGGACAAGGCGTCCACAGGCCCCATCTGATACTTCTTGTAGTAGTAGTCCACCAGCTTCACCACCACCTCTGTATCCGTCTGGGAGTAAAAGGTATATCCTTTCCGCTGCAGCTTATCCTTCAGCTCCTGGTAATTCTCAATAATGCCATTATGCACCCCTACCACCTCGCTTTTATCGCTACAGTGGGGATGGGCATTCTTCTCTGATGGCTCCCCGTGGGTGGCCCAGCGGGTATGGCCGATGCCGCAGCACCCTTTAAGTTCCTCCCCGCCGTTGGTCTTCTCCGCAAGAAATCGGAGCCGGCCTTTGGCCTTGACGATCTCCACCGCCGAGGCCCCGTCGCGAATGGCCAGACCTGCCGAGTCATATCCCCTGTACTCCAGCTTGGAAAGGCCATCTAAAAGAATAGGGGCCGCCTGATGATCTCCTACAAATCCTACAATTCCGCACATTGATTTATCTCTCCTTTTTTCCTTCGGCTTATAAAATTCCATTTAATCCTTATGGAATAAATCTCTGGTATATACCTTATCCTTCACATCCTCCAGGGAGGCATCATAGCGGTTTGCGATAATGGCGTCACAGACGCCTTTAAAGGCCTCCAGGTTATTGACTACCTTGCTGCCAAAGAAAGAGGCGCCGTCCTCCAGGGTGGGCTCATAGATTACCACAGTAGCGCCCTTGGCCTTAATCCGCTTCATGATTCCCTGGATCGAGCTCTGGCGGAAATTATCAGAATTACTCTTCATGGTCAGGCGGTACACCCCGATCACTATCTCCTTCTCCTTTTCCCGCTCCCAGCTGCTTCTGGCAGTGTAATATCCTGCCTTGTCCCGCACCCGATCCGCGATAAAGTCCTTCCTGGTGCGGTTAGACTCCACAATGGCCTCGATAAGATTCTCCGGCACATCGGCGTAATTGGCCAAAAGCTGTTTCGTGTCCTTGGGCAAGCAGTAGCCTCCATAACCAAAGGAAGGATTATTATAATGTGATCCAATCCTGGGATCCAGGCACACTCCATTAATAATCTGCCTGGTGTCTAACCCCTTCATCTCCGCATAGGTGTCCAGCTCATTAAAGTAGGACACTCTGAGCGCCAGATAGGTATTGGCAAAAAGCTTTACTGCTTCCGCCTCCGTAAACCCCATATAGAGCGTATCGATCTCCTCCTTCAGCGCCCCTTCCTGCAAAAGGCCGGCAAAGGTATAGGCCGCCTCCACCAAACGCTCATCCTCCAAATCCGTCCCAACAATGATCCGCGAGGGATAAAGGTTATCGTAGAGCGCCTTGGACTCCCGGAGGAATTCCGGGCTGAAAAGGATATTCCTGCTCCCCATTCTCTCCCGGATGGACTGGGTATAGCCTACCGGGATCGTAGACTTGATCACCATGATAGCCTTTGGATTGCAGGCCATCACCTGCCTAATCACGCCTTCCACCGCCGAGGTATCAAAGTAATTCTTCTTGCTGTCATAATTGGTGGGGGCGGCGATGATGACAAATTCCGCATCCCTGTAGGCCTCATCCCCATCCAGGGTGGCTCGCAGATTTAATGACTTTTCCGCCAGATACTTCTCAATATAATCATCCTGGATAGGAGAAACCCTCCGGTTGATCTTATCCACCTTTTCCGGAATCACATCCACCGCTGTTACCGTATTCTTCTGTGCCAGAAGCACTGCCAAGGATAGTCCCACATATCCCGTACCTGCCACTGCGATTTTTCGATCCATATCCTGCTTCCTCTTCCTCTCTTTCTCTTCTAAACCTGGTAAAATTCCTTATACCACCGGGCAAAACTCCTTAAACCATCTCTCAGGTTGGTGGAGGGCTTAAAGCCGAAATCCCGCTCCAGGGGCGCTGTATCCGCATAGGTCACCGGCACATCCCCCGGCTGCATAGGCACAAGCTCCTTGTGGGCCTCAAAGTCGTAATCTGCCGGTAAAACCCCGGCCAGAACCAGCTCCTGCTGGAGAATATCCACGAAATCCAGAAGATTCTCCGGACTGCTGTTGCCGATATTGTAAACCGCATAGGGCGGAAGGGGAAGCCCGTCCTCCCCTGTGCGCCGTTTTGGAGGAGACTGCATCACCCGCTTTACCCCTTCTACAATATCATCCACATAGGTGAAATCCCGCCTGCAGTTCCCATAATTAAAAATCCGGATAGTTTCCCCTTTTAAGAGCTTATCTGTAAAGCCGAAATAAGCCATGTCCGGACGCCCTGCCGGCCCATACACAGTAAAAAACCGCAGCCCTGTGGAGGGGATATTGTAAAGCTTGCTGTAGGCATGGGCCATAAGTTCATTGGACTTCTTTGTGGCCGCGTAAAGGGAGACTGGGTTGTCCACCTTATCCTCCGTGGAATAGGGAACCTTTTTATTGCTCCCATAAACAGAAGAACTGGAGGCGTAGACTAAATGCTCCACGCCTTTATTTCCCTCGTCATAAGAATGGCGGCAGGCCTCCAGAATATGGTAAAAGCCAATGAGATTCGCCTCAATGTAGGCGTCCGGATTGGTAATAGAATAGCGGACCCCTGCCTGAGCCGCCAGATTCACCACCAGATCCGGGCAATGGGTCTGGAATATCTCCTCCACCAGATCCTTATCGGCAATAGAGCCCTTGACAAAGCTCCAGGAAGAATCCGGATGCGCCCCAGCCTCCTCCTGGATCTGGCCTAGCCGATACGCTTTTATGGATGGATCATAATAATCATTCATATTGTCAATGCCGATGAGCTTCACCGACGGTACTTTCCGCAAAAGCTCCAGAACCAAATTCGCGCCGATAAATCCGGCAGCGCCCGTAACCAGGATCCTCTTTCCGGTTAGTGTTATTCCTTGCTTCATAAGTTCTTTTCTCCTTCCTGTCTGCGAACAGCAACATCATTTTACCACGGTGAATGAGGGAACGCAAGGATATCTTAGCTGCACATAAAAAGGTGCAACCCTTTCTCACGATCCCAGAAAGACGTTACACCTTTGTACTCATCTATTCGTTTCTTCTGTCCAGCGCCTTAAGATTTACACCGGAATATCCTCGCTCACCTACTGCCACATCCCCAGCTCATCCTCTGTCAGCAGCAGATCCACCAGAGCTGCCACATTCTCGTCCGTGGCTTCCTGATACCCGCTTAAAGGCATATTCCCTACCGCCTGTCTTGCCTCAGCCATCGTCATATCCCAGTAGGCCTTATCCTCCTCACTCCCATTGAGGCAGTAAAGAGCGCCGCCCCACTCATCAAGCTTCAGGGAAAAACTCCACATACTTTCAAATCGGGAAGTGTCCATTTCCATCTGAAATATCCGCAAATTCTCTTCATCTTCCCGAATCTCCAGCCAGATTCCCTGGCCGCCTGGATCCTGGTATAAGGTGCTCCGCTCTCCCTCGCCGGTCTCGTCAAACTCTGCCGCCAGTTGGAACTTTCCCTCCTCCGGATCCCACACAGCGATCTCAATCAGATTTCCGTCAGTGATAAACTGGCCCAGGGCCTGGGCCTGGCTGATACCCAAACTGGCGCCCAGCTGCTCAAAAGCCACGCCTCTGCCAGCAGCCACAGCTGCCGCTGTCTGGATGGTATTAGCCTCCTCCTGGGCGGTCCGCTCAGTCACCACGATATCCTGGTATCCATCCTGGTTCAGATCCGTCAGCAGGAAATATCGCTTCCGTTCCCCGCCAGAGGCTGCCGCCCCGGAGGACTTCTTCTTACTCTTCGTCTTTAAGGCTTTCTTAACCTCTGCCTTAACCTTCTTCCGATAATTATCATAAGCCTCCACAATCGCGCCGTCCGGGCCCACATACCGGTTATCAGGGGTGAAGGTATTGGTCAACATCGCGCCGTCCTCGCCCATATAATGGCGTGTGCCCTCGCCCTGGTTTGTTACCCACCCCGTCTTCATATATCCCTTTGCGTCCAGGTAGTAGGTCTTTCCATTCACTTCAATCCACTCGTCCATCAGGGGCTCGCCGGAATAATCAAAATACATCCAATGCTTTCCGTCCTCAGATCGATCCCACTCATCTGCCATAGCGGGAAAGGCTCCAGCCGAAGCCATCATAAGGACAGCCAGACATCCTGCGATCTGTCTCTTAATCTGTCTCTTCATCCACTCAACCTCCGCGTTTTCTCGCTGCCCTTCGCCATCTGACTAGCCAGGGGCTGCTGTTTAAGCCTCTCCACACTCTCACCTATTTCACAAAACAATCCTGGAAAATCCGCCCTTGAATGTCTGCTAAATGTTCTTTACTGTATTTTCAAACCGCTCTAGCAACCGATCAATCACATGAACCAGATTCCCTATCTCCGGCTTCGTCAGCTGCTCATCTGCTCCCAGCGACTCGCCCTTAGTCCGCATCTGCTCATCAATCAGGGAAGAAAAGATTACCACAGGTAAATGCTTTAATCGTTCATCCTCCTTCACCAACTTCGTCAGGCGATGGCCATCCATCTCCGGCATCTCAATATCCGTGATAATCAAGTTCACCTTATCATACAAATCATGATCGTGGCGAATCGCCTTTAAATAATCCCAGGCCTCCTGGCCGTTGTTGAAATTCTTAATATCCGTAAACCCTGCCCTCTGAAGAGAATCATTGATCATTTTCTGAAGCAGGATAGAATCCTCAGCGATAACCAACGGCTTATCACAGATAGGACGGTCTCCCATCTGCTCCACCTCGGAAATCTGAATTGAAGTCTCCGGAGCAATCTCCGCCACGATCTTTTCGAAGTCAAGGATGGTCACCAGCTCCCCTGCACACTGGGCAATTCCTGTTGCCACCCCTTCTTCCCCGTGGGTCAGGGTCTTATCCGGCTTTTGGATATCCTTCCAGGAAATACGGCTGATTCCCTCAATGCTCTGCACCCGGAAAGCCACCGTCATCTTATTGAAATTCGTCACAATAAATAAATCTCTGGACTTATGCTCCAGGTACTCATTGGTCAGATAGTAGCCCAGATCAATCACCGTGATCAGAATATCTCTCGGCTTAAAGATACCCTCTACCGCCGGGTGGGCATGAGGCATTCCCTTCACCTTTGCGGACATCATGATCTCCTTCACTTTCGCCACATTGATACCATAAAACTCTCCCTGAATAGTAAACTTCATGATCTCGATCTCATTTGTCCCCGATTCCAGGAGGATTCCCTCTTTCTCTTTCTCCACTTTCATCTCTTCCGCTCCTTTCCAAAAGAGTCACTGCTCACAGCTTTGCCATTCACAGCAACACGCCGCACACAAAATGGTCTGTCCATTTTGGCCATTCTGCCCTCTAAAGATGCTTTTCCGGCTTACCCACCGTACGTATAACCACATCGCCATTCTCTACATTTAAAAGCATGGTCCTGGCATAGGTCCCGCCTGTATCCTCCGCTGAAATGCGGAACCGCTCCTCCATAAGCACCTTTTTCACCATTGTCGCATTCCTTTGCCCGATATTGCCGAAGTCAGAATTCCCTTTCATCTCGAACATCTTCGCCCCGCCTGCAATCTTCACCACAGTCCGGCTTTTCACCAGCCCGAAGGCAGTCAGCTTGCGAACCGTCTCCCGGATTCCGCTGTCTGCATACTTAAATACTTTCGGGTCATTGGGATCACTTCTGGAAGGAAGCATAATATGTAATAGTCCACCCAGCTTAATGACTGGGTCATAAAATGTAATCCCGATACAGGAGCCCAGAGCATAGGTAATGACGGTATTGCTCCCTCGGGCAAACTTCATATCACCAATCCCTACTTTAATGTCCTTTTCTGCCATTACGAAATACCTAGTTTCTCTAAGATATGATTCAGAGACTGGATATCCGGAAGCATCAACAGGCCGTCTGACAGTCTCTCACCATCCATAATAAATTCTGCATTAATATACATTAACTTATCTGTCTCATAGCCATACTCCGCGATGGGGACAGTCAAAATCCCACCCAGCATATTAATGGTCGAGCTGGGCACGGAGAGATCGATCTCCACCTTTACTAACTGGGTAAAGGCATTCACATAGGAGCAGATGATGATATTCCCGATCTCCTCCAGAGCGGAATAGTCCATCTCATCCATCTCTTCAAAAGATTCGTATTGCTTCCCCATCAGCTTTCCCAGCACCGCGTTGGCCAAATCCTGCTTAAAGATAAACAGCATCAGGCCATTCACCTCGTTAGACATCTGGACCAGGGTCGCTGCCACCAGCTCTTCCATCTGCCCCATCCGGTCTACCGTTTCATCATAGCTTAAAATATTGACCTCCGGAATGGTGATCCGCACCTCCTTTTGGAGAAGCTTAGAAAGGGAGGTGGCAGCATGGCTTGTGCCAATGCTGCTGATCTCCTTCATCACATCCAGATCTTGGAGATTCATATCTTCATAACGTTTCAGTCTCATAGACGTTCCCCACATTCGTTAGCATTCTAGCAAATAACTATTCCAAAGGGCTTACCCTCTCAGGCTGTTAATAGTGGACTCGATCTCATCCGAGGTAGTCACCATCCGCAACGCATAGCTGTAGGCCCGCTGGCACTCAATCATATGCACCATCTCTTTCGCCATGTCTGTCCCGGAACGCTCCAGCACGCCGGTCTCCAGTCTGGCATTCTTTAACAGAATGGGCTCCATTCCTGCTGGAGGGACGTACTCATTATCCCCCACGCTTAAAAGGCGGCTGGGATGGGTAAAGGTACAGAGAGTGATTCTGGGAGCATCCTCGTCCTCCTCCTCATCATCCTCCTCGATCTCGTAATCGTCCTCCTCCTCATCGGAAAACTCCGGGACCTCAACCCGCACCGGCTCTCCATTCTGATCCAGCACCAGTTTCCCATTATCCGTCAGGAGGTAGAATCCCTCCCCGGTAGCCAGCTCACCCCGGTGAAAATGTCCGTTCCGGGTATAGGTGATATCTCCGGTAGCTGGATCCTGAATTCGGAAAAACTGATTATTATCTACAATAGCATAGTCCAGAAGATTATTGGTGGTGGTAAAGGCTCCGGTGTTGTAGCTGGCATAGGTCCGCTGCATCCGCACACCATTTCCGGACTGAAGCTCCGTCACCGCCGTCTCTGAGTCATTTAAATTGAACTGGAGCAGGTCGGTAAATGCTGCTGTCTTTGGCTTGAAGCCATCATTATTAATATTGGCAAGGTTATTGGAAATAACACTCATCTTTACCATACAGGCCCCTGCCCCCAGGGCGCCTGTATAAAAGGACTGATTCATCGCTTAATCCCCCTTATTATGATTACAATCTTCCCACATCCGTGGAAGCCTTGCTCAGGATCTGATCATACATCTTGAGTACCTGGGCGGCACTCTGTAAGGCCCGCTGGGATGACATCATACTGGTCATCTGCTCTACCATATCCACATTGGACCGCTCCAAACTTTGCCAGAGAACCGAAGGATTCTCCACCTCCTCGGCTGCCTGATTGGTGGAAAACAAACCGTAATCCTCCTTATGGAGCTGCTCATTGTCTGCAAAGCGCACCACCCGGAGAGAGCCAAGAGTACGGATTTCCACCTCTCCCTCCTCTCCATAATCATAGCTGTCTTCCTCCTCATCATCACCCCCTAAAACAGGTCCAGCAATGATGTTTCCCCGTCCATCCACGGAAAATTCCTCATTTTCAATGAGAATCGGCTGGCCTCCACGGCCCTGGACTCTCCCCATGCCATTTAAGGTGAGATATCCCTCATTGTCCACACTGAAGGAACCATTCCTGGTATAGCGAACCCCCATCGGGGTGTCGATGCAGAAAAATCCCTCGCCAGTCAAGGCAAAGTCATAGATTCCCTCTGTATTCTCGAAGCTTCCCTGCTCATAATTCACATAAGTCCGATCCGCGGCACGGATCTTGGATGTGGTGGCCATAGGCTCCGGATTCTCCTTATAGCGCTTCCCGGTCCGATAGAGCATCTCCTCCTGGAAGGTGGTGCTGACCATCTTATCCTGCTTATAGCCCGGGGTCTGGATATTCACCATGTTATTGCTGATTACGTTCAAGTTCCGGTTCTGAGTCAGCATACCGGACGTAAGATTGTAAAAACCCTGATACATGTCTGTCTCCTCCTTTCAATCATGTTGCTGTTCACAGCAACTCAGTTATCACTGATATGTACTCATGTACGCTTTTAACTTTCGGATGGCAGAACTGTGTATCTGAGAGATACGTGGCTCGCTGACACCTAAGATCTGGGCGATCTGGCCCATATTCAGCTCCTCCACATAGTACAGGGAAACCACCATCTTCTCCTTCTCCTTCAAGCTCTCCACCGCCTCCGCCAGCACCTGTCTGGACTCCCCCATCAGGAAGGCCTTTTCCGGCTGGGATGCGGAATCATGATTGGTGAGCTGCAGGGACTGGCGCTCCCCCTCATCATCCGTTATCATATCTAAAGAAAGTACATTCATCATCACGCTCATCCGCTGAATTTTCCGAAACTTCCGGATATCCATCCCCAGAGCATCAGCCACCTCCTCCTCAGTGGGTGGGCGCTCCAGGGTGCGCCCCAGGGCGATCTGGGCATCCTCCATGGCCTTCACCTGTTTGCGGAAATCCCTGGGCATCCAGTCATTCTTGCGGACCAGGTCAATAATCATGCCCCGGATGCGCCTGGATAAAAATGTCTCAAACTTATTATCCCGCTCCGGGTCATATCTGTCAATACTTTTCATGATGGCGATAACGCCTTCATTCACAATATCCTCCATTTGAAGGGAACCCGCATAGACATTTCGCATCTGTATGGCAATGGTTCGGACGATGTAAAGATACCGCATCACCAGCGCCTGCTTCACCTCCAGCTTTCCCTCCGCCAGGTACATCTCTAAAAGCTCTTCATTGGTCTTCTCTTCTAAATAGTCTGCCGGAATCATCTTCCGTCACTCCTCTCATGCCCCAGCGTTGTCACTCGCGGCGTGCTCCTGTTTGGCCACGCCTAACCTTTACGCCCCTTTTCTGGCCGTATGATCCAGGGTCAGGCTACCGATGGACTGGATCTGCACATTGTTCGAGATCTCATTAAAGGACAGCACCCGGACATTAGGATAAAACTGATCAATCAGACGGTACACATGAACCCGCATTACCTGAGAAGTTAAGATTACCGGATTCTGCGAAATGCTGTTAAACTTCTTAAGTTGAACCGTAATCTGATTAATCAGGCTCTGGAGCACATCTGGGCTTAAGGCTAAGTAATATCCCCGTTCTCCCTTGGTAAGACATCCCACCATGGTCCGCTCCAGCTCCGAATCCAGGGTAATCACTTTCATGCTGCCATCCTCACAATACATACGGGTAATGGTGCGCTTTAAGGCAGTTCGGATATTTTCTATCAGACCGTCCACATCCTTGACTGGAAGGCCTGTATCCGATATGGTCTCCAGGATGGATTCGATGATCGTCTCCAAATCCTTGATTGGTACACCTTCTTTAAGAAGGCTGGTCAACACCTTCTGCAATAAGCTGTAGGAAACCAGATTGGGGAATGCTTCCTCGATAAGCTCAGGTGAGGTCTTCTTGGTATTCTCCACCAAATGCATGACCTCCTGACGGGTAATCAGCTCATGGGCATGCTGCTTCACTACCTCAGAGAGGTGGGTAACCAGTACGGAAAGAGGATCAATTACCGTATAGCCATAAATCTCCGCCAGCTCCCGGTCTTCCGGCTTGATCCACCGGCTGGGAATGCCGTAGGCCGGCTCGATAGTCTCGATGCCGTCGATCTCCTTCTCTGGGTTCTCCGGCTCCAGTGCCAGATAATAGTCCACCAGGATCTCTCCCTTGGCAACCTCCTCCCCCTTGATCTTAATGCAGTACTGGTTCGTGTTCAGCCCGGAACTGTCCCTAAGGCGGATAGAGGGAATCACAAAGCCCATATCCTGCGCATACTGCCGCCGGAAAATAATGATCCGGTTAATCAACCGTCCTCCTACCGACTCATCCACCAGAGGAATCAGGCTGTAGCCGAATTCCATCTCGATGGCTTCCACAGAAAGAAGGGTGTAAACATTGTTCACATCCTTGAAATACTCCTCTTCACTTACCGGCTTCTGCTCTGCAGGCTCTACAAGGCCTTCCTCTTTGGTCTCTCCCTCAGGCGATCCGGAAAAGCTTCTTAAGGTGCCGCCGCTGAAGGCTCCTCCAGTGGCAAGGGCTGGCTCCTCCCGCAGTCTTCTGGATAAAAAATAGCCCCCTGCGATCAATCCCACAGAAACAATGAGAAGCTGGACCACCGGCATGCCAGGGATCACCGTCAGAACCGCGATAACAATACCGCTGATCATAATGGCGGTAGGCTGGCCCATGAACTGCTTGGAAATGTCTTCATTTAAGCTTCCCTCTGCCACTGCCCTGGTTACGATCATACCCGTGGCCGTAGAGATCAGCAGGGAGGGAATCTGGCCTACCAGACCGTCACCTACCGTGGCGATAGAGTAGGTATTTAATACATTTCCGATAGTATCTCCCGATTGGATGATACCGATAATGCTGCCGCCGATGAGGTTAATGGCGGTGGTGATTAAAGACATCACCGAGTCACCCTTTACAATCTTCGTGGCACCATCCATGGAGCCATAAAAGTCCGCCTCTCTCTGAATCTTTTCCCGGCGCATCTTGGCCTGCTGTTCATCAATAAGGCCGGAGTTTAAGTCCGCGTCAATAGCCATCTGCTTACCTGGCATAGCATCCAGGGTAAAGCGGGCGGCAACCTCGGACACACGCTCTGCACCTTTAGTGATAACGATAAACTGCATCAACACGATGATCATGTAGATGATCATACCTACTACCACATTTCCCCGGAGCACGAAATCACCGAATGCCTTGATGATCTGGCCGGAAGAGCCGGAACTGGTTAAAATATTTCTGGTTGTAGACACATTAATTCCCAGACGGAACAGGGTTGTGATCAGCAAAAGGGATGGGAATATGGAAAATTCCAAAGGCTCCCTTATCGTCATGGTGGTCACCAGGATCATCATGGAGAGAGACATGTTGATAATAATTGCCACGTCCACCAGTGCGGCAGGCAGTGGAATGATCAACAGCAGGATAATCGTTAATACAAACAGTACAACCGAATAATTCAGTAATTTTTTCATGAAAAAAGACTCCATCCATTTATTCGAACATATCATCCCGGTGGCTGGCCTTATAGATATATACCAGGATCTCCGCCACCGCCCCGTAAAACTCTGGGGGAATCTCCCGGTCCAGGTCACAGGAGGCAAAAAGCGCCCTGGCCAAAGGCCGGTTTTCGATTACGTACACCCCATGCTCCTCGCCGATATGGACAATGCGCAGGGCCACTAAGTCCTGCCCCTTAGCCAATACTACCGGAGCATTATCCTGATCCGGGTCATACTTAAGAGCCACAGCAAAGTGAGTGGGGTTTCGGATAATCACATCAGCCTGAGGAACCTTCTGCATCATGCGGCTCATGGCCATCTGACGCTGAACGCTTCGGATACGTCCCTTAATCTCCGGATTCCCCTCGGTATTCTTAAACTCCTCCTTTACCTCCTGCTTGGTCATCTTCAGATTATTTTCATAATCCCATCTCTGATATAGATAATCAAAAAAGGCCACCACGGCAAAGGCTAAGCACACCCGCATTACCAGGTCGAATACCAGCTGCATCATATATGCGGCGGAATTAAACACCTGCATATCAAACATCCTGGAGATCTCCGTCAAATCCCTCTTTAGCAGATTATACAACAAAGCCAGCAAAAGGGCAATCTTAATCAGATTTTTTGCAAGATCTACCAGTTTCTTCAAACCAAATAACTTTTTGATCCCAGTGATGGGATTCAGCTTGCTGAACTTAGGGCGCAGAGGCTTAAAGGTTAGGTTAAACCTGGTCTGTATCCCATGGGAAAGAATCCCCAGGGCAACGGAGGTGAGAAGGATCGGCAGCGCACATTTCAACACAGACACCACCATATAAACGTAAATATTGGGCGATTGCTCCAATACCGCTCTTCCACTTCCCGCTGCCGTAAAATAGCGGAGCATACAGTCCCGCACTGTCCGGTATATCATGGGAATCATCAGCCGCAGCATCCAGAATACGCCAAAGAGCATCACCACAGTCACTGCGTCTTTGCTCTGGAACAGATTACCTTCCTGTCTGGCTTCTCTCCGCCGTTTGCCAGTGGGTTTTTCGGTTTTTTCTTGTCCATTCGACTCCGCCAAGCCCACCACATCCTTTCCTCAGCCCGAAGACCGTTAATCTTATCCCTTAGGCAGGGCGCATCAGCTCCAGCAGCTGCCACATATATAAAAACGTATTGTCAATAATCACATAAAGTCTGTCCGCCATCGGGCTGAACAGGAATACCATCATAAACATTCCTACAATGATTTTTAACTGGAAATTCACGGAAAACACATTGATCTGGGGGATCATCCGCATCAGAACCCCAATGGTCGCTTCCGTCACCATCTCCATGGCGATCAGGGGAAAGGCGAACTGCAGGCCCATGGCAATATTTGTCTTAAAGATCTCCAGCATCAGCTGATAGAGCTCCGGACGGAAGGTCACCTCCCCAAAAGGAATCAACCTGGCAGAAGAAAAAAACAGGGCAATCAGTCGGATATGTCCATTAGTTGCTAGAAAAATCAAAGACAAAAAGGCATAATAAATCCCCGAGGTAATGGTCATCTGGGTATTATATTGAGGATCGTACACCTGAGCCATGGACAGCCCCATGGTGTGATCCATCACTGAGGAGGCAAACCGAATCACCGCGTAGGAAAGCTCCATAGAAAATCCCAGCACAAAGCCCACCAGCAGCTCTTTCAGCAACATAAATCCGTATTCCAGCATGCCGGAAGGCTGATGCTGCAAAACCCCATCCACCCCCAGATACATCAGCAGGGTGAGGGAAAAGATCAGCGCTCCTTTGGCCGGCCTT
>CATJIO010000095.1 GCA_949740725.1 uncultured Lachnospiraceae bacterium | reverse complement strand
CGCCTGCCATAGCAGAAGATAAGTTCGGATCCGGCGCTACTTCAAAGAAGCAAGTGTGCTGGATTCCCATTTGATCCAGTTTCTCTTCAATGGGCTTCACATAACCATTTTTATACAAGAAGGAGTCCGTAACAATAAAACACTTTTTCTTGCCCATTACGGTTCCTAATTCGTCTAAAGCCACCGGCATACAGCCCTTCTTAAAGTATACCTTCTGAGGCGCTCTGAACCACAGCATATTCTCTCTCCTCTCCGCCACAGTCTTAATATTTAACAGATGCTTTACCCCTACGTTTTCTGAAACAGAATTTCCGCCCCAGGAGCCGCATCCCAAGGTAAGAGAGGGAGTTAACTTAAAGTTGTAAAGATCGCCGATTCCGCCGTGGGAGGAAGGTGTATTGATCACGATACGGCAGGTCTTCATCGCCTCTGCATGCTTCATGATCTTTTCTTTCTGTGCGGGATGGATATATAAAGAAGCAGTGTGGCCGTAGCCGCCATCTGCCACCAGACGCTCTGCCTTGGCAATAGCCTCGTCAAAATCTACCGCATGGTACATAGCCAGCACTGGGGACAGCTTCTCGTGGGCAAACTCTTCGGAAATATCTACAGACTCTACCTCACCGATAAGGATCTTTGTAGACTCCGGAACGGTCACCCCTGCCAGCTTAGCGATAGTGTATGCAGACTGTCCTACAATTTTAGCATTTAATGCCCCATTAATCAAGATGGTGTGGCGAACCTTGTCCAGCTCATCTTCCTTTAAGAAATAGCAGCCCCTGTACTGGAATTCTTCCTTAACCTGGTTGTAAATATCCCCAACCACGGTTACCGACTGCTCAGATGCACAGATCATACCGTTATCAAAGGTCTTAGAATGAATAACCGAGTTTACCGCCAGCTTAATATCCGCCGTATCATCAATAATTACCGGGGTGTTTCCTGCCCCCACGCCTAATGCCGGCTTGCCGGAGGAATAGGCTGCCTTTACCATGCCAGGGCCTCCTGTTGCCAGGATAATGTCCGCGTCCCGCATGACCTCATTGGTCAGTTCCAGGCTGGGAACATCGATCCAGCTGATGATATTCTCCGGCGCACCTGCAGCAACTGCCGCATCTAACACAATCTTTGCCGCCTCAATGGTACAGCCCTTGGCGCGGGGATGTGGGCTAAAGATAATCGCATTTCTAGTCTTTAGGCAGATCAGTGCTTTAAAAATCGCTGTGGATGTAGGATTAGTTGTAGGAATAACCGCCGCCACCAGGCCGATAGGCTCTGCAATCTTCTTGATGCCGTAAGCAGCATCCTCCTCAACAACACCACAAGTCTTTGTATCCCTGTAGGCATTGTAAATATACTCGGCAGCGTAATGATTCTTTATTACCTTGTCCTCCACAATACCCATGCCTGTTTCCTTCACCGCCATCTTCGCCAAGGGGATCCTTGCCTTATTTGCCGCCATAGCTGCCGCAAAAAAGATTTTGTCCACCTGCTCCTGGGTGTAGGTAGCAAAAATCTTCTGTGCCTTGCGCATCTCTTTCATGCGTGCCTGCAGTGCATCCACATTATCAATGAGATTCTTTTCTGGTGCTGCTACTGCTTCGTTGGATTTTGTTGCCATCTCTTTTCTCCTCCTGCTTTTTTATTTATTGTTTGTGTTGATAACTACTCTTTTGGTTATTGTTAATTTAATAACGTTAATATATTAACGTTATTTTTTTAACGATTTAATTATATTCGATCAGCATACAAAAGTCAACGGTTTTTTCCTGTGTTGGGGGTTTTCCTCCGTAGAAAAGAGAGGGGTTTTTACCAAAGAATTTGTGCATTTTTCAATATTTTTCCTCTCCCCCTGCTCCAGGGTTATCCCTGGAACAGGGGGAAAGCTATCTAAGTATTCCGATAAGGAAGCAGCTCTCGCAGTACACTCCGCACCTGGTCAATCACTGGCAGACAGGTGGTATTTCGTTTCCGATCCAGATAGGACAATACTGGCGCCTCTTTGGCAGTGACCGTTAACCTGCCCTGGTAATGCTCTACTACCTTTGCAATTCCTTCCGGGTTTAACCTAGCCTTAGGAAATAGTGTCAGGCGAAATTCCTGCCGGTTGATCAACACTTCTGTAATATAGACCTGGTGGGCCATCGCCTTGATACTGGCAATCGTCAGAAGGTTTTCCACCGGCTTTGGCATCTCACCAAACCGGTCAATCAGCTCGTCCTGCATATCGATTTCCTCTTCCTCAGTTTCGATAGTAGAAATCCGTTTATAGATGTCCAGTTTTAAATATTCATTTTTAATATAATAGGCTGGGATGTAGGCGTCGATATCGCACTCCACCACAGTCTCGAAGTCCAGCTCATCCTGAGGAAGCTTTCCCTTAAGCGTGAGAACCGCCTGATTTAACAGCTTACAATACAGATCATATCCTACCGCGTCCATGTGGCCGTGTTGCTCTGCCCCTAATACATTACCTGCCCCACGGATCTCCAGATCCCGCATGGCAATCTTAATGCCAGATCCTAGCTCGGTAAATTCCCGAATAGCCTGGAGACGTTTTTCTGCCTCCTCCTTTAATACCTTGTCTCGCTTATACATTAAAAATGCGTAGGCGGTGCGGCTGGACCGTCCTACTCTGCCCCGAAGCTGGTAAAGCTGAGAAAGCCCCATCCGGTCTGCATCATGGATAATCATGGTATTGGCGTTGGGAATATCCAGCCCGGTTTCAATGATCGTCGTCGATACTAACACATCGATCTCCCCATTAATAAAATCTGCCATGATCCGCTCCAGCTCCCGCTCGCTCATCTGTCCATGAGCAAAGGTTACCACCGCTTCTGGCACCAGAGCCTGGATTCGCCCTGCCAGCTCATCAATATGCTCCACCCGGTTATAAACATAGTAGACCTGCCCATTCCTGGCTAACTCCCGGTTAATGGCCTCCCGCACCATCTCCTCGTTGTATTCCATTACATAGGTTTGTATGGGAACCCGATCCACAGGCGGTTCCTCCAGCACACTCATATCCCGGATTCCCACCAGGCTCATGTGAAGGGTCCGGGGGATGGGGGTCGCGGTTAAGGTTAAGACGTCCACATTTTCCTTCAGCTTTTTGATCTTCTCCTTATGGGTCACGCCGAAACGTTGTTCCTCATCGATAATCAAAAGTCCCAGATCCTTAAACTCTACATCCTTGGAAAGTACCCGGTGGGTTCCGATCACCACATCCACCAGCCCTTTCTTCAGATCCTCCAATGTCTTCTGCTGCTGGAGCCTGGAGCGGAACCGGGAGAGCATATCTACCCGCACCGGGAAATCCTTCATCCGCTGTATGAAGGTATTATAATGTTGTTGGGCCAGGATCGTCGTGGGAACCAGATATACCACCTGCTTGCTCTCCTGTACAGCTTTAAATGCTGCCCGCAAGGCAATCTCCGTTTTACCGTACCCCACATCGCCGCACACCAGGCGGTCCATGATCTTTCGGCTCTCCATGTCCAACTTGGTGGCCTCGATGGCCTCCAGCTGGTCATCCGTCTCCTCATAGGGAAACAGCTCCTCGAACTCCCTTTGCCACACTGTGTCTGGACCATACTGGAATCCGGAATCCGACTGGCGGGCAGCGTACAGCTCTACCAGCTCTTTGGCGATCTGCTGAACTGCTCCCTTTACCTTTGTCTTAGTTTTTTTCCATTCTGTCCCTCCCAGTTTATTTAGCTTGGGACGCTTCGCCTCAGAGCCAGCGTACTTCTGGATCCGGTCAAGACGGGTAGCCGGGATGTAAAGTTTTCCTCCATCCCCGTATTCAATTTTAATGTAATCCTTAACCACCCGATCCCGCTCTACCTTCTCGATTCCCTGGTATATACCCAATCCATGATCCTCATGGACCACATAATCACCCACAGTCAGCTCGGAGAAGCTTGCAATTTTCTTCCCTTCATAAGAGGACTTTTTCCGCTTCCTCTTTTTCTTCTCCGCGCCAAACATATCGCTTTCTGTGATAATTACATACTTGAGCATAGGGTATTCAAAACCTTTATGAAGGTTCCCGTAAACCACCAGGATTTCCCCCGGCTTTACCCGCAGTTGCTCATTCTCCTGCATGTCACTCCGCTCATGGCTTTCCGCCCTAATCAGCGAATCTGGGCAGTAGGCGTGAAGATCATACTCCCGCAGATCGCTGGCCAGGCGACTGGCTCTGGTTCGGGACGCCGAAAGAAGAACAACCCGGTATCCTTCTCTTTTCCACTTGGTCAAATCCTTAATCAGCATATCAAAACTGTTTTGATAAGAGTTTACATTCTTAACCGTAAAGGCAAACTGGCCATTTACGGTAAGTCCAGCCAGGCGCTGATTCAGGCTGGTGAGATATACTGTCCGCTGAGTCTGGAGCAGGGCCATGATCTCCTTTGCCGGGTACAAAAGTCGAGTCTGGCCAGCTAGAAGATATCCCTTTTCCAGCCGCTGGCTCATACTCTCTCGAAATTCCGTCTCCACCGCCTGCCCCTTTTCCTGTAACCTGGGCGGCTCATCCAAGAAAATAAGGCTTTCCTCTTTCAGGAAATATTGGATAAAAGACACGGTATCCTGGCAGAAATAGTCCATATATCCGTCTAAATTTCCAATCTTCCAGTTTTCCTCCAGACCGTCCACGAACTCTTGAATTAAGGTGAGAATCCTATGTCCTTCCTCAATCTGGCCATTTTTTCGAAAAATCTGTTCACTTTCCCTGGCCTCCTCCTTTAAGCGCCTAATCCCATCCTGAAGCTGGTTCTCATCCAGCACCACTTCCTGGGCTGGATAAAGGGTTACCTCCTCCAAGGACTCTAGGGATCTCTGGCTTTCCAGGTCGAAACTACGGATAGAATCCACTTCATCATCCCACATCTCGATTCGCACCGGAGTTTCCTCAGTCAATGGGAACAGATCCAGGATCCCACCCCGGATAGAAAACTTTCCCATCCCGTCTACCTGAACCACACGCTCATATCCCAGTCCAATCAGATCTCTTTTCAACCTGTCCAGGTCAAGCTTCTGACCGTTTTTCACCTGAATCACATGGGATGCAATCTGCTCCGGAGAAGGAAGGTGATCCATCAATCCGTCCAGGGTCGTTACCACAACACCGCCGCTTTCTTCCATCAATGCCCTCTGCACCTGGATCCGCTGACGGGTCATCATATTTCCATGAATATCCGCAGTATAAAACAAAAGATCCTTAGCCGGATACAGCCATACCTGCCGGGTAAAATTGCAGAAATCATCATAGATTTCCTTGGCCCGGGTTTCATCATAGGTAACCACCAGCTTCCACGGATACCTTTTGCCCAGATGATACATTAAGTGAACCTTTTGGGAATCCAGCGTTCCGGTAGCCTGAACTGGGCCCTTCTTTTTTTCCAGGATTTGCGACAAATTTTCATATTCTTCCAGTTCCATCAACGGATGATTCATATACTCCCCCTATTTTTCCGATTATACTGATTCATTGCCGCTTCTGCCCCCTCGGTAATCATCAGCTCCACTGCCTCTGCCGCAGACTGAAAAGCATCCTCCATCACCGCCCGGTCTGTCTGGGAAAACCGGCTCAGCACATAATCCGCCAGATCCATCCGATCAGGCTTCGCCCCTACGCCAATCTTGATCCTGAGAAACTCCTGGGACTTTAAATGGGAGATAATACTCTTAATCCCATTATGCCCCCCGGCGCTGCCCTTTGTGCGAATCCGTAGCTGCCCCACCTCCAGACTAATATCATCATAGATAATCATTATCTGCGGCGGCTCAATCTTGTAGAAATCCGCGGCATCCCGAATGCTCTCCCCACTTAAGTTCATAAAGGTCTGGGGCTTCATGAGCAAAACCCTTTCACCTCCCACCATCCCCTTGCCGCATAGAGCCCTGTGCTTCCTCTCAGCTACCGTGATGCCATGTTTATCCGCCAGGGTATCAATCGTGTCAAAACCCGCATTATGGCGGGTTCTTTCATATTCTTTTGTGGGATTACCTAAACCTGCAATCAAATACATCGTAAACCTGACCTTCCATTCTACACTACAACAGCCCGGCATGAATCATGCCGGGTGTGTTTTTGCTTTATTATATCCCTAATTTTCGAAAAAATCAAATGGTTTTCCCCTTGTCATTTCCATTTTTCTATGATAGACTTTAATTGTCTTGCTTATATAAGTTCATAATTGGTTGAACGTTTCTACCAGCTGCCGAAAATAGTTGACTATAAGCTTCTATTTTTGTATGCTGGTATTTCTTTGCAAATCTTTTCACAGGGGGTATGCCTTATGAACCACAAAAATTGCTACGATGTAATTATCATCGGCGCCGGACCCTCCGGCATCTTCTGCGCCTATGAATTAATCCAGAAAAAGCCAGATCTAAACATCTTAATGATTGAAAAAGGCCGCCCCATTGAAAAACGGGTCTGCCCTAAGCGTACCACCAGATCTTGCGTCGGCTGCCAGCCCTGCTCCATCACTACCGGTTTCGCCGGAGCCGGAGCCTTTTCCGACGGAAAGCTGTCCCTCTCTCCTGATGTGGGCGGACATCTTCCGGAGATTCTGGGCTATGAAGAAGCAAAGACCCTAATCCAGGAATCAGACAATATTTACCTGAAATTTGGCGCGGATACGAATGTATACGGCATAGACAAACAGGCGGAAATTCAAGAGATCCGCCGCAAGGCCATCGGCGCTAATTTAAAGCTGATTGAATGCCCTATCCGTCATCTTGGAACCGAGGAAGGATATAAAATCTATACCCGCCTTCAGGATCACCTGCTCCAGCAAAACATTACCATGAAGTTTAACACCATGGTGAAGGATATCCTTATCGAAGATTCTCAGGTTAAAGGCGTGGTAACCAGCCAGGATGAAACCTATTACTCTTCCCAGGTGGTTTCTGCCATTGGCCGGGAAGGCTCAGACTGGTTCTCCCATATCTGCAGGAACCACGGCATAGAAACCCAGGTAGGCACGGTGGATATCGGTGTCCGGGTGGAAGTCCGGGATGAGATCATGGAATTCCTAAATAAAAATCTCTATGAGGCGAAGCTGGTCTACTACACTCCCACTTTCGATGATAAGGTGCGAACCTTCTGTACTAATCCTTCTGGTGAGGTGGCCACAGAATACTACGAGGATGGACTGGCTGTAGGGAACGGGCATGCATATAAGTCCAAAGAATTTAAAACTAATAATACAAATTTCGCTCTGTTGGTGTCCAAAAACTTTACCAAGCCCTTTAAAACGCCTATCGAATACGGAAAGCACATTGCCCGGCTGAGCAATATGCTCTGCGACGGCCGGATCCTGGTTCAGACCTTTGGAGACTTCCAGCGGGGTCGCCGCACCACGGAAGAACGTCTTTGCCGCAATAATCTGATTCCTACCTTAAAAGACGCGGTTCCCGGAGATCTGTCCCTGGTACTTCCCCACCGAATTATGGTAGATATCAAGGAGATGCTCCTGGCCCTGGACAAAGTGACCCCCGGCATCGCCAGCGATGAAACGCTTCTTTATGGAGTGGAAGTAAAATTCTACTCAAATAAAGTTGTGGTGGATCGTGACTTTGAGACCAGCGTCCGCGGTCTCCGGGCCATCGGCGACGGCGCCTCCGTAACCCGCGGCTTACAGCAGGCCTCTGCCAATGGTATCAGCGTAGCCAGAAGCATTTTAAAAGGAATGGCCTCCATTCTTTAAAGCCAGCAGCAGCTGCTCTGTATACAGGGAATACCGCTCTCTAGTTTCCCCATACCGGGACTTACTGATGGGCAGCTCTTTGCTGTTTATCAGGAATATCCTGTTTTTATCAATCCGTTGAATACAGTCCATATTTACCACATAGCTCTTATGGCAATGGACAAAATTTCCTGGGAGCCGCTCCTTTACCTTCTCCAGCCGGTCATAGGAGCGGTAATCCCCCTTCTTGGTATGGGCAACCACCAAGTGCCCCATACTCTCCAGATAAAGGATATCATCGTATGGTATCGATACCACCTGATGTCTATAAGTAATCTCCATTTTTTGATTCTCCGGTCTGGCTCTGGTTTCCATTACTTTCTGCAGGTTTTTTTTCAGCATCTCCTCATCTACCGGCTTTACAAGAAAACCGCTTAGATTGGCAGGGCTTAAAAAAATCTCCTGAACATACTTCTCTGTGTATCTGGTCATATAAATAATCTTCGTGTCCGCATCCAGTTCTCCCAGCCGCCTTGCCCCATTAATTCCGTCAAAGCCGGATCCACCACCAATATTCATCACAACGATATCGTAATGCTTTTTATTCTTTACTGCCTTTACCAGGTCAGGAACATTTTGATAAACATCGCAGAGTTTCACAATGTCCATTCCGCGAATCATACCTACCACTCGCTCCAGCGCAAAGCGGTCATCATCACAAACTGCAACTTTCATAATTCCCCTCTACCTCCCTAACTGATTATATACCGATATTTGGTTTTTGCAAATACACCAGGGCGATAAAAGAAAAAATTTTTTTTAAAGCTGCTGTACCCTTCTCTGAGTACAGCAGCCTTACATGATATTGTATTCTTTTTATTCTGCAGCTTCCTCTGCAGTCTCTAGCAGGGTATATTCGTATTTATCTAAAATCACCTGCTGAATCATGTCTCTGGTTCCGGAATTAATGGGATGGGCGATATCCCGGTACTCGCCGTCCGCCGCCTTACGGCTGGGCATAGCGATGAACAATCCCTTCTCCCCCTCTATCACTTTAATATCATGAATGACGAATTCGTTGTCCAACGTGATAGATACGATGGCTTTCATCTTCCCTTCTTTCTCAATTCGTCTTACTCTTACATCTGTTATCTGCATAATAAAACCCCTCCGCTTACACTGGTCTTTTATACGGTGTATCTCTCGTTTTTCTCTAAGACAATTTTAATTTTATCTTCTGTTCCGATATGTGTGGTATTCGCCCTAATGGTATCGCGACTTTCTACGATACAGTTTTCAATGACCGTATTGTCGCCGATATAAACATCATTTAAAATAATTGAATTTTTGATGATACAATTATTTCCAATATATACTTTTTTAAAGAGTACAGAATTTTCCACCGTGCCGTTGATGATGGATCCGCTGGAAATCAGGCTGTTTTTCACCACTGCTCCAGGGTTGTACTTGGCCGGAGGCAGATCATCAATCTTGGAGTAAACATCTGGATATTGCTTAAAGAAATAATCCCGAACCTCTGGTTTTAAAAAGTCCATATTGGTCTCATAATAAGACTCAACCGAAGCGATATTGCTCCAGTATCCCTCCATCTTGTACGCATAGATCCGCTTTAAGTTCTTATAACGTACCAAGATGTCCTTTACAAAGTCATATCGATCCTCTGCCGCGCAGCGCTCGATCAGTTCGATCAGCTGACGTCTGCGAATCACATAAATACCGCAAGAAATAGTGTTGGCATCTGATACCATGGGCTTCTCCTCAAATTCGATAATCCGCCCGTCCTCATTTACTTTGACACAACCGAAGCGGGTCACATCCTCCCCCTCCCGCATATCCTTGCAGACCACGGTGATATCAGCCTTTTTCTCAATGTGGTACTCCAACACTTTATTGTAATCCAACTTATACACCCCATCGCCGGCAGCGATCACTACATAGGGCTCGTGACTGGTCTTTAAAAAGTTTAGATTTTGATACAGCGCATCTGCCGTTCCCCTGTACCAGTCACTACTCTCTGCAGTAATGGTGGGGGTAAATACGAATAGCCCGCCTTGCTTTCGTCCAAAGTCCCACCACTTGGAAGAACTTAGATGCAAGTTTAAGGAGCGGGAATTATACTGAGTAAATACCGCCACATTCTGGATGTGAGAATTGGTCATATTGCTCAATGCAAAATCAATACTTCGGTAACTCCCTGCTACCGGCATAGCTGAAATCGCCCGCTTATTGGAAAGCTCCTTCATCCGCTTACTGTTTCCGCCTGCTAATACGATACCGATTGCCCTCATCTTATGCCACCTGCCTTTACTATGTAATCGCCGCTGGCCAGCAGACCATCCGGATAATCCTCCGGGAGAGTTACTCCGGAAATCGCTGTATTCTTTCCTACTTTGACATGCTCCGGAATCACCGAGTGTTCTCCAATGGTTACCAGGTCGAACTGATATACTTTGGGATTATAGGTGCTGTTGGCATACTCCCCGACTCCCAACTCTGTGCCGTCTCCCACCTGCACATCTTCCGCCAAAATCGCCTTGGTCACCTTTACATCCCGGCCAATTCGGCAGCCCTGCATAATGATGGAATCCCGAACTATTGCGCCTCTTTCGATGACAACGCCTGCGCCGATCACAGAGTTAGCCACTTCCCCGTAGATCTCGCTTCCCTCGCCGATGATGCTTTTCTCGATCCGGGCTTCGCCAGAAATGTACTGGGGCGGGATAATATCACTCTTGGTATAGATCCTCCAGTATTCCTCATACAGGTTGAATTCAGGAATAATATCAATCAGCTCCATATTGGCTTCCCAATAAGAGCCAAGGGTCCCCACATCTTTCCAGTATCCATTATACTCGTAGGCAAATACCCGATCACCCTTCCCATGGCAATAGGGGATAATGTGTTTACCGAAATCACACCCTGGTTCATCCTTCATCTTGATCAGCGCTTCCTTAAGCACCGGCCAGCTAAAGATATAAATTCCCATAGAAGCTAAATTACTTCTGGGAACCGGCGGCTTTTCCTCAAACTCCAGAATCCGGTTGGAGTCATCAGTAATAACAATTCCAAAGCGGCTTGCCTCCTCAATAGAAACCGGCATGGCGGCAATGGTGATGTCAGCGCTATTGGCCTTATGGTAATCCAGCATCACTTCATAATCCATCTTATAAATGTGATCGCCTGACAGGATTAAAACATAATCCGGATTATAGTTTTCCATGTATTCCAGATTTTGGTAAATCGCATTCGCTGTACCTGTGTACCAATCGCTTCCCTTGCTCTTCTCGTAAGGGGGAAGAATGGTAACGCCGCCTACATTACGGTCTAAATCCCAAGGAATGCCAATTCCGATATGGGTATTTAAACGTAAAGGCTGATATTGTGTCAAAACGCCAACGGTATCTACACCAGAATTAATACAGTTGCTTAGCGGGAAGTCGATAATGCGGTACTTCCCTCCAAAGGATACTGCTGGTTTCGCTACCTTCGCCGTCAGCACTCCCAGACGGCTTCCTTGGCCGCCAGCTAAAAGCATGGCAAT
The DNA here is from genome assembly GCA_949740725.1 of uncultured Lachnospiraceae bacterium. Lineage (GTDB taxonomy): Bacteria > Bacillota > Clostridia > Lachnospirales > Lachnospiraceae > Caccovicinus. The sequence continues at coordinate 74,818 of CATJIO010000095.1, read as the reverse complement.
CATTTCTTTTTTAATCACGTAATCACCTCTTGCTGTAATATTTTGTTATCTCTAATTATATCACACAACCCATAAATAGTGAACAAAATTTTTTTCTAAAATTACCCTTATTTGTGCATAGTTCAACATATTTCGCCCCATACCAGATATCTGGCTGCGAAATATCTGGTCAGGCCTTGAATCCCTGAAAAAAATAAAGTATAATTTGTACGAAAGAGCTCCAAAAAAATCAAGAAAACAAAAGGAGACCGATAATTATGAACTTAACAACGATAAAAGAGCTTTATCAGCAAAGAGAGGATTACTTTGACAAAGAGGTTTCCATCGGAGGATGGGTACGCAGCAACCGGGATTCCAAAGCCTTCGGATTTCTGATCGTAAGCGATGGAACCTTTTTCGACCCAATCCAGATTGTATACCACGATACTATGGAGAACTTTGCAGAAATCGCAAAGCTTGGGGTAGGCTCTGCGGTGATTGTAAAGGGGATCCTTACCCCTACGCCCCAGGCCAAGCAGCCCTTTGAAATCCAGGCATCCCAGGTAACTGTGGAAGGTATTTCCGCTCCAGACTATCCCTTGCAGAAAAAACGCCACTCCTTTGAATACCTGCGAACCATTTCCCATCTTCGTCCCAGGACCAATACTTTCCAGGCGGTATTCCGGGTTCGTTCCCTCATCGCCTATGCCATTCATCAATATTTCCAGGAGCAGGGCTTTGTCTATGTCCACACTCCGATTATTACTGGAAGCGACTGTGAGGGCGCCGGGGAAATGTTTCAGGTGACTACCATGGACATCAATAACATCCCGAAAACGCCTGAGGGAACGCCTGACTTTTCTCAGGATTTCTTTGGTAAACCCACAAACCTGACCGTAAGCGGCCAGTTGAATGGTGAAACCTACGCTTTGGCTTTCCGGAATATTTACACCTTCGGCCCCACCTTCCGGGCGGAAAATTCCAATACCACCCGCCACGCAGCAGAATTCTGGATGATCGAGCCGGAAATGGCATTCGCCGACCTAGACGATAATATGGCCATGGCGGAGGGCATGTTAAAGCATGTGATTCAGTATGTGCTGGAACATGCGCCGGAGGAGATGAATTTCTTTAACCAGTTTGTGGACAAGGGACTTTTAGACCGATAAAACCATGTGCTAAGCTCCCAGTTTGGACGAGTTACTTACACTGAGGCAATCCGCCTTCTGGAACAACATAATGAAAAATTTGACTATAAGGTATTCTGGGGATGCGATCTACAGACTGAACATGAACGCTGTCTCACCGAGGAAATTTTTAAACGCCCAGTTTTTGTCACGGATTATCCGAAAGAAATTAAGGCTTTCTACATGAAGATGAACGATGACGGGAAGACCGTGGCCGCCATGGACTGTCTGGTTCCCGGAATTGGGGAAATTATCGGCGGCAGCCAGAGAGAGGACGACTATGGGAAGCTGACCGCCCGTATGGATGAACTGGGCTTAAAGAAGGAGGACTATGACTTCTACCTTGACTTGAGGAAATACGGTTCTGCGCGCCACTCTGGCTTTGGCTTAGGCTTTGAACGGTGCGTGATGTACCTCACCGGCATGGGAAATATCCGCGATGTCATCCCCTTCCCAAGAACCGTTAACAACTGCGAACTGTAAAGGAACAGGGAGAAACTTTATGAAGTTTATACACACAGGTGATATTCATTGGGGCATGAGTCCGGACAGCGACAAGCCCTGGTCCCGGGAACGCTCCCAGGCCATTAAAGAAACCTTTGAGGAAGTCATCCGGCTGGCCAGGGAACGGGAGGTGGATTTCCTTTTTATCGCAGGAGATTTATTTCATCGTCAGCCTCTAGCCAGAGACTTAAAAGAGGTGAATTATCTCTTTTCCACCATCCCATCGGTTCACGTGGTACTGATCGCCGGAAACCATGACCGCATTCGGGCAAATTCTGCTCTGATGAGCTTTACCTGGTGTCCCAATGTTACCTTCTTTATGAATGAAACACTGGACTCAGTTGTCTTTTCTGACTGCAATACAGAGGTCTACGGATTCAGCTACTATACGCCGGAGATCACCGATCCACGGCTGGATCACATCGATATTCCGGACAACGGCCGGATCCAAATCCTCTTAGCTCATGGTGGTGATAATACCCACCTGCCTATGGATAAGAATCACCTTGCTTCCTGCCCCTTTTCCTACATTGCCCTTGGGCATATTCACAAGCCCCAGACCATCCTGGAACGGCGGGCCGCTTACTGTGGTTCCTTAGAGCCCCTGGATAAAACAGAAACCGGAGCTCACGGCGTTTTTATTGGGGAGATTCATCCAGTCACCCGGGAAGTAACCGCTCTGGAATTTCATCCCCTGTGCCAGTCCCAATATATCTCCTTGGCGGTAAATGTCACACCGAAAACAACCAATACTGAGTTAGCCTCCCGCATTTCCCAGGAAATCCAGCGGCGGGGCTTACAGCATATTTACCGCTTTTTTATCCGGGGAATGCGAGATCCAGATATTTCCTTTGATTTGGATATACTGGAATCCCGCTTCCGCATTGCTCAAATTAAGGACGACTCTGAGCCCCAATACGACTTTGCCCAGCTTTTCGCCGAGCATCCCAGCGATATGATCGGTTTTTATATCCGTACCCTTCAGAAGGAAAAGATGAGTGATGTAGAAAAGAAAGCATTATACTATGGAATCAACGCATTAATTCAGACAAAGGACGAAAGGAGCTAAACCATGAAACTTCTAGATTTGTATATCAACGGTTTCGGAAAGTTCCATGACTGCTCTATCTCTTTTCAGGATGGGTTAAATGTGATTTATGGAAAAAACGAAGCCGGGAAATCGACCCTCCACTCCTTTATCCGCAGTATGCTCTTTGGAATGGAGCGGCAGAGAGGGCGGGCCGCCAGATCCGACCAATTCAGCAAGTACAAACCCTGGGATTTAAAGGGTGGCTATGAAGGACGCATCCGCTTAGAATCTGCTGGACACATCTACCGCATTGAGCGGAATTTCCAGAATAGCCGGGAATTTGCTATTATTGATGAAACCCTGGGGCAGGAGGTAGAGCCCACCCGGGCATTAATGGATCAGATCTTATGTGGCTTAAGTGAAACCGCCTATGTAAATACCATCAGCATCGGACAGCTAAAAAGCGCCACTGACGGCGGCATGGTGACGGAGCTGAAAAATTATATCGCCAATATGAATACCACCGGGAACATGGCCTTAAATATTACCAAGGCTTCTGCCTTCTTAAAGTCCCAGCGGAAGGAGTTAGAACGACAGATGGTCCCCGAGGCCGCCAGAAGCTATACTTCTCTCCTGGGGGATATCCGAAATATAGAGCGGGAGATTTCTACCCCGGAGTATGAAAATCATCTCACCGAATACCAGGAGAAAAAGGCGGCGGCGAAAAGAGAGCTTGACCAAATACAAAAGGATCGGGAGGCGCTTCTTCAAAAGGTGGCAAGAGGGCATCAGGTGCTGGAATCTAATCAGTTTACCGATGAGGCCTCTATTCAGACCTATGAAGATCATGGGAAAAAGATCTACGCCGATTATACCCAGGCTAAAACGCACTGTCAAAAAAAGTCCCGAGGGACCCTGGCCATTCTCTCTTTGGTTTTAGGAATCCTTTCCACCATAGGCGGCGCTGTTTTTATGATTCTGATGGTTTCCAACTGGAAGCCCATTCATCTTCTTTTCTCCCGCCTCCAGCCTGATTGGATGGTTGAAGGACCATACCTACCTTCTATCTTTTTATTTATGCTGGCCCTTCTTCTCATCATCGCCGGGTGCTTGATCTTAATAAAAAACAAAAGCTATCAGAAAGATATGGACTACTGCTTAAAGCTTCTCCAGGAAATTTTTTCCCGGCATCTGGGCGATGAATCTGTGGATGAGAATGCTATGAATGCCTTTCTTGCACGTATGGAGGAGTTTAAACGATTAAATCAGGCGTTGATCCTTTCCCAGGAAAATCTCACCCGTCTGACCGAGCAGATGGAGCTCTTGAAAAAGCAGCAGAGCAGTTTTGGCGTGGAGATTGAAAAGCAGCAAAAGCTTCAATGGGAACTGGAAAAAAAGCTGGAACACCTGGCCAGCTGTAAAACCCAGGCCGAAGGACTAAAAGAGGTACTGGCAGAAAACGATCGCATTTCCCAGGAAATCGCCGCCATTGATCTGGCGCAGGAGACCATGACGGAGTTGACCACCTCTATACGTGATTCCTTTGGCCTATATCTGAATAAAGAGGCCTCTTCCTTAATCAGTGGCATCACTGGCGGCATCTACTCCAGCATGAGTATTGATGAAAATCTGAATATTTTTATGAACACAAAAACCAAGCTGGTTCCCGTAGAACAAGTTAGCTCTGGCACCATGGATCAAGTTTATTTGGCCCTGCGTCTGGCGTCTGCCAAGCTGATTCAAAGCGGCCTGGAGCGGATGCCTTTAGTTTTTGATGATAGCTTCGTCCTCTATGACGATGACCGGTTGAAAACAGCCCTGCGCTGGCTGATGTCCGCCTTTAACGGACAGATCATTATGTTCACCTGCCATAAGAGGGAATCCCAGATGCTGACTGCAAATCAAATCCCATATCATCTGATTACTATTTAGTCTGCCCAAGAACAATAGAAGGTGGAATCCCAAATGCCGTCTGGCAAAAGGATACCACCTTTTATTATCGAATATTTTGTTGTTTTCCGGCTTTATAGACCGATATCGCCTCGCTGATATTTGCCGCCTGCTTGGAGCGGATCAGCCGGGCCAGCTCAGTCAGTTTATCCGGCTGCATAAACTCTTTTCCCACATATATCTCATACTTATCAGTAATTTCCAACGACTGCTGCCGAATCTGATGCTCCAGATGGCTCCGCTTCCCCTCAGCTGCCTCATACTGCTCATTCAGCGCGTCGATTTTTTTCTTGCTATTGCTGGTAATCTCGTCGCAGATGATCGTCTGGGTGACCGTGTTAAAGGTATTCAACGCCTCCTGCTTCTTTCCTGTAAGCTCTGCCAGCTGCTGGACAATCCTGGAAATCTCATCGTCGTATTTCTCTAAATTGTAAATCGCCTCATTCCGATCCCGGCGGATGGAATTGGTAATCATGCGAATCTTTTTCTGGTTCGAATGAATCGTATCCCGTATCTGCCTCCCCTGCCGGATCGTCTCCAAGTGCCCTAACTTCGTGCGGTTGCCTACCATCAGGTAAAGTCCTCCTACCAGAAAGATATCTGCCAAGTAGATCACTACCAGCATCCAGCTGCGACGCTGCAGCGCTGGAATCAGCAGATAAATTCCCCAGGGAAGCGCCGCAAAAAAGAAAAGCACCATTAGAAGCAGGGTTCCGATTTCCTTAAACGTCCTAGGCATATATAGGGAATAATACCAGCCTCTAGAGCAGAATGCAGGGATCCGCTCCTTTTGGAACAAGGAACGGATTTTTACCTTCAGCTGGCAATTCTCCTCACGAAATCCAGCGGTCTCCTCTGCGATTCGATCTCGAATCCCCTGATTTTTCGCCTTCTCTCGCTTTCCTCTTGCTTTCTTCAGCTGATCCTGTCCCTTTGTGATCTGCTTATCATAGCTGACATTGATCTCATCCCTCCGCTTTTTTACTGTGATGGAAATCAAATCCTCAACAGCCTTTTTCTCCGCCTCCAGCTGCCGTCTTGACTGCTTAGCCTCCAATTCCATCTGGCTGTAATCCCTTTTGAGCTGGTTTAAGTCCTCCACAGACTGTCTCGCTTGTCCCAAGAAAGCTGCATGATCTGTAATTGGCTGCGTCATACCGCTATCCTCCTTTGTATCTCAGAGTGCTGTACTTCCCAAAATCGATCTCTTCTGTTCCTTCTACGCTCTTCCACATCAACTGATTAAAATTATATTCCATTTTTCCCTAAAATACAAGAGGAAGCCAAAGCTTCTTTACTTTCTTCTCAAAATCCGATATACTAAATGCATTCCCTCCTCCTGGTCTTTACTTATGTTTCCGAAGGAGGCGGCATATTGCATAAGAAGGAGGTCAGATATGTTTCGTATGTGGGGAAAAATCTGGAAGGACAACCATCTGATCAAAGACAAGGTCATCTGTATGACGGACTACTCCATGTCCCGGACTCAGATGGTTTTTGGCGCATTAGAAGAGATCTGCTATCAGTTTGATCTGAGCCAGCCCCTTTGGCTGGATTCTAATATCCACGCATTTCAGCGTCACGATAAAACCAGGTTTTCCAGTGATAATTTTGTAGAAGAAATTCCCTTTGATTATCTGGAAATCCAGGTGATTGAAGAGTAGCATTATGTATTAGAATAGAAAATCAGCCGGCAGCAAACCGGCTGATTTTCTATTCTATCCTAAATATTCTCGGATAATTTCTCCCAGCACCTTGATCTCCTCTGGCTTTAGATCTTTCATCCAGTTCTCCCCTGCAGTCAATTCTCCAGGAGAGCGGACACCCGCCTTTTCCGCAATCTTGGACGGCTGGCTCCGGCCAGCGGCAGCCTGCTCCAAGCTTTTCCGTAGCTGGCTTAAGGCCTCGTCATTCTTCTCACCCTCTTCTCCATCTGTCTGGGCTCGTCCCCGCTTAATGTTCGCATTTTCCCGGAGATTTCTGGCTGGTGCAGGGCCATTCTCCTGGCCTCCGCGAGCCCGCTCTCCAGAAGAGTTGTTCTTTCCGTGAAGAGCGGCCTCTTCCCTTTTTCTCCCTCTGAGAACTCGGACCGGTTCTTTGGCAGAAGCAGCAGAATTCAGCTCTATCACATCCTTTTCCTCTCCAGTTTCCGGGAGACGGTCACGGCCAAGACGTTTCCAGAGAACATTTTCCAGATAATCCTGAATCCCAACACTGAGTCTTTGACGCTTGTCCGAAAGCCCTGCACCGTAATCTACCATGATGTTAAATACCCCTGACAGCACGCCCATGGCGCTGTACAGTACAATATAATACGAATCACAGCGATACCAGTATGCCAGAAATGCAGCCGCCCCACCTAGGAGAAAGCAAAGTGCCGTAAGCTGATTAGAAAAACTGCTCCACCCTTCTGGCGTAAACATGCCCATCCTGGCCTCATAGATCTGTTTTTCCACAAATACCTGGGTATTGGCTAAACCCTGGTTTAATCGATATGTATCTTCGGCCCGCTGTTTTAGCTCCCGCAGCCATTTATTCTTCGTAAGCATCATGTTTCCGGTTTCTTTAATTAATCCTTTGTAGAGGTTACTCGCTGCCAGTTTACTTAACATACCAATCAGGCATACTGCAGCTAAAGCGTAAATTGCTTTACCTGTCTGTAAAAATTCCAGCATATTCGCTCCCCTTTCTTCCGGTGCTTCTTTCGTGTTTTCTCTGCTTGTATCTGAACACGATTCTTAATTGCACCTGATAGTATCCATTATAATCGCCTGTCTTCTATTTGGGAAGATGGGAAAGCTCAGAATCGTTCGTCAAATTCCTCCTGGAATCGCATGTAAAGTGCACTGGCGCCAAGTTAAAAGCACTTAATCATCTCCAGAAGAAGGTTCACAGAATGGGCAATCGCTGCTTTCTCAAAAATCTCATAATCCACATTCGCACTATCGTCCGCCTTATCCGAGATCGCCCGGACAATCAATACCGGAATCTGGTTCAGCCAGGCGGCCTGGGCAATGGCCGCTCCTTCCATCTCTGTACAATATCCCTGGAAGGTATCCGCCAGCCACTGCTTCTTCTCCTTACTGGAAATAAACTGATCACCACTTACCACCCGGCCGGAATAGGTTTGGATGTCTGGATTCACCAGATGGCAGCAGGATTCCGCCAGACTGCGGAGCTTCTCATCAGTGGGAAAGGAGAAGCACTCCATCTGAGGAATTTGCCCCACCGGATAGCCAAAGTCGGTGGCGTCTATATCATGCTGCAGCGCGTCTGTAGATAGGACGATATCCCCGATGTTAATCTCTGCCCGAAGCGAGCCTGCAATCCCCGTATTAATGATTCCCTCTACATGGTAGCAGTCTGCCAAAATTTGGGTACACAACGCCGCATTTACCTTGCCAATGCCGGAGCGCACCACCACCACTGGTTTATTCCCCAGTCGGCCCTGGTAAAATTCCATTCCTGCCTTTATCTCCACTGCGACATCGGCTAAGCATTCTTTAATCTTTGCCACCTCTTCGCTCATGGCTCCGATAATTCCTAACATAATATTCCCTCCTGTGCCATAATATTTCATTGATGATACCCTTTATTCTTATCCATTATAAAGGTCTTGACAATCTTTTTCAATCTATTATACTTATTCATAATGCTGTTATTTTACCTGCATATTGGCTACGGCAAATAGCAGCGAGAAAAGCGAGGAGGAAATCATATGGATTTTAAAACCCAGGGAGTCTGCTCCCGTTCCATCCACTTTGAGGTAAAGGATAATAAGCTGACCAATGTCACCTTTGTGGGCGGCTGTGCCGGAAATACCCAAGGGGTTGCCCGTCTGATCGAGGGGATGGACATCGATGATGCCATTGCCAGGCTGGAAGGAATTCAGTGCGGGCCGCGGCCCACTTCTTGTCCAGATCAGCTGGCCAAGGCACTGAGAGAATATAAAGCAAAAGCATAGTGAGACATCCCATCGGCTCCTTTGACAAAGAAGAGATGGGGCACCTTTGACCTATTCAGGTGTGCCCCATCTCTTTTTGATTCAGATACTGTATAATTCCCATAGCCACAGTCCAGGCGATTTTATCCTGATACTCCTCAGACTCAAGTCTTGCCGCCTCCTTCCCATTAGATAGGAACCCGGCCTCCACGATGATGGAGACTGGCTTAGAGTGGGATAGGAGATAATAATTCCCATTCGCCTTGGCCTGACGCGTATTCTTTTCCCCCAGACAGTAATCAAACCGCTTCTGCATAATCTGGGCAAACTTCTTCCCCTCCTGAGAGCTCTGATAATAGAAGACCTGGGCCCCTGCGATCTCCGGCTGATGGTAGCTGTTCTGATGGATACTTACCATAACATCTGCCTTTGCCCCATTGATAATCTCAATCCGCTTCTTCATATCTGCAGACTTTTTATTCTTATCTCCTGCGCGATACAATCCACTGTCATCTTTTCTGGTCAAGATCACTTTAATGTCATTCGCCTCCAGATAATCCTTTAGTTTCTCAACAATGGCTAAATTGATCTCCTTTTCCAGTTGTCCGTCCACTCCCACCTTTCCAGGATCTACGCCACCATGCCCGGCATCCAAAACAACCACTGCTCTGAATCCCTCATCCTTTCCTCCTGCCCCGACTCCGCCCTTTCCCCCATCTAGTGAAAAAATTGTCCGGATCCCCTGAATCAGGCTCCCTTCCCCGGAAAATACTCCTGTTGTCTTATCCAGCTGTCCCATGTGAAGGGATACAGCCGTTACCACTGCCAGAAGAAATATTCCCAGGACACAATTCCAAAATATACCCTTCATCCACTGCCGCCAATGCTCTTTTTTTCACTTTATGCGGCATTTCTCCCGGCTATTCTCTTTCCAGGAAATTATAATCTACCACAGCCTCTTCCAAAATATAATCCAAATACACGGCCTGCATACTGTCTGTCGCGTATTCGCTCCACAATTTATATTCTCTGCTTTCTTTTAACTGCTCTGCAATCTCAACCGCGCGGCCCCAATAGTAATAGCAATTTGCTTTGGCATAGACCTGGGACATACGCCCCATCTGGGTATCGGTAAACCCAAGCTCCTTCATCTTTTCCAGCTGATCGTGCGCTTGATTATAAAACACATTTTCCAGAAACGGCACGCGGTAATTGGAAAACTCCAAAAGGCAAATGTCCGTCTGATTCGTTGCTCTCGCCCAGGCATCCATGTCCAAAATTTGGGTATGATACCGAAAATTCCCTTCATCCTGAAAATATAGCACGCCATACTGGCAGGGAGGCGTCGCTAAAGAGCTGGTGACGATCTCATCAATTCCGCTGTTGCCGCCCCACTCCCTGTCACTGTTCATAAAATGCTGTACGTGGAGATGCCCGCTCAAATACAGCGGAGCCCCCCATCCCAGAAGCAGCTCAATCAGCCGCTCGCTATGCTCAATGGTGCAGTCATCCTCATATATCTGACTTTCCTCTAATAGATTGTGGTGACTCACTGGAAGAAGCATTACCTCTGCCTCAGTTGCGGCGTCCAGTTGCTCCTCGATCCAGTCATACGTCCCCGTGTCGATCATTCCGCCTACATAGTACCCGCTCTGATACTGGCAGCTATCCAGCATCAGCCCCCAGAGATTATCGCTGATGGGATAAACATAACTCAGAGATTCCGGATCCCGGCTGATGGCCTCATCATAGCCAAACTGGCGGTAAATTTGGCAAAATTGCTCCGGCGTGGTCATTCTGGCTGGCAGACGCTCCTCACCAGAAAACTGAGATGCCTGTGGATTATTGATATCATGGTTTCCCGGTATCACCGCCACAGGAATCCCGTGCGACTCGATTTCTTCTAAATATTCTGCCAGCTCTTGGTGGCTTTCAAGCTCCCCGTTCAGGCTTAAGTCCCCGCAAAGAATTAAAATCTCCGGCTTTTCCCGAATAACTTCCTGGACAAAAGCTTCGGTGATCTCCCATATGTAATTCATTACCTTTCCATCCCCGTGCTCCACCATATAGCGAAAACCGCTCCCCAAATCCGTCAGCTGGCGGGACAGATAATGGATATCCGTAGCAATCAGGATCTTATGTCCGGGAATCACCTCCATCATCGGGGAATCGGCAGTCTCCTGCTCTGGAAAAGGCTCTATCGTTTCCTGAATGGGTTCTGTGTTTTTTATCTCCTCAGATTCCGTAGGAAGCTCTGCCTTGGATCCAACCGTCGGAGCTGCGATCTCTGACTCCCGTTTACTGCAGCCAGCGCTCAGCAGGCCTAAAATCAAGCCTATATACAGCAGGCATTGCTTCCAGTCCCGTCCCTTCTCTTTCGCCATGGCCAATGCTCCTTTCCCGCTAAAAGCCGCTTTTGCCGGCCCTTGATCTCTCATCTGCAAAGCTGCTAATCATTCACTTTAACAATATCCCAGATATCCGCTGGTTCAAAACCCAGCTTCCAGCAGGCTACCCCAGCCAACCCATGATCTCGGATCAGATTCATTTTCAGCCCGATGGATTTCTCCTCCTCCAGCCAGATTTCCTTTCTCTCCTCCTTACCAGAAAGCTCACCATAATACAGGCCGGATTCCTCCTGCCAATATATGGATACCCGATTCGCTTTCACCCAGGCCTTGGCATCTGCGATTCCCAAAGCCTCTGAGGTCACCTGGCCATCCTTATCCTCTGTCCAGACCCTAGTGTAGAAGGGAATGGCGTTAATTATTTTCTCCTTGGGAACCTCCTTTAAGGTATCCTCGATGCCACTTTCCACGTAGGTGTAGGATGCCACCGGCCCGGCCTCCCCTCCCGCATAATGCTCGTCATAACCCATGATAATCAAATAATCCGCCACAATTCCCTGTTCCTTCCGGTTGTAGAAGGAATTGTAGCTGGCCGGAACGTAATTGTCTACAGACAAAATAAGATGTCGCTTGCGGCAGGCTACAGACAGTTCCCGGATAAGCTGGATGTAGTGGGGTCCTGCCGTATCCTTCAGGCTTTCAAAGTCCAGATTCAATCCATCAAACCCGCAGTTCTCTGCTTCCTGCATCAGACTGTCGATCAGCTTTTGGCGGGTGGATGTCCTGGAAAGCAGAATTTCCGTCTGCACATCTGAGCTAAAATTATCAATCAGCGCCCAAACCTGGATTCCCTGCTGATGAAGATACTCTACATAGGAAGGATCCGCCAAAGAGGTAAAATTTCCGTCATTGTCCGTTAAAGAATACCAGGTTGGCGCGATCACATTAATTCCCCGAGTATTTTGCAACAGCCGCTGAATCGTCTTATTCCCGTCCACGCTGGTCACCTGATGCCAGGCGAGACAAACTTTCTGTTCCATAGAAATATTGGTGTACACCGGCGCCTGGAAGGTACTAATGTAGGTCATCCCCTCTTCCTGGCCCAAACGGCGCTTCTCGATATAGCCCACATGTCCGTCCTCGGTCCGCACCTTTGCCCACCGCTCCATAGACTCGATCACCTTTACTTGCGCGCCTTCTGGCTCCTTTACTACCACTGGGCTTTTAATGCCGCCCTTCTCCCGGATGGAGCCGCCCTTCTCCAGAATATTCCATGTCTCCGGCTCCCACTTTGTATCCACAAAAGTTCGTACCGCTGGGCCGTCCTGATATACATTGATCCGCACATCGGTGTATTTAGTCAAAAGCTCAGAAGAAATATACTGCTCCTCTCCTTCATTCAGCAGTACAGCAAAACCGCTGTCTCCCTTTGTGTTTACATCCATAGATAAAATGGATTCCGGCAGCGTATAGATCAGCAAAAGTTCATTGGAATCCCAGTAAAATCGTTCATTAAGATTTTTATTCACCCAGGTAATCGGAAAATATGTCTGATTATTTCGGAGGACTGCCTGCACCTCCTGGTATTCATCATCCAAAAAAACTGCGCTGGACTTGCCGGATGCCTGGTAATAGCTTTCCAAATCGGATGGCTGCTTTGAAGGAGAATATTTCTCATAGGCGGTAAACCCCAGATATCCGATCAAGCCGCAGAGAAAAAGTCCGATGATTAACAAGATTGGAACTACTTTTTTCATGATTTGTTATGTCCTCCGTTTGGCGTTTTATGTTGCTTTTCATGACACATGATCATATAGCTTTGTGAACAGTATACCACATATCACAGCCGAGGAGAGGATTTTTTTATTATTTCTTAGTTGAATTCCATAGGCTGAAATGGCTTCGCCTCCTTCCTGAATTCATTTTATGGTTCGCTTTCTTCCCCCTCCTCCTTTGTTTCCCTTTGGAATTGCTGTAATACGGACTTGTAGTGCTGCATCTGCGCCCTGCGGACAGTCTCCTCTAAACGCTTTTGATTTTCCCAGGCCTGGTGAACTTCGATGTCCAGATAAACCAGATCAAAGTGAATTTCTGACAAATTCCCTCTCTCTGAGTTGACATAATCTGCCATGTATACTCCCCCATCCTCACGGACCTCGAAAATTTTATACCAATCCTGTTCCTTCCAGCTAATCTTGCCATCGATAAAGATAGGGATCCCATTATCCCGATAATTTCTCAGCCGATTGACATAGGCATGCTGGTCCTTAAAAATTTTGTGCCTTCGTCTGTCCCTTCCCATACCGTTCCTCCATTCTCATCGTTAACCTTTCGTCCGAGCTGGGAAAATGATGCTTCCAGAGCAATAGCAAGGAGGATTCATATTGTGACATATTAATTTCCTTTTTAACATCATACCTTCACCCCTGCTCTTTCCAAATCCTTTTTAAAAAAACTGCCATATCCCTTTCGATGAAAAATGCATCTGGAGAATAGGGAATCTGCTCGAAGGTGAATCTGAACCGCCTTTGTAGCTCTTTCCTCGCCTCCTTCCCTCCAAAGGCCGCCAGAAAGGTCCAGCTTCCTCTTACCATTCGATCCTTTCGACTCAGTAAATTTCGGATTTTCCACTCATTTAGCGCACCAAGAAAAAACTTCCTGCCACACTGGAGAAATTCCAGAGCAGGAGCATCGCCCATTCTCCCAAAATCAATTAAAATATTCTCATACCCTTTGTGCAGGCAAAGCTCCAGATCCTCTGGCCCGCTATTTGGAAAATAATCTACCTCCAAAATGGTTATTGGCCCCTTATCCGCCTCACTTCCAGTGCAGACAAGAGCCATTTCTCTGAAGGCGCTACTCTGATTCCACTCCAGTACCGCGGTCTTCTCCAGCTCCATCCCTGCCAGATAATTTGCCATCAATATGGTAAAATGGGTGACGCCGCACCCCGGGCCAGCTCCTGTAATGCCGGCAGTCTGTATCCCTTTCGCTGCTACCACGTTCTATAACTCCATTTCCTCTTTACATAATCCCACATCCCCTCTCTCCTCGCCTTGCCGGCTTTCCCCCCTTCAGCCTGACTCCTCTCTATCCTGTCCCACAAAAATCCAAGCCACTCCTGTACTTCCTTATCCGGATGAAAGGGATTTCCAAAAAGAGGCACGCGAAGGGAAATGCTCTCCTTTCCGTTAACTACACTTCGGATTCCAATTCTCCTATCAGAAAAATTATACAGGATGATTCGGCTCCTTTTTCCTGCAATATCCTGGGGAAGCGGACGGTTCCACCATTTGCCTCCCACTACTAGCAAGGAGATATCAAGGGGATCCTTCTCCCCTTCCTTTAAAGCAGCTGAAGGGAAAGCCTCATGGACAATTCCCCAATCCTGGATCCTTATTGGATAATCACTTTCCTGGAAACCGATTTGTCTGCCATGGTAGGGCTTTAACATACACCCAAAAGCTGGAAAGATCCCGAAAGAATCCACTTCGCGCTTTAGAGCCTCCATCAAACACCGGATATGACGAGAATTATGGCATTCCTCATATAGATTAGGGATACCCCTGCTCCACAAATAAGAACACAGCGCCAGACTGATATGGGTTGTACCAATACATGGCTCCAATCCATGTACAGTCACAACAAGAGATGATACCGGCTTTTCCCACAAATGATTTAAATCCTCCATAAGCTGGCTCACTGATGGATATCGTTCTTCCTTTCTTGGCTCCAGACACGCGGCAATAATCCGTCCAGCTTCACGGCTCCACAGCATATTGCCTAGAACGGCAGGGGAAATGCCGCCAGGCTCCTTTCCGGTTGCCAGATAAAGAATTAACCCACCAATGGCATAAATATCTGTGCGCTCGTCTAATTCCAAATTGCAGTCATACTGCTCCGGAGCCGCAAAACCAACTGTTCCAAATCGCTGTCTGGCCTGATTGGCCTGTAAACATCCGGACGCCTGTCCAAAGTCCACCAACTTTACCTTTTCATGGCAAACTAAAAGATTTTTTGGCTGTAAATCTAAATGTAATATGGGTTCTGTCCCTGCAGAATGCAGGTATTTTACCACGCCGCATAGTTGAATCGCGTACTTTAGTACGGTGCAGCGGGCCAGAGGTCCCTGGCGTTTTACCAGGGATTCGAAAGAATCGCCTTGAAGATATTCCTCAACCAGATAACCGTGTAACTCATCCTCCTCAATGTCATAGACAATGGGAATGCAGGGATGGTGAAGCTCCTTTAACAGCAGCGCTTCCTTCCGGAAGGTGTCATACTGAATGCTGTCTTTATCTACCACCTTCACTGCCCGGTATTCTTCCAGCTCTTTGTGCCAGGCTAGATATACCGTGCCAGTTCTTCCTCTGCCGATGATCTGGCATAACTGATATTTCCCGGATAAAATAGTATTGCTTATACGCTTCCTCCTTCTCCGGTATCATCTCATGGGAATATTTTACTATATCTGTCAGGATTTTACAATAGTTAATTTTAAATCTCTTACGATTTTCTAAAATTTTTTCATAAGAATTGCTATTTTGTGATATAGTATAGTATATTATAGAGTGAAGAAAAATATCTACTTTCAGGATATACAAAAATTTCCAGGATAGGAAGTGATTCTAAATGAAAATTGAGCGAATCAATGAAAATCAAATCCGCTGTACATTAAATAACATCGATTTAAGCACTCGCAATTTAAACTTAACCGAACTGGCCTATGGCACCGATAAGGCCAAAAATCTATTTCGGGAAATGATCCAGAAGGCTTCCAGCGAAGTCGGCTTTGAGGCAGACGATATTCCCCTGATGGTAGAGGCTATCCCTCTATCCAGCGAAAGCGTTATGCTGGTCATTACGAAAATCGAGGATCCAGAAGAATTAGACACTCGTTTTGCCAAGTTCTCCCCTATGTCTGAGGATGAAGACAATTTATTAAATAGCCTCACCAATGAGCTGCTGGAAGGTGCGGAAAGCCTGCTCCAGTACCAGAAAACCACTTCAGAAAATGTTACCCTTTTGTCCACCAGCCAAGGTGAAAATCCCCAGTTATCCGGCCTGCCTGCAGAAAGCGCGAAAGAACCATCTGAACCAGCCTCAGCCGAACAAGTGCGTATTTTCATCTTCTCCTCACTGGATCAGACTTCGGATGCAGCAAAAGTGGTCGAGCCTGCCTTTGACGGGGAAAGTATTCTCTATAAAAATCCCCATTCCGGCCAGTATTATTTGCTGATCCGGCGCAAGAACGAGAGTCTGGAATTCAGCAAGGTCTGCAATATCCTTGCTGAATACGGCACGAAAATTCATCACGACTACGCCACAGAGGCATATTATGCAGAGCACTATGATGCTGTGATTCCCAAACACGCTATTCAGGCTCTTGCACAATTTTAGACTGCAAAAAGCCATTCTTCCAGACAATACCTGGCAGAATGGCCTTTTGTTTTCAATTTTCAATCTTGCGTTAAATTTTCCGTTACATCCTCAGATGGAATTAAAACGCAGCCAGAACCTCATTCATATTGGCAACTAATGTATCGCAATCAATGCCATGAACCATACATGCCTCCTCCAGGCTTTCTGACTGAGCCGACGGACAGCCAAGGCAGTGCATCCCTGCCCGCATTAGCATCGGTGCTACAGATTCATGCATCTGGACCAATTCACCAATTAACATATCCTTTGTGATCTGCATCTTACATTTCCTCCTTTATCCATATACTACTACCACTATAATACCATTTAATGATTTTGACAAGGAGGAATTTTCTTGTTGTGGTTCACCGCCCCACAAAGGTATAAACCGTGGCATTTTGTTTTGATATTTGTACAGTACTCCACCATTTTCCACTTGAATAATTCCTGATTTTATTATAGAATAGACTCAAATCTTATAGTATAAAGGAGGAAATTATCATGGCATACGTAATTAACGATTCTTGTGTTAGCTGTGGTACTTGTGCTGGCGAATGTCCAGTAAGCGCAATCGCAGAGGGTGACGGCAAGTATGTTATCGACGCTGATACTTGCATTAGCTGTGGCACCTGTGCAGGCGCATGTCCTACTGGCGCAATCGAGGAAGGTTGATCTTTATCTTACATAAGTGCCTCTTCCAAATGGAAGAGGCATTTTTGTTTGGCAATCTTCTGTTCTGATAGAGCAATCCAATCCCATACCATAAAATAAAAACGAGGTAATCAATGATGAAAAAACCTGTTATCGGCCTAACCCCTTCCCACAACACAGAAAATGATGATGTCTCCATGCGTCCTACCTATATCCGAGCATTAGAGGCGGCCGGAGCCCTCTCCTTAATTTTGCCTTTGGAGGCATCAAAGGAGGATTTGACGCAGCTTTCCTCTCTATGCCAGGGATTTCTTTTTACCGGAGGGCCGGATCCCCATCCCTTTCTCTGGGGTGAAGAAACCCATAAAAACTGTGGCCCCATTTCGGTGAAACGGGACCAGATGGAATTAACTTTACTCTCCATTGCCATGGAACAAAAAAAGCCTATTTTAGGTATCTGCCGCGGTGCACAGATGCTGAATATCGGGCTAGGCGGTGATATTTATCAGGATATTGACAGCCAGTATCGCTCTGCCTTTCCTATCGCTCATACTCAGCCCCTTCACTACCGGCATCCCTCCCACCATGTGGATGTAAAAAAGAATACTCTCCTGGCCTCTTTTGGAGATGACACTTCCATTCAGGTTAACAGTTGCCATCACCAGGCAATCCGAAATCTTGCTCCAGGGCTGATCCCAGGCGGCGTAGCCTCCGACGGCATTGTGGAGGAAATCGAGCTACCGGATTATCCCTTCCTTGTCGGAGTACAATGGCACCCCGAATATCTGTGGGAAACCGACTCCTGCGCCAGGAATCTATTTCAGGCCTTTGTGGATGCCTGCAAAAAATAGGTCAAGCGCCACAATAGCCGCAACTTCTGATTCAAAGTCTTCCTCCCCTCCCAAAGCTTTTCCGTTTTAAAAACGGGACTTTCGTAGCTGCCGCCTCTGCTTTTCCCTGACTCATGCGCTGGCAGCTGCGGATCGTTTCGTCCAGCTGGCGGAATCGTTCCTCCTCCCGTTCATCTCTGATCCGCATTAAATCCTCTAAGTCCTCCGCGATCTTTTGGTTTACCAGTCCGCTAATCTCCTGGCTCAGCTTCTCATTATTTGCTTCTAGTGCCTGACCAATTATGTGGTTCATGATCAGCTGAAACCGCTCCATCTTCTCTTCCGGTGTCATCATCGTCAGCTCTGCCGATGTCTCCCCTTTAGACACAGCAAGGGCGGTCATCTCCTTTGATTCCCCCTGCTGAGTTAAATCCTCTATCCGGTTTTCCTCCCCTTTTTCTTCTCTGTTTTTTGCTATGTCTTCTGCCCTATTTTCCGTCCTGGTCTGGGCTGTTGCTTCTGTGGCAAGTTCTGCCCAGTTTCCCATCCCTATTCTGTCCTCTGTCTGTTCCGCGCTTTGATTTCCGGTTATTTCCTCTGTTCTGTCTATGGATGTGGTCTCGAATACTTTTTCTAAGATATCTCCCTTTAGCTCCTGACGCTCTTCACCCGCTCTCTCTGCCGCTACTTTGGCCTCCCTGGCCATTGTTTTGTCCTTCGCATTTGCAACAATTCCATTCCTTCTCTCCCAGGCAGAAGGCTTTTTTCGATCTTTTCTTCGACTCTTCATATCTGTTCGCCCATCCTTTTCTCCTCTTTCCAGGATTTCTTCCTTTTCTACTTTCTGAAGAGAATCCTCTTGATTCCTCTTCTCCTCTAAACGACTGTAGTCGGACATATTCGTAATTGTTGGCCCAGACAGACTTCTCGGGCCGATCTGTTCTTCTATCACGGCCTTTGTAACAGAGGCGGCAGGCTTGTCCACCGAGATCCGGTATAGTACTCCCAATCTAGGGTTTTTCTCCAATGTTCTCGTAATGTCCCGCTCCAGCACATCCTCTGTCTCCACAACCTCCTGGTTTCGGTTCATTACCTGCTGCAACGCATTTTTAATGGCCTTCAGCTGGTATCCCTTATCCTTCAATTCCTTCACCTGACAAAATAAACGGATATGAAACTCTGTGTAATATCTATGACCCATCTCGTTTCTCGGAATCGAAAGCCCCAGTTCTTCTTCCCAATACCGCAGGACATGGGTTTCTACATCGACCTTTTTCGAGGCATCTGATATCAAATAGCGTATCTCGTCCATCGTCTCTCTCCTTGTCCTTGTACTTTATGACTTTAATAACATGTATATGTTGCAGACATATAGATTATGAATGAAATTGAGAAATAGAAGAAAAGCCATAAGCCCGAGCGGCTTGAAGCGCTTGGGCTTATGGCTTAAATGGATAACCTATTTGATTTTTATACTGCACCGTCGGTAATTAAAATTCCATCCGTCACCGGCCCCTGCATCTCAGAACCGCCTGAGAAAGGCCATACGCAGTTGAAACTTCTTAGGCGGTAATAGCAGCCGGTAGGAAGGCCGATAACACTAAAGGCCTCTGTTACTGCTGTTAAATCCTTCTTTTCTTCTTTATCTTCATAAGTAAAATTATAATAATCTACTTGTATCCACCTTTCTTGAGTCTCATCCCAACGATCTAGATAAATAGCCATACGAATCTTTTTCACTGGCACATGGCATAATGTGCTACCCAAAATTCCAATTGAACCATATCCTTCGTTTGAAATATGTAGCTCAGAACTGGCAAGATAATTTCCTCTTGTAATATCCCCATACCCAACAGAGTGCTTAATATCTGGGGGTAATAACTCTGTTTTTCTATAAAATTGAATACTTTTTATGTTCTGGTCCCATCCCTCATCATCTGCTAATATGGTTATCCCAAAAAATAAACTCCCAATCACTGTCAATAAAAACAATTTAAATATTTTCTTCATTTTTACCTCATTTACACTATTCTAACACAAGATTCTTTATAAGATTAACAAAATCTTTTTCACCCATTATACCTTCAAGAACATAATAAGCACTATTAAACTCAATATAAGCGCAATATTCATATTTTCCCTTATCTAGCTTGTTTTTCTGAATTGGTATTTCTTTCTCGATCCATTCATTTGTAACAAATATATCTGCTTGACAATCTGTTTTATGTGCACCCGCTCCATCTTTTCGATAAAGCATCTCAAACATATGAACCGAATTCCCTGCATAAGCAAATTCCATCCTAGCATAACCAGCTTTAATTTCTAATTCAGAAAACACCATTCCCTCAGGCATGAACGTTAACTTCAATATTGGATCACCCAAAGTTTCCTTGATTTTAGCATATGCCTCTTCTAAATCACCTGCATTATAAATAACATTTTCTTGGTTATTCCAAATGATAGTCCCTTTTTCTCCACTCTCTACCCTGGCCTCATATTTATAATTTTTCTTTGCAATCGCATCAATCCTGGGCACGAGAATGACCGCCATCACCAACAGCGCGCAAGCAGCTACTGCCTCTGCCATCCGGACTACTTTCCTAAAGCGCTTCTTCTTTAATTCCAGATATTCTTTCACATCCGCCACCGGATTCCGATTGGTTTTTTCCCATTCTGCTCTCTGGTGGGGCAGTATCGGGGTAGTGTCCAGATAATCCTCCCGCTGCATTGCCCTCCGGGTTTCCTCGTCAAAATCTGCCATAACTTTAGGGGTGATCCCTCGGGCCGCCATCTTTGCCATGATAATGCGAAATTCATTTTCCGGTGCCTCTGGGATGGGCATTCCTTTTAGGAGAGAACCTGACTCTGCTGTCCCCATAGCCCACTCCATTTGCTTTTCCAGCTGCCTGGCATTCAGGCCATAGGCCTCTTTGATTAGTTGCTCAATTGATTGATCCTTTTGTGCATCAGAGCCAGTTCTATTCCTATCCACGTTACACCTTCCTTACAGTTACTGTTCACGGCCCGCCGTTCACAGCAACCAATATACACACAAAATGGTCATTCTGCCTATTTTGGCGCTGCCGTCCGCGGATTTCACTCACAAGGAATACCTCGCAGAATTCTGGCCGTGAACAGTAACCTTAAACAGTTCCTCTAACGTTTCCATTCTTTCAGGGTTGACATTTTCATTTGAAGCATTACTATAATACTATAAGGTTACTTCTGGAGGTCAAGGAAATATGAAAAAAATTATGTTAACCGGCGGTGGCACTGCCGGCCATGTTACCCCGAATCTGGCCCTGCTCCCTTCCTTAAAAGAGCAGGGATATGAAATCCTTTATGTAGGTTCCTATCAGGGTATTGAAAAAAAGCTGATAGAAGGAGTCGGCATTCCCTATCAGGGGATTTCCTCAGGAAAACTACGCCGTTACTTTGATGTTAAAAATTTTTCGGATCCATTTCGGGTAGTGAAGGGATATATGGAAGCATTAAAGCTTATCAAAACCTTTAAACCGGATGTGGTTTTTTCCAAGGGAGGTTTTGTCGCCGTTCCCGTGGTTCTAGCCGCAAAGCATTACAAGGTTCCCACCATTATCCATGAATCGGACATTACACCCGGCCTGGCCAATAAAATATGTATTCCTTCTGCCAGAAATGTATGCTGTAATTTTCCAGAAACACTTTCCTATCTTCCTGAGGACAAGGCCGTTCTCACCGGTTCGCCCATTCGTGAAGAACTGTTACAAGGCGATCGACTCTCTGGCCTTCAGTATACCCATCTCAGTCCTGACCGCCCAGTGATTTTAATCATCGGTGGCAGCCTGGGCTCTGTGAAAGTAAATACTGCTGTGCGAAGCATCCTCCCCCGCCTCCTGGAAACCTTTCAGATAATACATATCTGTGGAAAGGAGCATTTGGATGATTCCTTGATTGGCACACCGGGATATGTACAGTATGAATATGTTGACAAACCATTAAAGCATCTCTTCGCTGCTGCGGATATCGTAATTTCCCGAGCAGGTGCAAATTCTATCTGTGAACTGCTGGCCCTGCGGAAGCCAAATCTCCTGATTCCCCTTTCTGCTGCTGCCAGTCGTGGAGATCAGATTTTAAATGCAAAATCCTTCCAAAAGCAGGGATTCAGCGCAGTCCTGGAAGAGGAATCGCTGACCGATGAATCCCTTTATCAGGAAATCAAAAAGCTCTACGAAAACCGGCGAACCTATATCCATGCGATGGAGGGAACCGAGCTAAACCATGCCATCGAGGCAATCCTTTCCCTAATCCGCGCCTGTACGGAAAAATAAAATAAACTGCTGGAAAATAGATCCGGGGCCTTAAGTGGACAGATAATCACAGCCCATATTTAGGCCCCAATAACTGTCTTAAGATTTTTCTGGCTCTTGAAACTCTTGCCCGGCAGGCAACTGATGATATCCCCAGCTGCTTTGCGACATCTTTGTTCATCATTCCCTCAACCAACTGCATCCTTGCCGCTGCTCGCAAATCCTTTGAAAGCTGCCCAAAAGCCTGATTTACATCATAATAGACTTCCTTATTGGTAATCTGATCGAATAAATCCTGGCTGCACCTGAGATTTATCTCCTGCTGCCGGTGATACTCCATAGACTCTAGCATCAGCTTTTCTTTCTGGCTTTTTCTCAGATAATCAATGCTTTTATTTCTGAGAATCTTTACCAGCATCGACCGCATGGGGCCCGGCATCCAATCTAAAGGATAATGCTCATAGTAAGATATGATGGTTTCCTGTACAACGTCATCTGCATCCCTTACCGGAATTCCAAAATCAATGGCCAAGATCCGAAGAGGTTTTTGATATTCATCATAAATGGCCTGCAACAAACCATTAATATCTTGCTGCATAATTCTCTCCTGCCTTGAAGAATTACAGTTTTGCATGGATCCGACTTGCTGTCTCTTTCATTTCCTCTGGTTCTACACTACCTGGATTCCAGGTAACAATGGGAGCCTCCCCGTCATAGCGGGGTATGACATGCATATGGAAATGCAACACAGTCTGGCCGGCAGAAGCCCCATTATTCTGAACCAGATTAAAACCGGAACAGCCCAAAGCCGCTTTCATCGCCTTTCCAATCCGGCCGCCCAGCTGTAAAACTCTGGAAGCATATGGTGCTTCTAATTCACAGACATCCTTAAAATGCGCCTTAGGTAAAATCAACGTATGTCCCTTTGATGCTGGTCCCATATCTAAGATAGCACGGAATTGGTCATCCTCGTACACCGTTGCGGATGGTATGTTTCCATTCGCAATTTTGCAGAAAATACAATTTTCATCAATCATACTGCCTTCCTCCTTTCCATGTCCCTTCCCTACGATCGATTCCCCCGATAAAGTATCATGGCAAGCAAAAATCCAATCACCGCACCAGAAATATGAGCCAGATTATCAGTATCTGCGCTTTGAAATCCGATGCACAGAGAAAAAATCATCATGATCATCACTTGTCTGGTGCTTAAATCATCCAGTCTTCCCTTATTTGCAAGCACAACAAAGAGTAAGCCTCCGGATACCCCAAAAATGGCTCCAGAGGCTCCGGCAGAAACAGTATTCATAGGAACCCTTGCATTTGTTTCCAGAAAAAGGTCATAGCAAACGGACACCAGATTCGCACCGCACCCACATCCCAGATAAAAAAGCAGGTATTTCATTTTTCCAAATGCTTTTTCCAGATGCGTCCCTAATAAAAAAAGAATCAGCATATTTCCCACCAGATGGCGAATCCCAAAGTGCATAAACACCGCCAAAAGAATGCGAAACCATTCTCCTTCCAGGACATAGGGTGTATACATTGCCCCATGCTCCAGCATATAGCTCACGTCCTCTGATGAACCGGCTATATCCAGATAAAGAAAATAAATCACATTCACAGCAATAATGCCTAAGGTCACATATGCTTCCTTCTGCCTTCTTTCCATAAGCAGCGGCACTCCTTACATTATATAAAGTTATTTTACCACAAACTAGAAATCTTGTTAAGTCCTCTGCGAAAAAATTCAAAGAAAGTTCCTTGCCTGAAAATATTGTCAATAAAAGACGAATGAAAGATCAGCAATCTGAATTTTATCTCCGCTGCAAATTAGACAGGATTCATTTGCCTCTAATCCCCGCCCGGAAATACTGGTCCCGTTGGAGGAATTCAAGTCAGTAATCAGACACCCCTTTTCCTCCATATCCAGCCGCACATGAAGGCGGCTGATCGTGTCCTTTTTCAAAACATAGTCCACAATCCCCTCCTGCTTTCCAATGATAAAAGGAAAGTACAAAATTGGAATATCCTCCACAGAAGGATCCAGACTTTTGAGAAGGTGGCTCGTGCTTGCTGATCCATCTATCTCCGCCAGAAGGATGGTATTTCCTATCTCTTCACCCATAGACAAATCCACTGGCTCCTCTATCCCTTCCTCCAGCCACGGAGCACCCTGGCTAACTTCGCTATTCTTCTTGCCATCCCAGATTTCCTGGCCCTCTTCCCCTTTATCCCTCTCCTCTTCAAATGTCATGTACCACTGAGATCGGGGCTCTATCCTGGATTTTTCCTCTTTCCTTTTCCCCCATATCAGGAATACGAAAAAAATCACCGTGGCGGCTCCGTCCGCAGCTGCAATCTCCGTCCCATACAATTCCAGTCCTGCATAGCCTAGAAAGAGCCATATTCCTAAGGGCACAAACAGGAGAAAGCCTGCAAGCAAACCTACTGCAAACTTCATCTCTTTCCGTCCCTTTTTTCTCCTCTTTTTTTCTCTTCCTTCATTCTGTATTTCTTGTTCCTCTGGAAGCAGCGGACTATATCCTGAACTTAACTCCCCCTTTTCCAAAAGAATATCCGCTCTTCCCTGGCTGACCACTCTATAATTCGTCTCCCTAGCTGCCTCTTGTCCCTCTTTACTTTTTGTTAAATGTTGTTTCAATTTTAGATTTTGATCTATTTCCTCCTTTTGGCCTCGATCTTCTCCTTTCTGGCTCTCCTTCACCGCACGGAGCAAATCCTCAATACCAAAATAATCTCTTTGGCTTTCCTGATACAACCGATATGCCAAAACCACCGTATCATTGTCCTGATGATCTGCCTTTTTTAGAAGGAAATGGAGAAGCTTTCCCATGGATGCCGGGAAATCTCCCTGATACCCCGGAACATAGCACAGCCATACCTGATAGGTATCTGGATCAATGTAAATAAACTCCGGTTCTAAAAGTACATTCGATTCTTGGAGGAGATATTCCTCCATGTGATTTAAGGCAATCCCAATCCCAGTAATTAGTTTTCCCAGCTCTTCTCTCCGAATTTCTTTCAGCTCCAGCAGCCGGCTCAACGGCTGTTTGGACGTAATCTCGTAATAATATTGATGATACTCCTCCCCTCTCTTCACCCG
Organism: uncultured Lachnospiraceae bacterium; assembly: GCA_949740725.1. Taxonomy (GTDB): domain Bacteria; phylum Bacillota; class Clostridia; order Lachnospirales; family Lachnospiraceae; genus Caccovicinus. The sequence continues at coordinate 49,559 of CATJIO010000095.1, read as the reverse complement.
AAAGTGTAGGATTCCTTCGATAGAATTGCAGGTAAGCATCCGAATCTCAAAGCTTTCTAAATTCTCCTCCAGCGCATTTAAAATTAAATAATTATGGCGCATCTCCCTCTTGTATTGAACCTTCATTCCGTTCCTCCAACTGCTTCAGTGCTGCAATTTTCCTTAAAAATTCCTCTGGCTCATACCGCTTTTCTGTGATTTCCAGACTCCATGGCCCGTTCTTCCTTTGACCGCTTGCACGGATTCTTACCCGGCTTCCTTCCTGATCTACACTAATCTGCAGATGTTTTGTGGAAAGCAACAAGCCATATCGCTGTTTTACTTCCTTCAGAATTTCATCCCTTTTTCCGTCCTCATCATGGCGTACAAGTTCCGCCGCCTCCAACAGATTCATCCCACTTTTCGCCTCATCGTGAAGCCGGTATGCCTGTTGAACCAAGACGACCATAACAAAACAAAATACCGCCATAATCCAGGCCATTTCGATGGTATAGCTTCCTGAATAGCCTTCCCCATTCCTTTTCTTTCTTCTCAACGCTATACCCCCTTATATACACACCAGAAAAATCCCTGCTGGAAGGGCAAATAGCAAAAAGGGGAGTGCCTTTTTCCGGTAATCTTTTCCCTGAACACTGCCAGCAACCACATAAATCAAACCAAACATGCTACACAAAATCAATGCGGAACAAAATAAAAATAAATTTTTCCAAAATCCCAAGTAAAGCCCCGTAATCAAAAAGAATAATCCGTCTCCCGATCCAAGAGCGCCATCAGATAAACGGCTAATCAAAAGCAATAAAATCCCGATCATACTGCCTGCCAAAAGATACCAGGGTGATACATCTACTTCCATCCCGTGAAACCACAGGGATTGGGGATAGCTTCCACTATCCTCTCCCAATACTTTCCAGCAAATCTGAGAGACGAAAAAATGCACAAAGAAAAACAGCAACAGCCAGCCGGATATCCTCTGGCTTTTTCCATCCTGCCAGGCAGCCATTATCACATATAAAAGAAAGCACATCCTATTTCCCTCCTTATTTGCAGCAGTAAGAACATCCTCCCAAATGCTTTACCTCAGAAAGCTTTACCGCCTGTACGTATGCAGCAATCGCCTGGCATGCCGGGTCAGTATGATACCGGCTTCCGTTTCTCATAATTAAGACACTCCCATCCTGAGATCCGTAACGGCTGCAAACGGCACAAGGGTAATACTTACCTCCGCTTTGATTTCGAAAGGCAGAAATGGAGTCAAGAGAAACCGTCTGTAATTGATTGGATAGATAATGGCAATCCCTAGACCGATGGTACCTGGTAGAGGTTTTACCTATGTAGACAATCTCATCATCAACTCCTGTCTGGTTCCCTTCCTCCCGGTTAAGCCCCTCTCTTCCTATCCAGGCGCGCCGAATACTCGCGGAGGAAAAAGAGAGAGAAGGCAAATTCAGTATAGAAAAGGGAAGAGTCATCTGATAATCTGCATGGAAATCGATGGTTTCCCCATCTTCTAAAAAAGAAGATGCACTGTAGGAAAGCCGTTCTATCCCCCTTTTCGAAAACATTTCCTCTGCCCTGCGCCCGGCAACGGCAGCGGCAGCGCTATGCGCCAGCCCCAAAAGGAGATCCGTTTTCCAGTCTCCTTCTTCTGAGGGAAGCTCCTCGCCATGGGAAAGCATATACTCTAGATATGCATACTGACACAATGATTCATTCACCGATTCAAGAGACGCCTGTACCTGTCTCTGCCGTTCCATCATACGAAAAGGAAACATCATACAAACCATAGCAAAAATAAAGATCGACAGTGACAGTGCTGCTTCCACAGAAACTGCGGCAGGATAAGCCTCTATCCAGGAGGTAAAGGCCCACACCCTTTTTTCTTCATTATCTTTTTGGAAATTATTTATGATTTTAGAGCTTCGTACTTGGAGAGTATTTTTATTTGTTTTTTTCTTATTATTTTTCACTTCTTCCTGGATATGTCGAAAAAAGGGCATGAGCCTTTACCTCCTTTAATACGCTTTTGATGCCTCTGCCTCCACCGAATACCTTATACCATCACCGCCAGTTACACTTTTCAACATTCCCAGTGAAAAGTAGACATGTTTTCCACAAAGTTTGGACCGGATATCCACCCGGTAAACACAATCAGAAATTTGAAAGCCTTTCTGCCTTTCCGCCAGATTCCACTCCATCACATCCATCATCCGGTAAAGGAGCTGGGTCCCAGGCCGGGTAAACATAAATATCGTCAAATATTGTTGGTAATTCAACCCGCTTTCCCTGCTCTTTGCATCCTCCAATACCCCGCTCGACGCAAACTCCATCAGACGCTCCAGGCTCAGCGTCCAGTCCTCATTTCCCTTGATAACCGGAATCTTACCTCCTTTAAGCAGCGTCTTAATATCCGCCACAGCTTCCCCAAAGGCCCATACCCCCATAATCAAGAACTTTGTAATGGTAATCAAAGGCGCCAATCCGAAAGTACCCGTCACAGATATTGCCAATGCCTCTGCCTGTCCTCTCTTTTCGCTATCCCTCATTATGTGGATCAGGTTCATTCCTTCCCGGACTGCCAAAAGCAACTCCACTGTCTGTGTCAGATTCTCCTTGTCACTTTCCCTGCCAAAGAGCAAATATTCTATCTCATAGGCGGCCCTTTCCTCCCCCGGATCACAGAAATGGCGGAAAAATACTTGCCCGTACTCTGCAATAATGGCATGCTCCAAAATGCCCACGCCTCCCTCATGGAAGGAAATCCGGTGAGAAGGACTTTTGTTGATATCCATTCGCTTTTCTGACACCAGCCCTCCCTTGGGCAGAACGAGAGAAAGGATTCCCTGATCCGCCATCTCCCGAAGCCGGTTTAAAAGGCCTTCCTTCTCCTTATCCTTCACTCCTGCCTGGAAGGGAAGGGATAGGGGACCATATTGTGCGAAATGAGCCTGAACTGGAGCCCAGAGGGCGCTGGTATCCAGCTCATCCCCCTCTTCTTCTGGCTCCCAGTTTGCGATATATTCTTCCACAGCTTCTGCCTCTTCCATCACGGACTGAACTAAGGTAATTCTGTTTTCCGCCGCTTCTGCCAGTCCGGTTATCTGCTGTCGTCTCTCCCCATCCTTACTGGTATATGCCTCATACTGGGATAACTCTGACTGGTAAAAATCCTGTACACCGCTGCTAAAATCCGGAGCCTTCTCCTGATATTTCTCTCTTAGCTGCTCCAATGTCCTTCCTAATTCATCCGCCTGTCTTTCATAGGCTGTAATCAAACCCGGCGTTTCCCTAAGCTTCCTGATTAACCCTTCCCCTTGACTGCAAAATCCGCTTCCATTCTCCTCCTCCAGAAGCGCGGCTGCCTGATCTCTCCGATAGTTCTGATCCTCCAGGCAGCTATTTAGCTTTTCTAAGGCTCGCTCCAGTTTCCAGGCATCCTTTGTCTGAACCTCCATAGAGCGGGTCATATCAGAAACCTGGCTGGCCTCTGTAAGGCTTTTCACCATCTCTCCGGCAGAGTCTGCGCTCCATTCTTTGGTCCAGATCCCATATTTCATATAGTCCAGGATTTCCCTCTTAATGTACTTCCCAGAATCCGCTGTCAGCACCTTCCGATCGGTCACCTCACATTGCTCCAGCTGAAAGGGATACCAGTTTTCCTGATCCAGATAAGCCTCAAGAAACGCAGAAAACTCCTGTGCAGCATCCTCCTCCTTTTCATACTCCAGACCAAAGATCCGATACTGTTCCCAAAGCCCTCTATGATACTGGCTGAACAGAGAATCCATGGAGGAGTGAACCGCAGTTTGCAGGTAGCATCTGGCCCCCGATGTCCTGGCTGATTCCAGCAGCGCACAAATCAAGCTACAGACACAGATCAGGATTAAGCTTAAAAATACGGATATCTGTCCACTCCATGTTGATTTGTCCATCTTGTTTTCTCTTGCGATCCTTTCTCTCGTGATAAGTCCTCTTGATCTTTTTTCCTCTAATAAACTTCCTTTGACTGACTGTTAATCTCCTGGAAAATGCTATTTAATAGGTTTGTTATCTGCTTCTTAAAGATAATCACCAAGCCGATCAATACCACCAATATCAGCACAACTTCGATTACGCCGATTCCATCCTCTTCCAGAAAGAATCTTTTTATCCATTTCTTTCCTTTCTCCGCTTTCTGAATCCATTCTTGACTCGTCCCTGCCATTTTTACGTCCTTTCCTTTCTTAAAAATATAATCACTTCCTTCTGGCTCCACACCTAATAAAATGTTAAAAACGCCGGAACCACCACAATTACCATCACAATCCCTAGCATCAGAAACAGCGGGATCAAAAGTTTCGTGGCCGCCTCCTCTCCCTGACGCCTGGCCAGATTCTTCCTCTGCTCAAAGGCATCCGCCATCTCTGTCTGGAGTAAAAAGCGAAGATTTTTCGTTCCTGTCTTTCGGTTTTGTTCTAACAGCCCAGCCAGCTTCCAGTAGGGCTGCAGCATACATCGCCGGCCAAATTCTTCGTAAGCCTTTCCTTCTGCCACACCGCTCTGGATCTGATAATAGGTCTGAAGCATTTCCTCGTAGACTGGCCGTTCCTCCCCGCCCTTTTCCCTCCCCTCCTGGTAATCCAGGACAATCCTCTCCCAGGCTGTCCGCACCGTCATCCCGGCACCTAAAAAAATCTGCAACTTGGACACCAGGCCAGAATAGTCTAATAGGAGCATCCGCTCCCGCTTTTTCTTCTGCTGCCTTATCTCTTCCTTTCCCCTGGCATGAAGAAGGGTTGCCAGCAATATCCCCAGCGCCAACAGCCATATATGATCCCTGCCTCCCTTCTGACGGTAGGTCACCACCCTCCCCTGGTACTCTCCCGGCAGATAAAATCCCTCATCCAGGCGGCTCTCCTCTTCACGGCGGGCAATCTCCTCCGCAAACCCCCTCCTCTCCTCCTCTTCCCGTGACCGATTCGGCGGAAATATTCTTAAGGGAATCTCAATGCTTCTAATCATTCCCAGGCCGTCCGAAATATCTGCCTTAATGGTAAATGGATATCCCTTCTCGGGATCTGCCCTTTCTCCGTATACCGTACCATCATACCCGATCCAGTCTGCCTCCCCCCAGCTGTAGCGGATGCGAAATCCAGTCTGCTCGTCCCTGGATACCAGATTTAGCTTTTCTTGTATATGGGATAAATCCGGATTCTCTCCCAGAATTATTTCCCTCAACCGCTCTGCAAGGTCTTCCATCGCTGCCTGTGCTTGCTCCCTGGTGTACTGCCTCTCTTTTACCTGAAACTGGATCTCCAGCTCCTTTCCCTCCTCTTCCAGCCCTCTGACCATAACTTTAACGGTCTCCTCCCCCTGGCCATACGTATTTCGGGGCACATATCCATCGGCGATTGGCGCTTTTCTGTATGCTGATTCCATAAAAAGAAATAGAATCACACCCCCAAAGATACATAGAAGCTCTGCCATTTGAATCTGTACCTTCTTTCCTTTAAACTGGAATATTAAGGATCCCTTTTGACAGCCACAATGCAAATCCATACACCCCCAGACAAATAGTCATAAGAACTCTTCCCATCCCGGTTTCATACATCATCCCGAAAAAACCTGGCGAAGCCTGATCGATATATAAAATTAGGAAAAATGGGATTACATTCATGATTTTCTGTTCTAATTTCTTTGCCGCAGTCATATTCACGATCTCTTCCTTTACCTGGGCCTTATCCCGGATCACCCCAGCAGTGTGATTAATTATGGCAACTAAGTCTCCGCCGCTCCTCTTAGCCGCTTTCAGCACCTGGGCAAAATTTTTAACATCCTCTAGTCCGCTCCGATCCGCGAAGTCAAAAAATACCTGCTCTACTGTCCGGTTCATCTGAAGCTGCCTGACCATCCCAGAAAACTCATGGTTAATCATCCCTCCACTGCCATAAAGCAGATCCAGTTCCTGTCCGCTGTTGGCCAAAGCATTCTCAATAGAATACCCCGCGCTTAAGTTCGCCGCCAGAATGAGTATCCCCTCCTTAAACTGCTGATTCAGCCGGAACCGCCTCTCCTCCTGGAGCGTTCTCCTCCGAATGAGAGGATATCCCAGCCCCAGAGGAAGTAGCAAAAGAAATACCATCGCACTTCGGTAAAAGGTATAGGATACCATCCCGCAGGCTGCCGCCCCTAACCCACCATAGATGCACCATTCGGAAAAGGTGAGCTGGTACACCTCATAATTGGTAGCCTGCAGCCTGGAGCTTTTCCCTCCTGGTAATCTGTCCCACTGGAACCAGCGATCCCTCCACCCGGCCCTGCTTTTGGGTGTATGATCCCTTTTCCTCTTCTTCATCGCCCTTCGCCTCCTCCTGAAATAAAAATAGCGGATGCAGCTGGATTTCATTATGGGAGATCCCAGTTATCTCCGCAATGCTCAATACCCGCCTACTCCGATCCCTCAGCCGTCCCAGCTGGACGATAATATCAATCGCCGCACAGATCTGGCATCGTATGGCCGCTAGAGGCAGCTCTGCTGCCATCAACACCATGGATTCTAATCTGGACAACATATCTATGGGACTATTGGCATGACCAGTCCCCATGCCGCTGTGTCCGGTATTAAAGGCCGTTAACAAATCAAACGCCTCCCCCGATCGAACCTCTCCCACAATAATCCGGTCTGGATTCATCCGAAGCGCCGCCCGGATTAAATCCCGGATACTCACTGCACCCTCTCCCTCTCCATTGGCATTCCTGGTTTCTAATCGGACAAGATTAGGAACCTGCTGAATCTGCAGCTCTGCAGAATCCTCGATAGTAATCACCCGCTCCTCCTCGGGGATAAATGCAGATAATGCGTTTAAAAAAGTGCTCTTTCCTGAGTTGGTCCCTCCGCTGATAAAGATATTGTATCCAGAGGCCACCAGCATTTTTAAAAATTCTGCCGCCTCTATTGTCAATGACTGATACTGAATCAATTTTTCGATAGTAATGGGCTCAGGGAACTTCCGGATAGTCACTGCCGGCCCATCCAGGGCAATAGGTGGAAGAACCACATGGACTCTTGAACCGTCCTCCAGCCTAGCATCTGCGATAGGAGAGGACACATTCACCATCCGGTTTACTCGGCTCACAATCTGCTGAATCAGATCCTCCAGCTGCTCCTCACTGTCAAAGGATTTATCCCACCGTATCACCTGTCCATTCCGCTCTATGAATATCTGTTCCCGACCATTTACCATAATCTCTGTCACTTGGGAATCATCTACCAGCTCCTGAAGGATACCTAGGCGGCGGAAGGAATCAAACAGCCGGATCCGCAGATCCATCTTCTCCTTCAGAGGAACAAAGCTCTCCTTCCCCGCCTCCATAACCTCCCGGTCAATCAACTCCCACAGCTCCTCATCGCTGATGCTCCTCCGAGTCTGTAACTCCTTCATAATCCGTTTCTGTATCAGACAGCGCAGGGATCCAGGCGTAGAGGCTTCACCCTGTCCCTCTTCCATTGCCTCCACATTTTTTTCCTTTAGCTCCATATTTGTCTTCCTCTCAAAAGCTGCCTTACATAGTCCCCCAGCTCTCCCCACAGTAACTGCTCCAAATAATTTTTCTGACCTCCAAAACTGCTGTGATAGGGAAGCTTTAATTTCTGGATTTTTTCCAAAAGGCTGCCATGGCCTGATGCTTGCACATACTCTTCAAACTCCTGAACCTTCGCAGCAGAGACCCAGTCCTGCTTTACCGGCATATAAATCCCGCTACACTCCTCCAACACATCCACTGCCTTTTTTCCAAACTGGCCCAGATCTACCACGATCACCTCATAAATCCCCTCTCCAGACAGCTGATTTAGCAGCCTCGCCATATCCTCTGACGAGATCTGGCACAGATCCTCCGGGTAACGAACTGGCAGGATATAATCCAGATTATCCCAGCTGTAAACCAGAGATTTTAATCTCGCCCAGTTACATCCTCCCTGGCTGAAATAATAGATCACATCAGAAAAATCCCCTGGGCCAGACTGTCCCATAATTTTTCGAAATCCAGAGCAATCCTCCAGGCTCAGGTACAGAACCCGTCCATCCTTAGCCAGAATCTGACCCAAGGTCAGGGCAAAGGAAGTTTTCAGGCAGCGGTTTACTGGCGAGTACACCCCGATCAGCGTGCCCTTATTTCCCAAAGCCGCGGCCGAAGGCAGTGCGGGCCTGGTGCAGTAACATGCCATTACCTCCCGGATAATATGATCCGCTGACTGATATTTATAGACACTGGGCTTCCCTTCCGGACCAGATACCACTTCTCCATCGGATAAAAGTACCACCTGCCCCGTCTGTATCCCTCGAATCTCCTCCTCCATTCCTGCATCCACCAATAAGATCTCGATGGAATTCTCCCGGGCAAAATCCTTCAGCCTTTCTATGCTGGTAAATGCCATCACCGTGAAGGGCACTCGTTCCCTCTGATTCGCCGCCTCGGCAAATCGATCTGCATAATAAGGATCCACATCAAACACTGCCATAATTCTTGTCTTCATCCAGTACACTGCCTCCTTTACGCCTGAGCGCTATCTATCTCCTCAGGCAATAATTCTTCTCACCATTAAACATTTTCATTAACCTTTCTGCAGGCGGCATCCGACAGCTTTACTGTCTGCACATATTCCAATATTTCCATAAACCTACACATACCAGCCCAAAAAAGAGGCAAAAAGCCAAGGGTAGCGTCACCTTCCTTCCATCCCGTTCCGGCACATAATATGCAATGATTCGTTTTTCCTGAAATACCTGCCTGAAGTAGGCATATAGATACCCGATCCGCTCTCCTGCCAAGCCATGAAGCAATTTCCAAAGAGACCAGAGGGCTCCGATTACCATCCCGGATGCAATTACCCAAAAGCCATCCGGAATCCCTAGATAGCCGCAGATCAGAGCCATGCATTTCACATCTCCTGCTCCCATCATGCGGAAAAGAAATAATAGAAAGAATAAGCTGACTGCCACAGCACTTCGGACCAGATATCCGAAGGCCGCCAGCCAACCGCTGCAGGCATACACACCGAAACCGAAGAGATACCAAAAGCCTATCCACCGATTTGGAATCCGCCTGGCCGTTATATCCCAAAGGCCTGCCGCAGCAAGGCAGATTATCAGGCTGCACCAACGCAGCATAATCATAGAATGATCCATATTTTCCCTGTCCTTTCCGACAGGTACTGGATAATATTTCCATTTGATGTTTTGATTATCTCACAGTTTTTATGATTTGTCAATTATTTTTTACAATTTTTTACATGTATACAATATTCACTATCCACTGGTTTTTGTCTATTTTCACAGTTTTTTTGGTTCAAATTCTATATTGAATCCATTGACTGCACAATGATTCCATGATAAAATACTTTTAGTTTAAATTTTTAAACCAATTTACTTCACAAGTTTTATGGCCAGCTGTAGGAAAAGGAGGAGAACCTGCATTGACATCCACGGAAGAATTAAAACAGGCATTCCGTCAGTGTATGCCCCTGTTTATCGCCTTGGGCGACGAGACACGGCTGACCATCATTGAGGCCCTGACTGGGCACAAGCCTTTTGACTCCCATGGTTTAAACGTAAATCAGCTTACGGAAAGGACCCATCTTTCCAGGCCTGCTGTGTCTCACCATCTAAAGATTTTAAAGGACGCGGGCCTTGTAAACGCACGGCAGGAGGGAACCGCCAATTATTACTACTTAACCATTGCTGATTCTACCCGCGTGCTAATGCATTTGGGATTTCTGCTGGAGAATATCTTGACTAATGCATAAATTTGCCATTTTTTAGGCATACTTTTCCTATCCTTTGTTGTTCTTGTTTTCGTCTCCATAGAACCTTAAAGGAATATTCACAATTCATAATCAGAAAGGAAGAGTATTATGCCAACATTATTCATCAATTCCCGCCAAAAGGCGGCAAAGTCTCTCCAGCTAGATTTAGTCCGCCTGAGGGATGAAATTGAGCAGACCAGAGAGGAGATCGATGCTGCCAGGAATCACTTTGAGCATGCAGTGGATCCTACGTTGATCGACTGCTATATCTATGAGATCAACGCGGCGCAGCTGCGCTATCAGTTTTTGCTGAGACGCTTTAAAGCAGTTGAGTCCAGATTTCCCGGAGAACTGCTCATCGATTAGGCCTGCAGCCGGCCTAAGTACAGAAATGGCTGTACCCATACCACAGACATACAGGAGGATATCATTTATGAATACTTGGTACGAAAAGGCTGTTTTTTATCATATGTATCCCTTAGGGATGACCGGCGCTCCCAAGGAAAACCGGTCCGATGAGGTATCCGGTGGTTTTGAAGAATTAAATCATTGGATCCCTCATATCCAAGGGTTGAACTGCAATGCCATCTATATCGGGCCTCTTTTTGAGTCCTCCAGCCACGGCTATGATACCAGGGATTATAAGTTGGTAGACCGCCGTCTGGGAGATAATCAAAGTTTTCGGACATTTGTGTCCCTCTGCCATGAAGCAGACATAAAAGTGGTAGTGGACGGGGTATTCAACCACACCGGGCGGGAATTTTTTGCATTTCGTGATATCCAAGAAAAGCGCTGGGATTCTCCCTATAAGGATTGGTATAAGGGGGTAAATTTCGATTGGAATTCTCCTCTGGGAGACAGCTTTGGGTATGAGGCCTGGCAGGGGCATTTCGAGCTTCCCTGCCTAAATCTCTGGAATCCTCAGGTAAAAGCATATCTTTTGGATGTGATTCAATTCTGGGTAAAGGAGTTTAACATTGACGGTATCCGTCTGGACTGCGCAAATATTCTGGATTTCGAGTTTATGAAAGAAATGCGCCGGGCTACCTCCCAGATGAAGGAAGACTTCTGGTTGATGGGCGAAGTGATCCATGGAGATTACGCACGCTGGGTAAATGATGAGGTGCTTCACTCTGTAACCAATTACGAGCTTCATAAAAGCCTTTATTCCGGCTTTAATGACCACAACTTTTTCGAAATTGCCCACAATGTACGGCGCTTGGAGGCTGTCCATCGGAAGCTGTACACCTTTGTGGATAATCACGATGAGGATCGGATTGCCAGCAAGCTGAAGGACAAAAATCATCTGATTCCCATCTACACTTGTCTGTATACTCTCCCTGGCATTCCTTCCATTTACTATGGAGGAGAATGGGGAATCGAGGGGAGCCGCACCCGTGTCAGTGATGAGGCTCTGCGCCCTGCGTTAAATCCTTCTATGGATTCCCAGCTACATTGCCCCTTAACCGATCATCTAGCAGCCTTAGGGAAAATCCATACAGAAAATCCAGAGTACCATGATGGTATTTACCAGGAGCTTCTGCTAACGAACCGCCAGTACGCCTTTGCCAGAAAAGCGCCAGGCAGCATTTGTCTCACTGCAGTAAATAACGATGACAAAGAATCCACCATATCCATTCCGGTTCCTATTTCTGCATCCACCGCAGAAAATCTGATGGATGGCAGCCAGATTCCGGTAGAAAATGGGAAGCTTTTGCTGAAATTAAAAGGCAATGAGGGAATTGTCTTTAAAATAAGGGAGGAATAACGCGTTATGGCAAAAAAGAAAAAATCAGCAGGGCTTGGCTTTATCACTGAGATGGACCGCTACCTGTTTGGGAATGGCACCCACTACGAAATCTATCAAAAGCTGGGCGCCCACAAGCAGACTCTCGGAGGAAAGCATGGGATGTATTTTGCTGTTTGGGCTCCCCATGCTGCTGGGGTCAGCCTTGTCTGTGACCGGAATCAGTGGTCGCCGGATACAAATCCCATGAAACCGCTGGAAAGCTCCGGCATCTGGGAGATCTTTATCCCGGACATGGGATACGGCGAGCTTTACAAGTATGCCATTACCACCACTACAGGAAAAGTTTTGTTTAAGGCAGACCCCTATGCCTTCAGCTCCGAATACCGGCCTGGCACAGCCTCGGTTACCGCAGACATTGACGGCTTTAAATGGGGAGATTCTTCCTGGATGAATAAGCGGAAAGAGACGAATCCTTATACCTCTCCCATGAGCATCTATGAAGTTCATTTAGCATCCTGGAAGAAGAAAGAGCGGGAGGAAAAGGACGGCGTCTATACTTATGTGGAGGCTGCCCATGAACTGGCAGATTATGTAAAGGAGATGGGCTATACCCATGTGGAACTTTTAGGTATTGCAGAGCATCCCTTTGACGGCTCCTGGGGATACCAGGTAACCGGATATTTTGCCCCCACCTCCCGCTACGGTACACCCAAGGAATTTATGTATTTTGTCAATTACCTACATAAAAAGGGGATTGGCATTATCCTGGACTGGGTTCCTGCCCATTTCCCCAAGGACGCCCACGGCCTGGCTGATTTCGATGGTCAGCCTCTCTACGAGTACGCAGATTCCCGAAAGGGAGAACATCCAGACTGGGGCACAAAGGTATTTGATTACGAGAAAAATGAAGTGAAAAACTTCCTGATCTCCAATGCCATCTACTGGGTAGAGCAGTTCCACGTGGATGGCCTGCGGGTAGACGCTGTGGCCTCTATGTTGTATCTTGATTACGGTCGAAGCGCTGGAAACTGGGTTCCCAATCAATATGGCGGGCATGAAAATCTGGAAGCCATTGAGTTCTTTAAACATTTGAACAGTGTATTAAACGGGAGGAAGACCGGCGCCATCATTATCGCTGAGGAGTCCACCGCCTGGCCAAATGTGACAAAGACTCCAGAGGATAATGGACTTGGCTTCAACTTCAAATGGAACATGGGATGGATGCATGATTTCCTGGAATACATGAAGTTGGATCCGTATTTCCGCAAATATAATCACAATAAGATGACCTTCGGGCTTACCTACTTTACCAGTGAAAACTATATTTTAGTTTTGTCTCACGATGAGGTTGTCCACTTAAAGTGCTCCATGATTAGCAAAATGCCCGGCATCTATGAAGATAAATTTGCCAATTTAAAATGTGGCTACACTTTCATGATGGGCCATCCAGGCAAAAAACTTTTATTTATGGGGCAGGACTTTGGCCAATGGCACGAATGGGATGAAAAGGTTTCCTTAGATTGGTATCTCACAGAAGAGTACCAGCACCATTCCCTTCAGTCCTATGTAAAGGATCTTCTCCACCTATATAAAAAGTATCCGGCTCTCTACCGTCAAGACAATGACTGGAACGGCTTCCAATGGATCAATGCCAATGACGGAGATCGGAGTATCTTCTCCTTTATTCGCCGGGATGAAACCAATAAAAAGAGTTTACTCTTTGTTATTAACTTCACCCCCATGGAACGTCCTGACTACCGGGTAGGCGTTCCATGCAAAGGACGGTATAGCCTGATTCTGAACTCACAGGAGGGAATGCTGCCCAAAGGGATTCCCTATAAGGCAGAACAGGGAGAATGTGACGGGCAGCCTTACTCTGTGGCTTATCCCCTCCCTCCTTATGGGACAGCGGTATTCCGGTTTTAAACCTTCGTATTATTTTGATTTCATTGACTGGCCCTGCGCCTGCGTCGGGTTATGACCGACGCAGGCTGCCCAGTTGCCTATCTTTCTGTCGTCATAATTTCCATCAGGTTTACATACAATGAACCAAACCTATGAAAATCAGGACATCGATCTATGCGCCGTTTTTTCCCCTTTTTTAAACTTTCTTATTTTTCCAGACGTTTTTCCCGCTATATCGAACATAAACGCAGCTTAAAAAGGGCCGTTGCTGCTGCAGAACTATTTCTCTTTTCTTTTGTTATTGGGAATCTGGCAGCTTACGCAGTAACCTCTCTGACCGGGCAAAGCCTGGATTCCACTGAGGTCCAGACGGTTCTTGACGGTGATGCCATTCTTCCTGCTTCTCAGGAAGGGAACTGGGGTTTAAGCTTTCAGCAAGAGGGAAAGCCCCCTGTAGCCAATGCTTCTATGGATTATCTCAAGCAGTATCACGCCTATTATGCTGAGGATACCGAGGATAAGGTTCTATATCTAACCTTCGATGCTGGGTATGAAAACGGGAATACCGCCGCAATCCTAGATGCACTGAAAAAGCACAATGCTCCTGCCACCTTTTTCTTAGTAGGAAATTATCTGGAAACCAGCCCTGATCTGGTAAAACGTATGGTGGAGGAGGGACATAATGTAGGAAACCACACTTATCACCACCCAGACATGTCGAAAATCTCCGGAAAAGAAGTCTTTGAGAAGGAACTGACCGATCTGGAATCCTTATTCCAACAGACCACTGGGCAGACCATGAAAAAGTATTACCGGCCTCCTCAGGGAAAATACAGCGAAACAAATCTCAAAATGGCAAGTGACATGGGATATCAGACCTTTTTCTGGAGCCTGGCATACGTGGACTGGTATGAGGATAAACAGCCCACTAAAGAGGAAGCCTTCCAAAAGCTTCTGGGGCGGATCCATCCTGGCGCCATTGTTCTCCTCCACAGCACCTCCAAGACTAACGGACAGATCCTGGATGAACTTCTCTCGAAATGGGAAGAAATGGGGTATCGTTTTGCCTCCCTGGATGAGTTAGTCTTGTAAGTACATAATTTTGAAGTGTAGAAATATCAAAGTAAACCTCTGGTAAAAGCGTTTTAAAAATGGTAAACTGTTACGTAGGAAAAGATTGTTGTTATGAGCATCTGACCGCAAACAGAAGCAAAGGGTACGGAAAGGATACAGGTATGCTGAAGGTTTTAATCGCAGATGATGAAGAAAAAATATGCCAGCTGATTTTAAAGCTGGTAGACTGGGAAAATTTAGGGCTTCAGGTAGTAGCTACTGCTTCTAATGGATTATCTGCCATCAAAGAGGCCATGGAGCATAAGCCAGAAATTATTATTACCGATATCCGCATGCCGGGAATCGACGGCATGGAGCTGATCGCTAGAATAAAAGAACATTCCCCAGATACTGAGATCATCATCATCAGTGGATACCGGCATTTTGAATACGCTCAGACTGCCATCCGTTATGGCGTCCGGAATTATCTCTTAAAGCCCATCCGCAAAGAAGAACTGCGGGATACCTTAATAAAGATCGTCGCCATTTATAAAGAAAAGCATGAACAGCTCAGCTTCGAGGAGCGAGTCCGCCTGGTACTAAAAAATGACGCCGGCAGGCTTCGCACCAGTTTTATCTCACAAATTATTTACAGCAGCTTACACCAGGAAACCAGTCAGTCCATGAGCGTGGTAAACAGCCAGTATCACTTCCATTTCCGTGAAGGATTATTTCAAGTGATCGGAATTAAGTTTGACAATATCGGCCACGATGACAGCAATCTCACTTTTCTGGCCAACAAAGCCACAGACTTAACTGCCCAGCTTTTAGCCACTGACTGCTTTGACTATGAAATTTATGTGGAATGTTCCACCACCTACATTTTAATGAATTACAATGAGGATGCGTTGAAAAATGTCCGCAGGGGAATCCGCCAGATGCTGGATGCGCTGAAAACTCTGGAATCCATTATCCAGGAAATTGAAATTACCATCGGTGTCGGAGAAGCTGCCCCTTGGAACAGAGGACATCAAATCCGATCCTCTCTTTCCCAGGCCCGATTTATGCTCCACCAGCGGATTATCAATGGAACTGGGCGGGTAATTGAAACCATTGATTTCCAGCAGCAGCGCAACGATCATTTTATCAACAGCGACGATTTCCATCGCTTTAATAAAGATTTTGAGCGGGCGTTGGAAAGCTTAAATGTAGTAGAAATGCGGACAGTAATCTATTGCCTGATGGAGCAGCTTCAAGGGACTCCCGAGGTCACTGGTTATGAGGTTCTACAGCTGTCAAAAGAGGTGTGCAACCTTTACCTCTTCTACATGAAAAATAAAAAAATAAATATCGAAAACGAGAAGAAATTCATGGATACCTTTAACCAGTCGGCTGACGACTGTCCCAATATCCAGCGGTTATTCAGCCATCTTGCCAATACCATCTGCACCTCCTTTAAAAACGCGGTGGAAGTAAAACGCTCTGAGGATAATAAACCTATCCGGCTGGCCAAACAATATATTCAAGATAACTATCAAAAGCCCATAACCTTAGAAGAGGTCAGCGCCATGGCAGGCTTTGCCCCCAATTATTTCAGTACTCTTTTTAAGAAAGAAACCGGCGTCTCTTTCCTGGAATTCCTTCAGTCGGCCCGAATGGAAGCCCCAAAAAAAATATTGGTTACTACCAATGATGGAATGCATCTGGTCTGCGAAAAAGTCGGTTATGGGGATGTGAAATACTTTACCAAGTGCTTTATCAAATATACCGGATTAAAGCCGGGAGAATACAGGAAGATCTACTCATGAGAAACAAGAGATATCTCTTAAACCGAATCCGCTACTTTGCTGTCGCCTCCATGATTTTTATGTTGGCCCTCCTTCTTGCTATTTTTATTCAGGAAAGCGCATACCTTAAAGTGAAAATTTTTTCCACGGTGTTGACCGTTATTTTCCTCTTTTTAATGTACTACGGTTACCGGGAAATTTATCGCCCGCTAATGCTGAATAATCGGATAAAATCTATGTTTGCCAAGGGAGATAGCTATGAGGATATTTATAACCTGGAATATCCTTTAAGCTCAGAAGAGCAGGCAATGTTCCAGCGTTTTTTTGTCCTTTTGGACAAGAATAAGCTGATCAGCACCTCGAAAAAGCAGTCAGAATACCTGGCTCTCCAGAACCAAATCAATCCTCATTTTCTCTATAATACATTGGAGGGGATCAGAGCGGAGGCGGTAATCGCAGGAGTGGACACCATTGCAGAAATGACCGAAGCTCTAGCTACCTATTTCCGCTATACCATCTCTCAGGTAAATAACCTGGTATCCCTGGAGGAGGAGCTGGCAAATGTGGAAAATTATTATTACATTCAGCAATTTCGGTTCGGTGATAAGCTAAAATTCAGTGTCAGCTATGACTGTGATGATGAATATGAGGTTCTCCGTTGTCAGATACCAAAACTTACCCTGCAGCCCCTTGTGGAAAATGCTATTTATCACGGCCTTGAGCAGAAGATCGGTACAGGGCAGCTGACCATAAAGATCACCATGACCGACTGCCACCTGATTATCATGATTTCCGATGATGGAATCGGTATGGGGAAAGAACAGGTAAAGAAGATCAATGAGACTCTCCGCTCCCTTCGTCTGGAAGATGCATCCGAGGGCAGCAGCAGAAATGGCATTGCTGTTCGCAATGTGAATAACCGAATCAAGCTTCTCTTTGGAGAAGAATATGGAATTTATATCTACAGCCAGCCAAATGCAGGCACCGACGCAGAGATCACCCTTCCCGTAGTTAAGGATTAAGCCAACGATGAAAAAAGAAATTGTGCGATTTGAAAATGTGACAAGGCAGGAAGACGGCGCTACTTATCTGGACAACTTTTCCTTTTATATTTGTGAAGGAGAAATCCTGGGCCTGGTCTCAGTCAATGATCGGGAGAAAAGCGAACTGTTAAAGCTTCTTGCCAGAAATCTTCCCATTGATTTTGGAAGAATCTATTTTGAAGGGCGGCTGGTTAACAGCTATTTAAACAGCGATTATACTGTAAATAAGGTTTACACCATTGATGAAAAAAGTTCCCTCATCCAGGATCTCTCCATTGCGGACAATATTTTTGTGATGCGTCCAGGCTTTCGAAAGTATGTAATCAACGAAACCGTGCTTATGGAACAGGCCCTTCGGGTGTTCCAGGAACTTTCTTTTGACATCAATTTAAATCAGCGGGTATCTCGGTTATCCACCATGGAACGGATCATTGTAGAGGCCGCCAAGGCTTACCTGATGGGATGCCGCCTTCTTATTTTTTTAAGCCCAGAAAAAATCATTAGCCAGGCAGACTATGAGAAGTTTCATCAGTTTCTCTTAAAGCTGAAAAAGCTAAATGTAGCCTCTCTGTACATCTGTTATCATCACTGGATTATGTTTGAAATTTGTGATCGCATTGCTTTGTTTTCCAGCGGCAGGATAAAACGGATCTTCGAAAAAAAGGATTTCCATCAGACCGCCTTTGCCCCTTACGTGCTCTCTTTTGAAGGGTATAAGGCATACCGCTGCCAGGCGGCTGGGGATCCCATTATTCAGCTGGACAATCTCTCCTCCATTGCCATCCAGCACTTAAATTTAAGCGCTGGGCCAGGGGAATGTATCACCCTGCTGGACTCGGATAATCAGGTCACTGATGAGCTGTTAGACATCCTGACCGGACTGGAAACGGATTATGAGGGAAGCATCCTCTGCCAGGGCAGGGATATTCGAAAGCAGAAAGGAGACTGTCTAGATCGGAGCATGATTATCCTAGATGACAATCCTACAGAGACCTTCCTTTTTCAGGAAATGTCCTACCTGGAAAACCTCAGTTTCCTCCTGGATCGGAAGCTGCGTAAAAGCATATTAAAGCCAGCTTTCCTTCACAGTGTCCGCAATGAATACTACCGGGAAGCCGGGGAATTGGTGGACGAACGGCATATTGGCGGACTGACCTTGAGAGAAAAATATGGGCTTATCTACAATAAAATCAGCCTGTTTCATCCGAAAATTCTAATTATAAAAAAGCCTTTTGCCTATGGAGATATGCGTTGCAGGAATTATATTCTGGAACGGTTAAAGGCACTAAAAGAATCTGGGATTAGCATTCTCCTTTTGACTAATTACATTACGGATTGCCTGTACCTGTCAGACCGGATAGAAGTCATCAAAAACGGGCAAAATATCGTTTCTCTCCACCCGGAAGAATATGGGATTATCAGCCGAATCTTCTGAAAAATATCTACCTAATTCTGAATAATCTCCCCTTACAAAAAATGTCTCATCTGCTATAATGTCTAAAGCCTAAAGAAAATCAGAAAAGGGGGCGGGCAAATGGAGAAAGACATAGCAAAAAAACTGTTAACTATTCAGTCAGAAATGGAAGGCTTTATGAAAAAAAGTGTTCCTTTCTGGCTTTCTCATGGTATTGACCGAGAATACGGCGGCTATCTGGTTTGCTTTGACGGGGAAGGAAATCCCATGAAGAAACTGGCTGTTTTAACGCCTACCGATAAGATGATTGTGACTCAGACCAGGATGATCTGGGGATTTTCCGCTCTTTTGCGGAACGGGCTGGCGAAGCGCTATGGCTGGGAAGAGGATTGCAGGCAGGCTCTTGAGCAGGGAGTAACCTTTTTTATTGACCATTTCTGGGACAAAGAGCACACCGGCTGGGCCTGGGTGACCGATAGAAAGGGCCTGGTGCTGGATAACGGCAAGCTGGTATATGGGCAGACCTTTGCTATTTATGCGTTGGCAGAATATTACCTTGCCACCAAGGATCCCAGGGGCTTAGATTATGCTGAGCGCACCTTCGACGCCCTGAAAAAATACGCGGCGGATACCCGGTATGGCGGATACTTTGAAAATTTCCGTGAGGACTGGACGCTGGAAAGTCCAGGGGTATATGGTGGAGATTTAAAATCTCTGGATATCCACATGCATACTATGGAGGCTTACACCACCCTTTACGAGGCCAGCGGCAAAGAGGTTCACCGCCGGGCGCTGGAGGAAATCATCTCTGTCGTGTTAACCCACATGGTGGACTATGACTATTGGTGCGGCAGAAACCAATTCCAGATCGACTTTACGCCAAAGCCTGCCATCTCTATCCGAAGAACCTGGAACTATGACCGTGATCCGGAGAGCGCCAATAAAAATCCACTGGACACCACCTCCTATGGCCACAATATTGAGCTGACCTGGCTGTTGAATCGGGCCTATGAGGTATTAGGACAGCCGCCTGCCAGAGAGCTTACCAGGAAATTTGCAGACTATACGGTAGCAAACGGCTGGGATCACCAGTATGGCGGGATTTATCGGGATGGCCTCCACGATGGACGGTTGATCGTCACCGATAAGGAATGGTGGCAAAATTTCGAATCCCTTACCGGATTTTTTGATGCTTACGAGGTAACGGGAGATGCCCGTTATCTGGAAAAGTTTATGGAGCTGTGGGAATTTGATCAGATCTATTTCTATAATCCTACAGCAGGCGAATCCAGACAGCTTTTAAGCCGGAATGGCACACCACTTATTCCGGATACTGGAAATCAGTGGAAATGTATTTACCACACGGATCGGGCCATGATGGAATGCTGTCTGCGGATTGAATCCATGTTACAAAATATCCCACAATGAGGGAAGGAGCAGGTATGGAAGAAAACAGAACTCCTGCGCCGGCGGGCGAAGAGCTGGTAAGAATGACAGGGATTATGAAAGAGTTTCCTGGAGTAAAGGCGCTGGATAATGTGCGCTTTAATCTCTACTCCGGCGAGGTTCTTGCCCTTTTAGGAGAAAATGGAGCTGGTAAATCTACTCTGATGAAGATTTTGTCCGGTGTTTATCAGCGAGATGATGGAGAGATCCATTTATTTGGCAAACTGGTAAAGGATTGGGACGCCAACAAGGCCAAGGATGCTGGTGTGGCAATTATTCACCAGGAATTAAATATGTGCACCCATTTAAGTGTGGCAGAAAATATTTTTCTGGGAAGAGAGCTGGTCAAAAAGGAACGGTTAGACAATGACCGGATGAATGAAGAAACCAGGGAGATTCTGAAGAAATTAAATATTGATATTGACCCCAAGGCACAGGTCAGCGATCTGGCCATCTCCAAGCAACAGATGGTAGAAATTGCAAAGGCTCTTTCTCAAAATGCCCGGGTACTAATCATGGACGAGCCTACCTCGGCCCTGACCTCCAAGGAAATCGACGATTTATTTAAAATCATCCATCAGCTGAAAGCAGACGGAATCGGCATTGTGTACATATCCCATCGTCTTGAAGAGCTGCAGCACATCGTAGACCGGGTAATTATTATGCGGGACGGACATTTCATCACTGAGATGCCTTACGATATTCATAAGATGGATGAGATCATTGCCAATATGGTAGGCCATGAAATCAAAGAAAAGTTCCCCCATGTATCCTGTCAAAAGGGTAAGAAGATTCTGGAGGTAAAGAACTTAAATGCCGGACCTTTGGTGCGGAATATAAACCTAGAATTATATGAAGGGGAGATCGTGGGAATCGCCGGGCTTATGGGAGCCGGACGGACGGAAACCACACGGGCCATCTTTGGCATTGACCCAAAGGAAAGCGGGCAGATCTTTATCGATGGAAAAGAGGTAATCATCCATAATCCTTCTGATTCCATTCGGGCTGGACTGGTTCTCGCGCCAGAGGACCGGAAGAAGGATGGACTGTGCACTCGGCTCAGTATTTCGGATAATATCGCCCTCCCTAACCTGGACATGCTCAGCAGCGGCCCCCTGGGTACGGTGAACCGGAAAAAGGAAAGGGAGATGGTGGATCAGTCTGTCCAGTCTCTAAAAATCAAGCTGCCCAATGCTCAGGTAGACGCAGGGAGCCTTTCCGGCGGAAATCAGCAAAAGATCGTGGTAGCTAAGTGGCTGGCGAGAGATTCCCGTGTGGTAATCTTTGACGAACCTACCAGAGGAATCGACGTGGCGGCAAAGGTTGAAATCTATAATCTGATGAATCAATTAAAGCAAAGCGGTATCGGCGTTATGTTCGTATCCTCGGAAATGCCGGAGGTTTTAGGGATGAGTGACCGGATCCTGGTTATGTGTGACGGGCGGATTACCGGAGAATTTATGGCAGGGGAAGCCACCCAGGACCAGATCTTAACCAAGGCAACCCAGTTTGAGAAAAAATAGATCTTAGCAAAAAGCTTGATATATGGAGGAAAATATGAGTAACGCAAGTGAGAAAAACCTCAGCCCGGTAAAGCGATTTTTATCCCAGCGGGGCATGGGACAGGTAATCACGGTAACCATTGGTTTAGCGGTTTTATGTATGTTGTTTGGTTTTATCAATCCCAACTTCTTTACCTACCGTAATATCGCCAATCTGCTGCGCCAGATCGCGCCTACTCTATTAACCGGCGTAGGGCAGTCCTTTGTGCTCTTTACTGGCAATATCGATCTCTCCATTGGTTCTGTGGTGGGAATGAGCTGTATGATCAGCGCCACCCTGATGTGCCATGGGGTGAATCCCTGGGTAGCTGTGCTGATTACCCTGATCTGCTGTCTGGTGGTGGGATACATTAACGGTATCCTGGTTTCCAAATGCCAGTTGCCGCCATTTATCGCCACTCTGGGAACCATGACCATCGCAAGAGGTATTGCCCAGATTGTTAATGGTAATTACAATACCGATTCCATCGGCGAAGCTGCCAAAGGCTTCCGTACCTTTTTCTACAGTGGAAAGATCGCCGGCATCTTCAGCGCATTCTGGATTGCCATTATTGTATGGGCATTTTTTAACTATATTATGGGACGCACCCGGACGGGACGTCATATCTATGCCACAGGAAGCAATATTGACGCAGCCAGGCTGTCCGGCGTTAATGTGAGTCGTACCATTATCTACGTTTACGTGGTTTCTGCCTTCTGTGCCTGTATCACCGGCTTGATTACCTGTGCATCTACTGGTACTGGAACAATGGATGCCGGTACTTCTTATGAAATGTACGCGGTAGCTGCCTCGGTAATTGGCGGTGTATCCACATTAGGCGGATCTGGTATCCTGCTGGGAACGGTCATCGGCGCTGCTATCTGGGGGGTTCTCCAGAATGGACTTCAATTTGCCGGCGCTCCGGTAGCTATCCGTAACATTGTTATCGGTATCATCGTTGTAGTAGCGGTTCTTCTGGATGTAATCGTGAGAACCGGAAAGGGCAAGGCGAAAAAGCACAAGGCAGCCTGAGGCCTATGGACATTTCGTTTAAAAGCAGTTTATGCTTTTAATAAAACAAAGGTTTAAGAAAGGAAGGTATCGTATTATGAAGAAAAAAGCATTATCTCTTATGATGGCGGCAGCCATGGCAGCCACCCTGTTGGCAGGCTGTTCCTCATCCTCCAATGAAACCACGGCAGCTCCGACGGAGACCACTACCGCAGCGGCAACCGAGGCAAAGGAAGAGGCCAAAGAGGAGACCACGGCGGAGGAAGCCCCGGAAACCGAAGCAGAGAAGGAAGAGGCTCCTGCAGCCGCAAATGATATGCTTTCCGGAGAAACTGGCGATATTGCAAAGCCGGGAGATGGAGCCGGACAGAAGGTAGTATTAATTACCATTGACTCCATGGATCAGCATTGGGTAAATATGGATAAGGGATGCCAGCAAGCAGCAGAGGAATTAGGCTGTGAGTATAAGTGGATTGCCCCGGACGTAAAGGATGACGCAAAGCAGATTGAATGTGTAAATAACGCAGTTGCCGACGGCGCTACCGCGATTCTGGTTTCCGCCAATGGACCAGATGCCATCACCGCGGCTCTTGAAGAAGCCGATCAAGCTGGCGTTAAGATCGTACAGGTAGACTCCTTTGCCAACTATCCCTGTGTACAGAGATTAGGAACCGACAATCGCTCCGCTGGTAAGACCGCAGGCGAGCAGGTTCTGGCTGCATTAAAAGAAAAGGGCATCGAGGAAGGCAAGATTGGTATCGTATCCGTAAACGCAGCTACCACCTCCACCGTTGACCGTGACGAGGGCTTCCGTTCCGCTTTCGAAGGCACTGCTTTTGAGATTTTGGAAACTCAGTACGCGGACGGCGATGCAGCCAAGTCTAAAGATGCAGCTGCTAACTTTATCTCCCAGGGCTGTGTTGCTCTCTTCGGTGCAAATGAAGGCTCCTGTGTAGGTGTTGGCAATGCTGTAGCTGAAGAAGGCAATAGCATTATCGCTGCTGGTATGGATAAGTCTGATGCTGTTATTCAGCTGATCAAGGATGGTGCCCTGATCTGCACCATGGCTCAGAATCCTGACGTTATGGGTTATGAAGGAATGTATGCTGCTATCACTGCAATTAATGGCGGCTCTGTAGCTCCCGAATACATTGATACCGGCGTTTCCATTTTGACAAAAGATGTTGTACAGTAAATCATTCCCTGATTTCACAAATGCCTCCGGAATATCCGGAGGCATTTGTGATTACTGCTCATATGATACCCTTTGTCCACCGAGGGTATTATCTCTGATATAAAAGGAAACCTCCACTACAACTAACAGGTAGCTCCTCCCACTACAGTCTTCTTCAGTATTTCTTTTTTATCAATTTTGCTATTTAACAGCTTATCTTGTACATAATCGAATCCCAGCCGGGCGATGGTATCGGCAAGCCTTTCTCCGGAAAGTCCCTCATCCCGATAGAACAGGATTACCCGCTCAGTCAGGTCAATCACCTCTTCTTCTGAGATAAAGAGCTTATCCAGCATTCGCCCCTCTGCCGCCTGCTTACCCCAACGACCGCCAATGTACACTCGATACCCTACGATCCTTTCGTTTACCACACCGAAGGGACAGGTTCCTATACAGCGCCCACAATGGTTGCATATATGGGAAGGAATCGTAAGCTTCCCGTCTTCCATTTTGGCCACATGGATAGGACATGCTTTTTCTACCTGACATATCTTACAGCCCCGGCACTTTGTCCGGTCCATCTCTGGCGCTCGCTGGCCGATGATACCCAGATCATTCAGGTTTGGCTTGACACAATTATTAGGGCAGCCACCCACAGCGATTTTAAACTTGTGGGGCAGGGAAACTTCGTGATACCCTTTGTAGTATAATTCATGAAGCTTTTCTGATAAGGCGAATGCATCGATCAGGCCGTACTGGCAAGTGGTTCCTTTACAGGAAACGATGGGACGCACCTTGGATCCAGTCCCTCCCGTTTCCAGTCCTCCCTCCTTGAGAAATATCATAACCGGATCCAGATTTTCATAGGGAACTCCCTGGATCTCCATCGTCAGCCGAGTCGTCATGGTCACTTCTCCTGAACCGAATTTCTCCGCCGCTTCTGCGATCCGCTGTTGTTCCTTTGCCGTAATCTTTCCATTTCTTGTGATGACCCGCACATTAAACACATCATCATATCGTTTATCCTGGAGACATCCCAGCCCCTTTACCCGCTTGATCTCTTCTTGGGAAAGCTTTGTTCCATTCCGGGGAACCCTTACCTCATTAAAGGTAACGCCTCCTTCTAACACCCGTGTGTGGGTATATCCCCAGGCTTTCAGACGATTCTGGAGGAAATATCCTCTTTTTCCCTTAGCACAGACCAGCAAAAGCTTTGCATCCTTTTCCAGTCCCTCAATCGGCCCGGTCACCTTTGCCAAATCAATCCAGTGGGCATTGGGAATGGATGGTCCCGGCTGGACATCCAACACCTGATAACCCTCGGCGCCTCCCTCAGCATACTCTGCCGGGCTCATGCTCTCCAACACTCCATCCATTTTATTCTCCAGTATGTAGCAGGCAGTGACAAAAGGATGGATAGCGGTGGAGAATGGCGGCGCATAGGCATAATCCATAGTGTCAAACTGGTCGACGGTCATATTCTGAGAGATTCCGGTTACCGCGATATCCACCATCTTATCTACCGCGCCGGCCCCCAGCACCTGGATTCCCAACAGCCGGCGGCTGTCCTTCTCCGCCGTCATCTTTACCAAAAAGGAGGAAGCCCCAGGATAATAATGAGCCTTGTCATCCAGAACGCATACCACTGAAATCGTCTCAAACCCCTCTGCTTTTGCCTGGGCTTCAGTCAATCCTGTCCTCCCTCCATTTAGCTCTGGAAGGAGACGAACCACTCCTGTGCCCATACAGCCCTGATATCCCTTTTTTGCCCCGTACATTCTCTTTACCATAGCCCGGGCAGCCAAATTGGCAGTGGAACCCATAGCAGACCACTGGGGTTTTCCTGTTATCGCATTTTTCACCATGGCGCAGTCTCCTGCCCCATAGATATCCGGGAGATTCGTCCGCAGTTCCTCATCCACCAGGATAGTCCCTTTCATCATCTCCAGGCCACATCCATCTAAAAATCCAGTGGCCGGACGGACACCGATGGCCATCACCGCCAGATCCGCCGCCAGACTGCCATTATCCGTCAAAATTTCCTCTACCTTCTCTTTTCCCCGAATACCTTTAAGGCTTGTAGCTGTCAATATCCCCATACCAGCCTTTTTCAACTGGCGCTTTGCATAATCCGCCATCTCCCAATCAAAGGCATTGGGCATGATCTGAGGCATGGCATCGATTACCGTCACCTCCAGCCCCTGGGCCATAAGATTTTCTGCCACCTCCAGCCCAATAAAGCCTGCGCCGCAAACCACAGCCTTGCGGCAGTGGTTTTCTTCAATATATTTTCGGATATTCACCGCATCCTCTGGTGTACGCACAGAGAATACGCCAGGAAGCTCCCTGCCCTCTACCGGTGGAACGAAAGGAACCGCCCCAGTGGCAATAATCAACTTATCATAGTCCTCTGTAAAGGTATCTCCGGAAACCCGCTTGAATGTTACTTCCTTATTGTCTGGATTTACCCCTATTGCTTCACATCCAGTATAAACTTTCACTCCCGTCAGCCCTGCGTACTTTGCCGGGGTATTCACGATCAGCCCATCTCTGGTGGGGATATCCCCTCCGATATAGTAGGGAAGACCACAGCCAGCGTAGGAAATATCCTTGCCTTTTGTAAATACCTTTACCTCGGCCTGCCGATCACACCGTTTCAGCTTCGCCGCCGCCTTTGTTCCGGCGGCAACACCACCCAGAATTACATACTTCATCATCTTCTCCTTCCTAAATTTGTATACTATTTTTCTTCCTCTCTCTGAAAAGCCTTCTTCCACTCAGCTTCTTTAAAGCCGGTCAAAATCACATTCTCCGCCACGATCAGTGGACGCTTTACCAACATTCCATCTGTAGCCAAAAGCTCCAGCTGCTCCTCTTCCGTCATATGAGGCAGCTTATCCTTTAATGACTGCTCCTTATACAAATTTCCACTGGTGTTAAAAAATCGTTTTAAGGACAGGCCGCTCTTTTGATACCATTCCTTTAACTCTTCTTTCGTTGGATTTTTTTCCTTTATTGGTCGCGTCTCATAAAGAATCTCCTGGTCATCCAACCATTTTAACGCTTTCTTGCAGGTAGTGCACTTTTGATAGCACAACACAGTGATCTTTTTCTTCTCCATCATCCTTTTCTCCTTTTTCCTTTATCTCTTTGCTAAACATATTTCCACCAGATTTGTGTGCTGGGGATTCCCTTTTGCCAATGGGGTGGGACAGGCGTCATCGGTGAGCACATTAATACTTCCCCGGATATCCGTCCCACATCTATCTGGCGTATACCAGCCGCCCTGAGCCATTGCCACGACCCCTGGCCGGATTCTTCTGGTTACTACTGCCGGCATGCGGATACAACCCCGGCTATTTTTCACCTCGACCAGATCTTGATCAGAAATCCCCCTCGCCTTTGCATCCTCCGGGTGGATCCAAAGGCCTGGCGCTTCAATTTCCTCCATCCACTGGTTATTATCATGGATAGAATGGCACCGCCTTCTGGTATGCCAGCCGATCAGCTGCAGAGGGTACTCCTTCCTCCTGGGATCCCCCGGCCCTTCCGGACAAGGTATATACCTTGGAATCGCCGGAATCTCCTCTGGTCTTTCCATGTCATACAGACGTTTGGAAAAAATCTCAATTTTTCCGGATGGCGTGGGAAAAGGATTCTTTTTTGGATCCTGAAGCTGTGCTTCAAAGGCAATTCGGCAAACCGGTTCCGAAAACTTCCAGCCTCCTCTTCGGCAAAAGATCTCATAATCCGGAAGCTCTGGCTCCTCTCTCCGGAATATCTCATAGCTCTCCTGAAGCCACTGGCCCAGCTCCGGCTTTCCGCCGGTAAACTCCTGGAAGAAACCCAGCCTCTCCGCCACCTCCTTTAACCATTCCCATTCAAAGCGGCATTCAAATAGCGGAGGGATCACTGGATTATTCTTTAATAGATAATTGCTCCCGGTCCATGGGGCGGTGATGTTCTCTCCCTCCAGAACAGATGTGGCCGGCAGTAAAAGATCCGCGTATCTGGCGCTGGGCGTCATAAAAATATCGCTGCACAGGATAAACTCACACTTGCTCTCATCTTTTAAAAGTTCTGTGGTATGATTGATGTGGGAATGCTGATTCACCAGCGTATTGCTGGCAAGGCAGAAAATCATTTTAATATTGCTGGACAAATGCTCCATCCCCCGGAGTCCATCTTCCTTGGGCGTCATATAGATCCCCTGAGAAATGGCCTTTGTCCAGAGAAAAACAGGGATTTTCCCTGGATAGGGATTTTCCACTGGATTTCCAACCAGCCGGATTCTCTTATGCTCTGTGATCACGCTGGCATTTCCCCCTGTACCGCCTCCAGGAATACCTATATTCCCAGTGAGGCAGGCCAGCATGCTGATTCCCTTGGCTGACTGCTCCCCGTTTCCATGGCGCTGAGCACCCAGGCCCGCCGCGATGCAGGCAGGTTTGATCCCTGCATACGCTCTGGCAAGGCTCCGGATCCGATCTGCCTCGATTCCAGTAATTTTCTCCCCCCACTCTGGAGTTTTTTCGATTCCGTCCATGCCGCCGAAAAGATAGCTGTAATAGCTTTCTCCTTTTGGAATTCCCTCTGGCATATGTTCTTCATCAAAGCCAATACAGTATTTGTCCATAAATTCCTGATCCTGTAACCCTTCTGACCAGATCACATAGGCCATAGCATCAGCCAAAGCGGCATCGGTGGAAGGTTTTATGGCATACCATTCATCGGCATAAGCCACCCCAGTTTGACTCATTCTGGGATCGATCACAATGATTTTTATCCCACTGGACTTTAGTTGAGACAGATAATTGCTACGCTCTGAGCCAAAGATGGATTCTGCGGAATTATCCCCCCAGAGAATTAAAAGCCTGGTATTCTGTAAATCTGCCGGGCTGTTAGTGCTTTCCACTGTGCCGAATAAATACTCTGACATTTCGCTGACACAGGCAGAGCTGTAGGAATTATATGCATCCAGGAACCCTCCATCTAAGGCCAGAAGCCTTTTTGCTAACCGGCCTGGGCTCATTATCCCAGTTACCCCGGTTCCATAGATCACATACCGCGATCCAGGGCCATAGGTATCTCTTATCCTTTTCCACTGATCTGTCAGAAGAGCCACTGCTTCCTCCCAGGTAATCCGCTCAAATTTCCCTTCTCCCCGCTTCCCGATCCGTTTCATCGGGTAGCGGAGGCGGCCCGGATGGAGGAAAGTTTTCCGATATCCCCTGCCCCGAACACAGGCTCGCAGCTTAGGCGCTTGGCTTTCCCGGTCAGTTTCAATACTCAGGATACAATTTTCCTGCACCTTGGGACGGATAACGCAGATACCGCCGCAATTATTGATGCCAGCAGTGGGAACGATGAGGGAAGGTTTATCCGAAATTGGAGGGTAAAGGCCCTGCCCGATGGATGTTCCGGAAGATAGCGAGGGGAGAGATTCCTCAAAGACCGGCAAGAGAAAATCTTCTCTTCCCTTTAACAGATGAGATAAAAATTCCCTTATCTCATGCACATACCGGATATATCCGGCATATATTCCACTGCAATGATCCATATACTGCTGCAGTACCTTGACATGATTATGTGTGTACTGGGTGAGAAAGGTTTGAAAGGCCTGGAGTATCTCCGGCTCCATTACCTCTGCAAGATAGGAGAGAAATCGCAGCTGCTCTCCGATATAGTCTGGAGGATTTCCTTCCATCCACACTGGCTCATATCCCCATCGATGATAAAATTGGATAATTTCCAGGGTAGTCTGATTTAAAAGTATCTGCTCCCCCTGGCTCACCGATGCCCACAGAGGCAGAGACAGATCCCCGTCAGTTCCGCAAAAGAGGAAGTCGTACATCAAAGACCAGTCCTTTTCTTTATGCTCCTCCCAGTCTGAAAACCGGCGGATAATCGAAAGGGCTTTTTCCTTTGAGGCAAAAAAGCCGCTGTATTCCTTTAGCTTTTTGCTGATCGCCCTATTTAGGGAAGTTTTGAGAAGGGAATCCCCGCTTTTCTGACAGGTTAATTCCTGACCAAAGGGTTCATCTATCGAATCCGGCTTTACGTCTGTTTTTCCCGTCAGCTCTGTCTCCCGGATATCCAGGCAATGGGTCAAGCAAGCCTCCACACAAATCGGCTTTCCTCCCTTTCTCCGCTCCTCAAGGCAGGAATCACATTTCACCGCCTTTCCCAGCCTGGGACTCAGCTGTATCTCTCCATAGGGGCAGGCAGATATACAGACGCCGCAGCCATTGCACTTGTCCCGATAAATGATAACCGCCCCATCCTCCTGGCTTCTTATCGCCCCTTGGGGACAGAGCCTCTCGCATGCCGCGTCACTGCAGTGGCGACAGGTATGGGAGATGTGCTTCCATTTGTTTCTTCCATGAACAAAATATTCTACCGTATCCACTTTACGATACCATATACCTTTTTCCAGATTATGGCCGTCTTTGCATGCGATCTGGCAGGTATTGCAGCCGATACACCGGGTTTGATCATAAATAAACGCAAATCTTGACATTGTTTTTCTCATAAGTACATTATAAACGTTTTCTGGAAGAAGTTTCAAGTGATCGCCTCGTTTTTTTATAGGTTTTAGATTATCCCCACTTTTAATTATTCTTGACATACAGAAATTTCTATGATAGGATCAATGCACTAAAACTTATGTGAATTTTTCTGAACAGTTTCTGTTTATTTTTCGTCACATTAACTTTTCTCAGTTAATGCGGCGTTTTTTATTTTTTGATAAATTTATTTTTAGGAGGTATCTTTCCATGAATGATGATTTTATGAGAGATAAACCTGTTTTTCCCCTAGTTTTATCTATGTCTCTTCCCATGACTCTGTCCATGCTGGTGAATTCCCTTTATAATATTGTGGACAGCTATTTCGTCGCCAAAATTAGCGAGAATGCCATGACCGCCCTTTCCCTGGTCTATCCCCTCCAGATTTTGATCAATGCCATCGCGGTAGGGCTTGGCATTGGCCTGAATGCCGTGGCAGCCTATTTTCTTGGTGCGCGGCAACCAAATGAGGCAAACCGCGCCGCATCCTCTGGCATATTGTTAAGCATTGTCCACGGTATAGTACTTACCTTTTTGTGTATCCTAACCGTTCCTTCCTTTTTAAAACTTTTTACCCATGACCCTGTTGTCATCCAAGATGGCCTCTCCTACTCCTATATTGTATTTTTCTTTACAGTGCCCATCACCTTAGGGATTGCATTAGAAAAAATGTTTCAGGCGGAAGGGCAGATGGTTCTCTCTATGATCAGCATGTTAGGCGGCGGTATTACGAACCTTATTCTGGATCCGATATTGATCTTTGGAACACCCTGGACCCCGGCGATGGGGATTAACGGCGCTGCACTGGCCACAGGGATTGGGCAGATCGTCCCTGTAGTGATTTATTTTATTTTCTATTTTACCAAACCTCTGCCCCTGAAGCTGTCCCTGAGCAGGGATATCTGGGATTCCTCTCTGTGCAAGAGAATCTATTCTGTGGGCATCCCGGCCGCCATAACCATCGCCTTGCCCTCTGTATTAATTACTGTATTAAATGGAATCCTGGTTTCCTTTTCTCAGTCCTATGTGCTGATCCTGGGCATTTATTATAAGCTGCAAACCTTTATTTATCTGACTGCCAATGGCATCGTTCAGGGAATACGGCCAATCATTGGATATAATTATGGGGCAGGGGAATATGAGAGGGTGAAAAAAATCGTCTCAACCGCCTTAAAGCTGACCATCAGCGTCATGGCCTTCGGCACTGCTATCTGTCTTCTCTGGTCAAAGGCCCTGATGGGACTATTTACTGCAAGCGCAGACAATATTGCTTCCGGCGGATCTGCCTTGCGGATTATCTGCTGCGGATTTATCATCTCCGCCATCTCGGTCACGATAAACGGCACCCTGGAAGGATTGGGGAATGGCATCTCTTCCCTGAAGATTTCCCTGCTTCGGTATGTTATTATCATGATTCCCGCTGCTCTGCTGCTTAGCCGGATACTAGGGCCTACTGGAGTGTGGCACGCATTCTGGATTTCCGAGGTTATGACTGCGGCAGCAGCTATATGGATTTACAAAAAACTCCCTATTCACCTCTCCGGCAACCATTTCCTTAATGAGCCCCTTGCTGAAGGCAAAGGATAAGATCACAAAAAATTATTACATTGATGCCCTGATGGACCAATGAGAAATGAGGTGTACATGCAAAATTACCTGTTAAATGGAGAATGGAATCTAAAAATTATCGGAAAGGATGCCAGTCTACTGCCAGCAGAAGGGATTCATGCCCAGATACCTGGCTCTGTGTACCATGCCCTGCTGCAAAAAGGTCTGATTCCGGATCCTTATTACCGCGACAATGAATTGCAGCTTCTCCCCCTGATGGAAAATGACTTTTCCTTCGAGCAAAGCTTTATCCCTAAAGAGGAACTATTTTCCTGTGACCGGGTGATCCTGCGTTTCGACGGTATTGATACCCTGGCTGATATTTATATCAATGGCAACTGTCTCGGCAGTGCCTGGAATATGCACCGGATCTGGGAATATGATGTCCTCTCCCTCCTTGTCCCGGGAGAAAATACCTTAAAAGTGGTGCTTCACTCCCCCACACAGTACATCAGACAGGAGAATGAAAAAGTATATACTGGCGGTACTCCTGATGCCATGGCTGGTTTTCCCCATCTCAGAAAAGCACACTGTATGTTCGGCTGGGACTGGGGTCCAAGGCTTCCCGATGCAGGAATCTTTCGGGATGTGTCCCTCTTAGGCATCAAGGAAGGACGCATCCAGTCTGTCTATATCACTCAAAACCATGAATCCGGCCTAGTTACCCTTGACCTTCTAGCGGACCTGGAGCAGGTGAATCCAACCGCCTCTATCTCCTTAGCGGTAACCATAACCGATCCAAAAGGCCACTCTGTCACAAAGGAATTTCTTCCAGGGGAAAGGCGATGCTCCATAGAAATAAAGGATCCCATGCTCTGGTATCCCAGAGGATACGGCCAGCAGCCGCTGTACCTGGTAGTGGTCACTGCCCTCTCAGAATCAGGAGAAACGTTGGATGTCTGGACAAGAAAGATCGGCCTTCGCACCATCTCTGTCAACATGGACAGGGATACCTGGGGAAACCGCTTTGCCCATGAGGTCAACGGTATCCAGATTTTCGCTATGGGCGCAGACTATATCCCTGAGGATAACCTTCTCTCCAGAGTGACCAGAGAACGGACCCGGCGGCTTTTACACGACGCGGCGGCAGCTAATCACAACTGTATCCGTGTCTGGGGTGGAGGGTATTATCCTGACGACTGGTTTTATGATCTCTGTGACGAGCTAGGGCTTTTGGTATGGCAGGATTTTATGTTCGCCTGTGCCTCATATGAGCTGGATGATGATTTTGAAGAAAATATTTCTGAAGAAATTATCGACAATGTGAGAAGAATCCGACATCACCCCTGTCTCGGCCTGTGGTGTGGCAATAATGAGATGGAGAGCCAGACCATTCAAGAGGACTGGACCCCCTCCATAAAGCAGAAGTGTGATTATATCAAGCTTTTTGAGTATATTATCCCAAAGCTATTAAAAAAGGAGGATCCAGCTGCCTTCTACTGGCCCTCCAGTCCATCCTCCGGAGGAAATTACGACAATCCCTGTGACGAAAATCGGGGTGATACCCACTACTGGGATGTATGGCACGGAAACAAGCCATTTACCGAGTATCGGAAATTTTACTTCCGCTATCTTTCCGAATTTGGCTTCCAGTCCTTCCCCTGCTTAAAGACCGTGGAAAGATTTACCCTGCCAGATGAGCGGAATATCTTTTCCCGCACCATGGAAATGCACCAGAGAAACTGCGCCGCCAATGGAAAGATCATGAATTACTTATCTGCCACTTATTTATTCCCCAAAGATTTCGAGAACATGCTGTATGCCTCCCAGCTTCTCCAGGCTGATGCCATTCGCTATGGCGTAGAGCATTTCCGGCGTCACCGGGGCAGATGCATGGGGACAATAGTGTGGCAGCTGAACGATGTCTGGCCAGTGGCCTCCTGGTCCAGTATTGATTACTACGGCAGGTGGAAGGCTCTCCACTATGCGGAGAAAAAAATGTTCGCCCCGGTTCTCATCTCCTGTGAAGAGATTGGAGAGCTGAGCGAACGTCCCTTCTGTGTGGCCGAGCCCGCGCCCATAGAAAAAAGCGCACGCCTACACGTAGCCAATGAGACGCTAGAATCCATCAACGGTACAGTGAAATGGCAGCTTCGTGAACCAGACAGCAACATCCTGCAACAAGGAAAATTTTCCGTAACCGTTCCCCCTCTGGATGGTGTATGGCTAGAAAAGCTGGACTTTACCAAATACAACGAGCGGACTATGCATCTGTCCTACCAGTTCTTTACGGAAGATAGGCTGGTATCCCAAGGAAGCTGTCTCTTCACGCCGCCTAAGCACTATGCATTTCAGAATCCTCACCTAACCCTTACAAGAGAAAGCAGCCTCCTCACCGTAGCTGCTAACGCCTATGCAAAAAATGTGAGGATAGAGGGAATCGATGGAGATATCAAACTGTCGGATAACTTTTTTGATATGGAATCCGGTGTATATCAAGTGGAAATTATAGAAGGCGATGCTGCAGAAATACGATGCTCTTCGGTTTATGATATTGCACAGTAATATAAGGAAAAGGCACAGCAAATTTTACTGCTGTGCCTTTTGCACCATATTTTCCCTTTTGTCAATCTCGCCCATCATCGAATACTGTTCAATTAAATACTGATGATATCGGCTAACAATATACAGAAAGCCTGCTGCCATCTCCAGCAGCGGAAACAGAAACAGCACAACCACACAGAGAACAAATCGGAAAAATCCTATTCTGGGACAATAGATCCTTAACGTCAGCAAAATAGCAATAAACCCAAAGCAAATCAGGTAAATGTAGCCGAAGGTGCCGATGGTCAACACTGCATTCTGCAGCATATCCTGTTCAAATGGCCGCGTCATCCCTATGCTGTAAAGAATCATCGCCAAAATTGCACCATATCCGGTCCACTTAGGCGGAGCGTACAAAAATACAGATTTCGGCTTCTGTACTGGAAAACGAAGTCTGCGAAGGATCATGAGACTCACCTCATACACGAGAAATCCCTGGACACCTCCTAAAACAATCATCGAAACAGCAAAGATCTGCTTAAGATAACCTGTCGTCAACATAGTTTCCGGCACAACCATCCCAGACTGCTCAAACAAGGAATTCATCATCCTCTGCATCTCTTCCACTTCGTGATTCAAGTCAAATCCAGTCAGCGCTCCCAGCACAGCAATATCAAAAACATTCACCACAGCAGACAACAGCATTACCACAAAGAGGGTTTTCGTCATGTCTACTTTGTGATACAGGCATCCACCGAATATAAGCCCGATAAAAGCCTGGGTCACTGCGTAGAAAACCGCGGTAAAATTTCCCAGCAGTACAGAAAGAAGAGACATGGCAGCAAATGCTGGAATACCGCTTTTCCAGCCGTACTGTGCAGCATATGCAACCATAGGAATCGGATACAGAAATAAAAAGACCTCTTGAAAAAATCCTCCGGTCTGCCTGTTCAGTAAAAGCATTACCCCAAAAATTGCTGTAATCATCGCGCCTGTTGTAATTTTAAGCGGCTTCATAAGGCTCTCCTTCTTCCAAATTCAGCTCTTTTACATTTTCTTCCTACTATGGTGTTCTTGGAAATCTATTTGTACTCTTATTATAAAGATGCTGCTATAAAATTTCAAGCCAATATGAAATTTCATGGCGGCTCATGGAAAAACAGTATGTGGAATCTGTAATTATACTCCATAAAATACTAAATTTGTATTTAGTCCCCTATTTACAAACATATGTTCGATATGTTACGATCCACATACAGAGCCATAGAAAAGGAGTGTAGCGAATGGAAAGCATACTGTGTGTTAATATTCCGGTGCAGATGATATCCTGCACAGACACAAACGGAAAAATCACGCCAATAAGATTCCGTTTCCGAGACAAAACCGGAGAACTCATTACCGTTACTATCGATAAAGTGCTGTCCGAAAATCAAGGCAGCTGCCGATCTGGTATAAATTTCTCATGTTCCGCAGTCCTGCATGGAAGCAGGAAAACATTTACGCTCTGGTATAACTATTTTGCCCATGAGTGGCATCTCTCCCGCTTATGTGTCTAACCAGTCCATATTTCTAAATAGCTCTCCCTCAATCGAAAAGATATTTTCTATAGGGAGGGCTGTTCCGTCTGTAAAAAGGATTTGATGGCGGCATTCGTCTATCTTTTTCACTCTGCCACACAGAATTTCGTAGCTTCCGCCACTCTTTTTTTCATCCGGCAGGAAATAAGTAATCTTAATTTCCAGTCGTTTATTCAGATTTTCCCTAATTATCCAAAGCTGCTTATCTAATTGATTTTTTCTGTTTTCATCCAATTCAACAAAGGAATCGGTCTGACGTGCTGTTTCGCGGATCGCGGCATCATGTCCGGTAAGGGCAGCGAAGGGCGCAAATTGTGCCGCACGGTTAAGTAAGGACATCTGAGGATGCTTTTTTGAGCAATGGTGCGGAAGCATCATCATATCATCGTATTTATGTTCATCTTGTGGTTTCACGCTTTATGTCCTCCAATCTGATGATTGCGTTCCATCGTGGTGGCGCCTTCCTGGAGATTCATACCCTTTAAAATCGCATTTTTCCCATATTTCTTTTTCACAGACAACATGGCCTCCTGTAATTTTCTCTCTTTGGAAAGCCACTTTTTCTCCTCTTCCCGCTCCCTCTCCAATTCAGCGTAATTCGTAAATAAATCCATCTGCTCAAGTGTTTCGTCAACCATCTCTGTTTCGTCAAGCAGATGATTGGCAGTGACAGTCACACGCCGAATCAACAGATTCGGATTGATTATCCGGTCATACAGCTTCATAACCGCTTTGATGATGATTCGGGCAGAGGATGTCCGACAGACAAGATTTTCTGTCCCATGGGCGTGTTTTGGAACCTTACGCCCATAGTGGTCGGTTGTAACTTCCCCCTGATAGCTGTTTTTCCTCTTGTCATCCGACAGATTATCGATATCATAACCTATGGTGAGAACCATTTGATCGGTCACCAGCTTTTTCTCCACAAGTTCCAAAACAAGTAGATCGGTCATTTCATGTACAATTAATTTTCCTTTTTCTGCATCGTATGGACACTGCAGCACCTGGCCGGAGCTTATGCTATTTGTTTCCGGTTGGTAGGATTTAATCAAATCCATAGTTGTAGGCTCCCATCCCCACGCGTGGTCAATCAAAAGCTCTGCATTAACCCCAAACATATGATAGAGAAGATCTTCATTGTAATAATCATTGTCTCCTCCCAGAGAACAGCGGGCAATATCTCCCATGGTAAACAGCCCGACAGATTCCAGCTTTTTTTTGTATCCATGTCCGACTCTCCAGAAATCGGTAAGGGGGCGATGATTCCACAAAAGTCTCCGATAACTCATTTCATCGAGTTCTGCAATCCGCACCCCATGGATATCCGGCTCAATATGCTTTGCCACAATATCCATAGCTACCTTACATAGATACAGATTCGTGCCGATTCCCGCAGTAGCCGTTATTCCCGTACTGTTCAGGACATCCAGAATTATTTTTGAAGCAAGTTCCTTTGGAGTTAATCCATAGATATTCAGGTAATTCGTCACATCCATAAATACCTCATCAATGGAATATACATGGATATCCTCCGACGCAATATATTTCAGATAAATGTGGTAAATTATGGTGCTATACTCCAGATAATAAGCCATTCTGGGTGGCGCGATAATATAGGACAGCTCCAGTTCCGGATGCATTTCCAATTCCGACGTGAGATAAGAGGAGCCGGTAAACCGCCTCCCCGGGGCCTGAAACCTGCGCTCGGTATTTATTTCCTTTACCCTCTGAATGACTTCGAACATCCTCGCTCTGCCAGGAATACCGTATGCCTTCAGGGAAGGAGATACTGCAAGGCAGATGGTTTTCTCTGTCCGTTGGGCATCTGCCACCACAAGATTCGCGGTAAGTGGATCCAACTGCCGTTCTAAACATTCAACCGACGCATAGAATGATTTCAAGTCAATGGCAATATAAATATGGTTTTCATTCACTTATAGGGCCTCCTTTTTACAATTTCGCTGCAAACACAGCCTGAACCCATAATATATCCATAAATATATTCCATTATAACAGAACATTTGTTTGGTTACAGCAATTTTTTTATCCAATCATGCCTTTATTTCTATTCTTCCTTCTTTTTATCCATCACCTTACAAAACACCACCGCCGCCAGCGTACTTGCCATGGTCGCCACAATCGCAGGCCCTACAATAGCCGCCGGGTTATCACTGCCATATTGGCTCCGATAAGCGATAATATTTACTGGAATTAACTGCAGGGAGGAAATATTCAAAATCAGAAATGTACACATCTCATTGCTGGCTGTTCCTTTTGGCAGAGCAATTTGACCTACCAATTTCTGTTTTTTTTGAATCCCATAAACTTTTTCTTCTTTTTCCTCAATTCTTCTTCTTTCTTCCTCCAGTTTATCCAGTTCCTGGAATGCCGCCAGACCGGCTGGGGTACTTGCCGATCCCAACCCTAACATATTAGCAATCATATTCACCGCAATATACTTCCCCGCCATACTTCCCTTTTCTAACCTTGGAAATAAAAAATGAAGCACTGGCCCCATCTTTTCCGCCAGCCAGTCCACCAGCCCAGATCTCTGTCCGATCTCCATAATCCCGCACCAGAATGCCATCACTCCTAGCATAGTAATCCCCAGAGATACCGCATCACCAGCCCCCTCCAGCATTCCAAGAGTTACTGCATCCAACCTTCCATGAATCGCCGCCCAGATTATCCCCAGCAAAAGCATTCCCGACCATAGATAATTTAACATAAAAAACCCGCTCCCAGATCCATAAGTCCGCTACATCTTATGATCCGAAAACGGGTTCTATTCGGTATTTTCTTTATTCACATAGATCCTTTATAATCTCTGGAACAGTCTCTATCTCCTGGCAACGCCAGGCATTATATCCACAAAACAGCAGCCCATTCTCTACGTCCCCCAAAGCGGCGCGAATCAATGCCATGGTGATGCAGTAAGGAGCTGTACTTGGATTGCAGTGCTCCAGGCAACGGAAGCAGCGGGATATCTTTTCCGGCTCTTTTGCCACCTTCTCCAGGAATGGATTACTGATTGCTCTTCCTGGCATTCCCACTGGGCTTTTTACAATGAGAATGTCCTCTCTCCCTGCCTGAATATAAGCTTCCTTATAGCGATCCGGCGCGTCACATTCCTCAGTAGTGACGAATCTCGTTCCTACCTGGACGCCATCCACACCAAGTGACATATGGTGAGCCATATCCTCTCTGGAGAAAATGCCTCCTGCACTGATTACTGGGATAGAACAGTGATATTTTTCTCCATACCCCTTTACCACAGCCAATGTCTCTAAAATCTCTTTATCATAAGCCTCCCGGTCATATTCCTGATCGGTATCCTTCCTGTCCGCACGAAGAAGTGCTAAATCTTCTTTGGAAAAACCCAGATGTCCTCCAGCCAAGGGCCCTTCAATCACCACAAAATCCGGCATCCTTTGGTATTTCCGATCCCACATCTTACAGATCACGGTGGCAGACTTG
This sequence comes from uncultured Lachnospiraceae bacterium, assembly GCA_949740725.1. Classification (GTDB taxonomy): domain Bacteria; phylum Bacillota; class Clostridia; order Lachnospirales; family Lachnospiraceae; genus Caccovicinus. Next base: position 9,941 of record CATJIO010000095.1, on the reverse strand, counting down.
GGAGAAGAGACAATGGGAGCGATTTTCACCCTGCTTCCCTCTACATATTCTGGAAGATTGATCGGAAGCCCGGCGCCAGATACGATCACATCTGCACCAAGCTCTACCGCTTTTTTTATATAATCCGGATAATCCCTGGTAGCAACCATGACATTAAAGCCGAGAACTCCTTCTGGTGCAATCTCCCTTGCCTTGGCTAGCTCTGATTCCATAGCTCTAAGGTTCGCTTCCTTAGGATTGTGATCAAAATCTGGCTCACGAAATCCAATCTGGGCTGTGGAAATCAACCCCACACCTCCAGCCTTAGCCACAGAACCTGCCAGAGAGGAAAGGCTGATTCCAATTCCCATGCCTCCCTGAATCACCGGATACTTAATTGATAAATCTCCTATTGTTAATGCTGGATATCTTCCCATAATCCTTCCTTCCTGTGTGGGATATTTTCCTTACATTTTCCGGAATCTCTCATATCGGCTTTCTGCCAACTGATTGCCATCCATCCCACTCATACGGATGATAAAGGATACAATCTCTTGATCCAAATAGTGAAGAGTGGAAGGCAGTGTTTCTAAGTTAAATTCCCCTTCCTCCGGTATAACTTGCTCAATTAATCCCATCTGATATAGATCCGCCGCGGTAATCTTCATGACTTTGGCGGCATCCGGAGCTTTTTTGCTGTCTTTCCACAGGATTGATGCAAAACCCTCAGGTGAAAGGATAGAGTATATGGCATGCTCCAACATCCACACCTCATTAGCTGTGGCCATAGCCAAGGCGCCTCCGCTTCCCCCCTCCCCGATAACAATAGAGAGCACTGGAACCTTTAAGGAGGACATTTCAAATAAATTCCTGGCAATGGCTTCTCCCTGTCCTCTCTCCTCCGCCTCTAATCCACAAAAAGCTCCAGGAGTATCCACAAAGCAAATGATGGGGCGTCCAAAAGTTTCCGCCTCTTTCATTAGCCGCAAAGCCTTTCGGTAACCATCTGGGGAAGGCATCCCAAAATTCCTTTTAATATTATCCTTAGTATTTTTTCCTTTTGCCTGGCCAATAACCGTCACTGGAATCCCGTGAAAGAATGCAATTCCACCCACAATGGCCCCATCATCCTTAAAATACCGATCACCGTGAAACTCGATAAAATCATCAAAGAGTCCATGAATATAATCCAGAGCAGTGGGGCGATCCGCCTTTCTAGAAATTAATACCGTATCCCAGGCAGACTTAGGAGCGGTCCGCCTACCTGAAGTTTCTCGTTTCTCCAGTACTTCCTGCTCCTTTTCCCATCTATTTTTATCAACCCCTTTTTCTCTGCTATGCATTTTCAAAAGCAGTCCAATGGTTTCCTTCTGATCCTTTCGCTCTACGATCATATCCACAAATCCGTGATCCAGCAGAAACTCCGCCCGCTGGAAGCCCTCTGGAAGCTTTTGTCCGATGGTCTGCTCGATCACCCTGGGACCGGCAAAGCCGATAAGGGCCTTGGGTTCCGCGATAATAATATCCCCCAGCATAGCAAAGCTAGCTGTCACACCGCCAGTGGTGGGATCAGTGAGTACGCTGATAAACAGCTGTCCCGCCTCATGATGACGTTTCAGCGCCGCCGATGTTTTGGCCATCTGCATCAAAGAGACAATCCCCTCCTGCATCCGGGCTCCCCCAGAAGCGGCGAAAATAACCACCGGAAGCTTATCCCTCGTAGCGTCCTCAATAGCCTGGGTAATTTTCTCTCCAACCACATGGCCCATGCTGCTCATCATAAATCGGGAATCGCATACACACACCACCGCCTGCTGGCCGCAAATCTCCCCTCTTCCGGTAACTACCGCCTCATTCAGCTTCGTCTTCTCTCTGGCGGCCAGAACCTTTTTCTCATACCCGGGAAAATCCAGAGGATTTGAAAATTTCATCTCCTGATTCCACTCTTCAAAGGTTCCTGGATCCACCAGCATCTCGATCCGCCGAAAAGCATGAATTCGGAAATAACCGCCGCATTTGGGACAGACATAATGATTGCTTACCACGTCTTCCACATAGATTGGCTGGCTGCATTTATTGCATTTTCTCCACAGTCCCTGGGGAATGCTGGGTTCCTTATTCCCCTTTGACACGCTGTACTTTGTATCAATCAATGTGTATGTTTTCTTAAACATGTCCCTGAGCATAGGCGAAGCTCCTTTCTTTCACCATTTACTTACAATATTGTGGGAAATACTCCGGGATAAACCCAGTATCTGTCTCTCCCTCCTGGAATGCCGGATGGCTTAATATATCATATTGGAAATCTCCGTTGGTTTCAATTCCCTCGATAATCAGCTCTCCCAAAACGCTTCTCATCTTCTGGATAGCTTCCTTCCTATCCTTGCCATGTACAATCAGCTTTAACAGCATAGAGTCATAGGTAGGGGGAACCTGGTAATCCTGGTAAATATGAGTATCAATCCGCACGCCATTTCCACCTGGAAGATGAATATTAGTAATTCTTCCCGGGCAAGGCATAAAATTTCTGGATGGATTCTCCGCATTGATCCGGCATTCGATTGCATGGCCGGATATGCGGATATCCTCCTGTTTTACACGCAGTCTCTCCCCTGCGGCAACCAAAATTTGCTCCTTAATTAAGTCCAGCCCTGTTACTAACTCTGTTACCGGATGTTCTACTTGAATCCTGGTATTCATTTCCATAAAATAAAAATTTTTGTCTTTATCTAGAAGGAACTCAATGGTTCCCGCATTTTCATAATTTACTGCCTGAGCTGCCTTTACTGCCGTATCCCCCATTTTCTTGCGCAACTCCTCTGAAATAATCTCACAGGGGGATTCCTCTAATACCTTCTGATGGCGACGCTGAATGGAACAGTCTCTCTCTCCTAAGTGCACCACGTTTCCATATTTATCCGCCATAATCTGAAACTCAATATGTCTCGGCTTTTCAATATACTTTTCGATGTACATGGTGTCGTCAGAAAAACCTTTTACCGACTCCAGCTGAGCGCTGCGGAAATTTTCCTCAAAATCCTCCGATCCTCTGGAGATCCGCATTCCTTTCCCGCCGCCTCCAGAGGAAGCCTTAATCATCACCGGAAATCCAATGGACTCCGCCAGCTTTAACCCTTCCTCTGCTGTATATACTGGCTCTTTGGTGCCTGGAACTACTGGAACACCTGCCTCGATCATGGTTCTTCTTGCCTCGGACTTATTTCCCATCTTGTGAATAATCTCAGCGGAGGGCCCGATAAAGGCGATCTGGCATGCTTCACATAATTGTGCAAATCTGGCATTTTCGGATAAAAATCCAAATCCCGGATGGATGGCATCGGCTTTCATCGCCACGCAAGCGGTGAGAATCCGCTCCATATTTAAATAACTTTGGGATGAAGCAGCTGGGCCAATACAGATGGCCTCATCTGCCAGCATGGTATGGAGAGAATCCCTGTCTGCCTCGGAATACACCGCTACTGTCTTAATTCCCATTTCCCTGCATGCCCGGATAATCCGTACTGCAATCTCACCCCGGTTGGCAATTAAAATTTTGTCAAACATGATCATTCCCTCTTCATCTATCCGATCATAAAGGTTAATTCCGCAGAAACCGCTATCTTTCCATCTACTGTGGCGGTAGCCTGCCCTACACCTACCGGTCCCTTCTGCTTGATGATCTGACACTCTAGGCGCAGTTTATCCCCTGGGATCACCTTTTTCTTAAACTTGGCGTTATTGATTGCCCCGAAATAGGCTACCTTTCCCTTATTCTCTTCCTTTGACAGGATGGCTACCGCCCCCGTCTGAGCCAAAGCCTCCACAATCAATACTCCTGGCATCACCGGCTCCTGGGGAAAATGTCCTGCAAAAAATGGCTCATTGTAAGTGACGGATTTATATCCCACCGCCTTGACACCTGGCTCCAGCTCCTCAACCTGATCAATCAACAAAAAGGGATGGCGGTGAGGAATAATCTCCTGAATTTCTTTTATTCCCAGCATACTCTCCTCCTAACGAATCCGAAACAATGGCTGTCCGTACTCCACAACATCTTCATTTTTAACTAGGACAGCTTCCACTACCCCATCATATTCGCTTTCAATCTCATTCATCAGCTTCATAGCCTCAATAATGCCAAGCACCTGTCCTTTTTTTACCACATCCCCTACCTTGACAAAAGGCTCTGCATCTGGGGATGAGGCGGCATAAAATACGCCAACCAGAGGAGATGTGACAACTTGATCCGATCCGATAGGCACATCTTTCTGCCTGTGATCCGTTTCCAGATTTCCCTCAGAAACACTTCCGGAGATAACCCCATTTCCGGCTACTGCCCCCGATACTACAGGCGTTGTGAGGACAGGAGTCTGAATCTGTATAGTTTCCTTTTCTCTTTTTAGAGAAATCCTCATATTTCCTTCTTCTAGTTCAAAGCTGGTCAGACCGTAATCACTAACTCCCTGTATTAGTTTCATAATCTCTTTAATATCCATATTTTCCACCTTCTGCCTATCTGGCTATGGTCGATATTTCTTTACCACTATACTGCCGTTATGTCCGCCAAATCCTAGGGAATTACTAATAGCGCAGCCTACCTCCATAGAAACTCCCTCTCCCTTAGTATAATCCAGGTCACAGCCTTCTCCCTCTTTTTCAAGACCCGCTGTGGCATGGATAAAGCCCTCTTCAATAGATTTCACGCAGGTGATAAACTCCACTCCTCCGGCAGCGCCTAACAAATGGCCGATCATGGATTTGGTGGAATTAATTTTTACTCCATAGGCGTGATCACCCAATGCCAGCTTGATTGCCTTGGTTTCAAACAGATCATTGTGATGGGTGCTGGTTCCATGAGCATTGATGTAATCAATGTCCTCCGGCTTAAGACCTGCATCCTTGATGGCATTGGTCATTGCTCTCGCCGCTCCACTTCCATCCTCTGCCGGGGAGGTGATATGGTAGGCGTCGCAGGTAGATCCATATCCTCCTACCTCCGCATAAATCTTCGCCCCTCTTGCCAGAGCATGGTCTAAGGCTTCCAGCACGACCACCCCAGATCCCTCTCCCATCACAAAGCCGTCCCGGTTTTCATCAAAGGGGCGGGATGCGTGTAAAGGATCCTGGGAAAAGGAAAGGGCGGTCAAGGATGAAAAGCCTGCTACACCAATAGGACAGATACTGGCCTCTGTTCCCCCTGCCAGCATCACATCTGCCTCTCCGTACTGAATCGCCCGGAAGGCTTCCCCGATACTATGGGTTCCCGTAGCACAGGCAGTCACTACATTGATATTTTTTCCCTTTAGTCCAAATTGAATACTGATATTACCTGCGGCCATATTACTGATCATCATAGGTACCAGCAAAGGATTTACTCGGCTTGGTCCCTTTTCTAAAAGCTTCTTATGATCCCGCTCAAATGCCTGCATGGAGCCGATTCCGGACCCAACGGATACACCTATCATATAAGGTTCTTCCTTCGTCATATCCAGCCCAGCATCCTCCAATGCCTGCTTTGACGCAGCCACCCCATATTGGGAAAATAATTCCATTCTTCTGGCTGCTTTAGGATCCATATAATCCTTGGGATTAAAATCCTTTACCTGGGCTGCCAGCTTTGCTTTATAATCCGCTGTATCAAAATAAGTGATGGGTCCAATTCCCACCTTCTTTTCCTTTAATCCTGCCCAGAAACTGTCTACATCATTTCCAATAGGTGTGATGGCGCCCAGGCCGGTTACTACCACTCGTCTGCTCATATCCTAGTTTCTCCTTACCTTATTCACCCTTCAATTCACATCCTACATTACCATTCCGCCGTCCACACAGATCACCTGGCCAGTAATATACCTTGCCTTATCCGATGCAAGGAATAAAACCATTTCCCCGATGTCTTCCGGCTGGCCAAACTGTCTCATAGGAATTTTCTCCAGAATCGACTCTTTGATCTTATCTGAAAGGATATCGGTCATTTCCGTCTGAATAAAACCTGGTGCAATGGCATTCACCGTAATCCCTCTGGCTGCCATTTCTCTGGCTGCAGTCTTTGTCATACCGATAATCCCGGCTTTTGAAGCGCTGTAGTTGACCTGGCCTGCATTTCCTGATACGCCAGACACGGAAGAAATATTAATAATCCGCCCCTGCCTCTGCTTTACCATCTGGCGGGAAACATGCTTCATACAATTAAACGCGCCTTTTAAATTAATATCAATAACCTGGTCAAATTCTTCTTCACTCATTTTCATCAGCAAATTGTCCTTGGTAATTCCTGCATTATTTACCAAAATATCCAGACGACCATAATCCTTTATTATTGTCTCCATCATCTGTCCGCAAGATGAAAAGTCTGCCACATTACATTGAATGGCGGCCGCCTTCCCTCCCTGTTCCTGGATCTGGGTAACAACCTCCCTGGCCCGGCTCTCAGAACCATTATAATTTACGATCACCATGGCACCTTCCGATGCCAGCTTTAAGGCAATGGCCCGTCCTATTCCCCGTCCAGCGCCGGTCACCAGCGCGATACGATTTTCTAACATCATTTTCCCAGCACCTCCAAAACCTTCTCTATATCTTCCAATTTCTCTATATTAAGAACCTTTACGTTCCGATTAATCTTTTTCATAAACCCGGCTAATGTCTTTCCGGGGCCAATTTCAATAAAGATATCCACACCCTCTGCAATCATGACTTCTACACTTTGCTGCCATTTCACTGATGAGGATACCTGTTTCTCCAAAAGCGGCTTTACCAGAGAGCCATTTTTCACAAGCTCTGCGGTCACATTAGCCACATAAGGAATCACTGGATCTTTTACTATAACCTGTTCCAGCACCTTCCCAAGCTTTTTTCCTGCCTCAGAGAGAAGCCCCGAGTGGAAGGGGCCGCTTACATTTAAAAAGATTGTCCTCTTTGCCCCTGCCTCTTTCAGCTTCTCGCATGCTACTTCTACTGCTTCCTTCTGGCCGGAAATCACAGTCTGGCCGGGACAATTATAATTAGCAATCCATACCTGATCCATGGGCTGGATTACTTCCTCAATCTTCTGATTATCCAGGGCCAATACTGCCGCCATCGCTCCCACCCCTGCAGGAACAGCCTCCTGCATTAGGATTCCCCTCTGGCGGACGGTGGTAATGGCATCCTGTAGGCTCATCACCTCTGCCGCGACTAAGGCTGCATATTCTCCCAGGCTTAAGCCCGCTGCCACATCTGGCTTGATCCCTTTTTCTTCCAGCACCTTCATCATGGCAATGCTTACCGTTACCATGGCAGCCTGTGTATACTCCGTGATATCTAATCGGTCATTTTCCTGAAAACACAGCTCTGGCACGGAAAAGCCTAAAAGCTGGGAGGCTTCGTCAAAAATTTCTTTTCCCGTCTCTGTTTTCTCATAAAAATCCTGTCCCATGCCGATGTACTGGGCCCCCTGGCCTGGGAATATAAATGCAATCTTACTCATTATATGGCTCCTTATCTTTTTACCGCTTTAACAGCTTTACTGCCTGATCCATCATTTCATCAATGATTTCTTTACAGCTTAACTCCTTATCGATCATTCCGGCGATCTGGCCCGCCATCACTGTTCCCTCCTGGACATCCCCCTCCTGGACAGCTCTTCTCAGGGCGCCTAAGGTTAGATATTCCAGTTCCTCAAAGGATTTTCCTTCCTGCTCCAGCTTCAAATATTCTCTAGTCATTTTATTTCGCAGACAACGAATAGGATGTCCATGGCTCCGGCCGGTTACCGCAGAATCAATATCTTTTGCCTTAATTACTCTTTGCTTATAATTATCATGTACAATGGATTCCTCTGCCACCACGAAACGGGTTCCCACCTGAACAGCTTCTGCTCCTAACATAAATGCCGCTGCCAAGCCTCTCCCATCTCCAATACCGCCTGCAGCAATCACCGGGATAGATACTGCATCCTTTACCTGCGGAACCAACGTCATGGTAGTCGCCTCCCCGATGTGGCCACCGGACTCCATTCCTTCTGCCACAACAGCATCTGCTCCGTACTTCTCCATCCGCCTTGCCAGCGCCACGGAAGCCACCACAGGAATCACCTTGATCCCTGCTTCCTTCCACATGTCCATATACTTTTCCGGATTTCCCGCGCCGGTGGTAACAACCTTGATCCCCTCTTCTACCACTACCCGTGCCACATCCTCTGCATAAGGGCTTAGCAACATCACATTCACCCCAAAGGGCTTCTCTGTTAATTCCTTTGCCTTGCGGATTTCTTCCCGGACCACTTCTCCCGGAGCATTCGCCCCGCCGATCAGTCCAAGGCCTCCTGCCTCTGACACAGCAGCAGCCAGATGATGTTCTGCCACCCAGGCCATCCCTCCCTGGATAATGGGATATTTAATACCCAACATCTGGGTTATTCTTGTATTCATCATTATGCCTCTACGCCTTTTTCTTTTAAATAATTCATCACATCGCCTACAGTTACTAAATTCTCTAAATCCTCCGCCGGAATTTCTACTCCATACTCATCCTCTAAGGCCATAACCAGCTCAAATAAATCAAGAGAATCTGCTCCCAAATCATCCTTAAAGGTGGAAGCCTCCGTAATGATATCCGCCTCTACGCTTAACTGATCTGCAATTAATTCCTTCATTTTTTCCAACATAGCTGTAATCTCCTTTTTCTTCTTTTATTTTTTAATGTTTCTTACCACTCCAGCAAAACAGCTCCCCAGGTAAGGCCACCGCCGAAACCTGCCATAATAATCTTATCTCCTCGGGTTAATTTCTCTGCCCGGTTCATCTCATCCAGAAGTATAGGAATGGTTGCTGCTGATGTATTCCCGTATTCCCGGATATTCATGGGAAATTTATCCAAAGGCTCCTTTAACCTTTTTGAAACTGCCTCGATAATCCGCTCATTAGCCTGATGTAGAATATAATATCGGATCTCTTCCTTACCAATCCCCACCTCAGATAAGATTTGGTTAATACACTCCGGAACTTTCTTCACAGCAAACTTGAACACTTCTTGTCCATCCATGGCAGTGAAGCCATATTCCGGCTTCTTTCCCGTGAGAAAATTCCCTTCTGACCGTGACAGGCAGGTCAAAACTTCTCCTTTTCTCCCATCGGATCCCATCACCCCGCGAAAAAGTCCTTTTTCTTCTGCCTGTATTACCGCTGCCCCTGCCCCGTCTCCAAAGAGAACACAGGTTTTCCGATCGCTCCAGTCAGTAATCTTACTTAAATCATCAGCCCCAATAACTAAAATCGTCTGAAAGCTTCCAGAAGCAAGAAAACTAGCAGCAGTCTGCAGAGCAAAAACAAAGCCTGAGCAGGCCGCGCTGATGTCAAATGCCGCTGCATTTGCTGCTCCAATTTTCTCCTGCACCTGGCAGGCACTGCTGGGAAAGCAATACTCCGGGGTAGAAGTAGCCAACAGGATCAAATCCAATTCCTCCGGACGAATTCCCGCATTCTCTAAAGCCTTCTTTGACGCCTCTGCCGCCATTTCTGAGGTTCCCCTGCCAGTACTTAAATATCTGGTTTTAATTCCTGTCCGGCTGTAAATCCACTCATCACTGGTTTCCACGATCCGGGCCAAATCTTCATTGGTCACTAACCGCTCCCCAGGACAAGCTCCCGTTCCTTTGATTTTTGCTGTCATAACTCATCCCTTATTTATTTTAAATTCAAATATTTTGAAATTCAAAGTAATAATAGTAGATTCGCATATTTTTGTCAATACCTTTTTTCACAACATTAAAAATTTTATCAAAAATATTTTTTTCAGACAGTATTCTGACTATAACGGAAAATATTGACTTTACCTTACAATATATGGTATTGTATATATGCAGGGGGTGCATAATATTCATTAATAGAAGGGGGTTTACTATGAAAACCACAGGAGTTGTAAGGAAACTTGATGAATTGGGAAGAATCACGCTCCCTATTGAACTTCGGAGAAGTCTTGATCTG
>CATJIO010000094.1 GCA_949740725.1 uncultured Lachnospiraceae bacterium | reverse complement strand
GGCCATGCTACTGGTTCCTCCTTTGTTCGTTTTTATTATATCTTATCCGAACCAAGTGTTACAACTTTAGTATACCAGAACAAGTGGCCTCCTTTTGTATGCGGTAATTCCTGTTACCATTGTTTTTTCCAAAACCCAGTATACAGGTAACTTCACGTTGCTACAAATGTGAGGTCACTTCATATTGTCCTACTTTAAAAAATCAGATAGTTTTTTGGATTTTTTAAAGTTTGCCAAAAATCACTCTAAAAAACAAGGCGGGGGATTTGACGCTTACGGAGAAACGTGACATTATACAGAACAAGTTGAGCGTGAAGGAATACGAGGACTCCTTCACGGGGTTGCCAGTATTACGAACGCCCTTTGAAGGGCGGCGACGAGTCAAGGGCGTAGTGGCTTGAGTGAAAACCAGCGCCTTTAGGCGCTGGCCGGTAACAGCGGCTTATAGCCATAGAACAAACCACCTGTTTGATGGGTGGTTATGATTGTGAGCAGGCAACTTTTTTAATGCAAAAGTTTGCTCATGCTAGGAGAACGTGCGTAGGCAGAAATTTCAAATTCGAAAGAAGTTCCTATAAAAATGAAACTATCTCATAAGCTACAGGAGGGGCAATAAAACCATTTTGTATTGAAATGGAGTGATTGTAGGGTTTATTAGCCTATTGTTACTCAAATATAGCTATTGTTTTTATAGGAACTTTTCCTTTATTTCTACTGATACGGCTTTACTGGTTACGCTTCTAAGGCATATTTTCATAGAAACATTTTCTCTTCTCACCTTATAACTTCAGTGATTCCTAGTGTTAGTTCCTATAAGTCAGAAATTCCTATAACCAAAATTATCCCAAATTCAGTATATAATCGGCTATTCTGAAAATTAGATTATCCCAAATATCTGAGAAAAAGTCTAGAATTATGCAGGTTTCAGTCAGGATATTCAGGACAATTTTCTTGCCATCTCTGGTTGCTCGCTTACATATCTTCTCCGTTCTTCGATAACATTCGATACATTATAATCCATAAAGGTGCTTTAAGTTTTTCTCATCATCTGTCGTATAGCTGGTATTCACCATTTCTAAAGCAGTTTTTGCTCTCATTTCCTTCTCGATTACTTTTCTCTTTGCTTCTGTATCAGCATAAGCATAAATCAAGGCGGTTTCCAACTGCTTGCGGCCCAGCCACTAGGCGATCCATTCCATGCTGCTATAAGCGCATAGTCTTTGTGTAGCTCAACAAATCCAAAAGTTTAAATTTATTTAGGAACAGTCATGCCATGCATTATGTCAAGGATTTTAGAATATCAAAGAACAATTTTCCTTACCAAAAATTAAATTCAGTATGATATACTATAACTGATGATAAAACTCTCAAGTAGCTTTCCAAACTGCATTAACAAAAATCTTTTTTATATAGAAGTTATTATAAAAGTTTATTTCATTTAAATACCATATATTGTATGAATTTGTAATTTTGTAACAATTTCTAGATCAGTTTATTTATCTTACAAAATACTTATTCAATGAATTCATAATCTGGATTTATAAATGCGATTGGATTCTTCATATGGGGAATCAATAAATCTTTCAACTTTATAACAGCCAAATTAACGGTATGAAAACTTTTTAAAACATCATTATAATCATATGGTGTCAAAACAGTATCACTCTTGTAATATTTATATGAATTAACCCATTCTTCCGCTGTGTGAACATTGTCGATTGTTTTACAAATAAACAGTGAGACATGATAAAGTGTATCTAATTGCTGGAAAGGAAAGGCTAAGCTAGTATCCTTTTTTTTCAGTGCTGAAATTATCGTAAAAAAAGAATAGGAAATTGCTAATAAACGACGGTATGGATGTCGCCCACTCGGCGCATACATCAATATCATGTCTTCTAATCTTCTCAAGTACTTTAAAACTTCGTTGATTTCGCTTTCTCCCTTTTTAATGTTATCTAATATATTAATCTTTTCTGGGTGAGATAATTTAAAAATTTTTTTGAGTTCTGCATCGTATCCATCTATAGGATCAATATTTTTTGTAGGAATAGCAATATTATAAGACCTATGTTTTCGCGCCTCTTGCATTGCAGAAGCGCTTTGGTATGCAAGTCCATCAAAACGAGAACTTTGTTGAATCCACTCCATTAGTAATTGCGGTAAAGCATATTCTTCATAATAAGACACATTTTTTGAGGAAAACTTTTCTTCAATACTAATAAAACACGCAATTCTTAAAGGAAGCGTAAGCAAGTATTGTTCTATAGCTTTCTGACGTTCAGCTTTTTCAGCATCTGTTTTTGCTTTGTCATATTCCTGAAGATATGTACTTCCTTTCTTTGCTAGGTGCAAAAAAACCAATTCCTTTTGCGTTTCATACAGACATGCATAAAATATTTTTGGCATTCCGCTCTCTATCCAAGAAAGTTCCAACATATCGTCTGCAAAAAGCCCTATTCCTGCATATACAGAAAGATATAAACAGGGATCACCAGGAATACTGAATCTTTGTGATGAGGCATATTGTCTTTGATTAAAAGGAATATGAAATAATGCTTTTCTATCAAAAGGACCATTTCCTTGACGAATTCTTACCATTATCGCTTCTTCTTTTATCCCAACTATTCTAAATGCTTTGTTTTGTTCTAATCGTTTCATAAGAAAATCAAATTTTTCTCGTTTTGCTAAATGCTGATGTTTACAATCTAGCTCTAAAACCTCCAATATCAATTGACATTGTTCTTTAACTTGAGGTAAAATAATTTTTTGCAAATTATTGTAAAATGATGACGAAAAATCGTCAAAAGCAGCAGTTGTAGAATCAGATAATTCTTTTAAAATCTCACTAAAAGATTTTGATAAAAATTTATTAATAGATAGATTTCCATGCATACCAGGTAAGCTATGTTTATTTATAATTTGATGAACATTGAAAACCATCATATCTCTCCCTTTTTAATTAACCTTAAAATTTTATGGATATAGATTATCATAAAACAATTCTCATTACGCACTTTTTTAAAAAACTATTTTTGATAACATGAATATAATTAGAATATTTCTCGAGTACAGCTCCATAATATTCGTTAAGTATACAGAGCCATCATAAATCCAGATATAAGTGATATCCGGACACCAGACTGTATCGGTTCTTCCAGATCAAATTTCTCTTTCAGGATATTTCTCAGCCTGCTGTTTAGATCCAGTCTTATTGTTGTAACGATATAAGGTTTCCCGTTCAAGAAAACGACAGACCTTCTGAAGATCCTGAGTCCCGCTTTCTTTCTGCCACGCAGAAAGGCTGCAGGTACTCCTGATTCAGCGAGGTAACCGCCTCCTGTATGTTCAGGAACATCTTCTCTTCCCATTTCCCAACGGATTTCCTCCAGACAAACGTGTATTCATTGGCACACGCTTCCAATTTCGTCCCATCTATAAATACCGTTTCTTTTGATAACTCCCCCAGTTGGTTCAGGCGATGCACCACCTGATAAAACACGTCCTCACAGGCCTCCGAAAGAAATCCTGTACGAAATCTCGCAATCGTGGTGTGATCTGGCGCTTTCTGACCAGCCAGCAGCCACAGGAAGTTGATATCCATGCAGCAGGCTGTTTCGATTTTTCTTGAAGAATAGATATTTTGAAAATAAGCATAGGTCAGGATCTTGAACATGGTCTTTGGGTCAACTGCCGGATTTCTGCCTTTGGCAGAGTAAGCCTGATACAGCAACGTGTAATCGAAATCTTCCAATTCATAGCTCAGCAGTCGGACAGAATCATCATCAGGAACCAGACCTTCCAAATTTAATGGCAAAACCAGTTGATAATGCTCGCCAAATTCGGTATAATTTTTATAGTATTTTAATTTACTCGACATATCTTATTATACCATGGATGGCAGGTTCTTCGGAGCCTGTTTTTCTATTTTTTAAGCCAAAAGTGAAGCCATTGCTCCATAGATGATTATTCATCTATTTTACAATAGCTCCTTCAAAATGCTTGTTTATGGGCTAACGCTGAATTACGTTTTCAGGACAGCCTTACTTAAATATCCCTTATATTTTGAACCATTTTATTCCTTCCTAAGAATAAGTTCTCCATGGCAATACCGCCTTCCCTAACCAAACCACCTACCTGCTCCCAAACTATACCATTGCACAGGCTTCTTCTTCCCAAGCTTTAATCCGGTCAACCGGGAGATCCAGGATACTTGCGATATCATTTAACGAGTCCCCCCGTTTCAGCATATTTAATGCTGTTTTCCTGGCTCTTTCCATATCTCCTTGCTGCAGCCCCTGCTGCCTTGCTTCATCCATCAGCATCTTTCCAACCTGAGTCATTCCCAGCACCTCCTTAATATACTGCTTCGTTTCCTCATTAACCACCTTATCTGTAAAGGTCAGTATCCCCGCCATGACAAAACTCTCCTGTTCCTTATCCGGTATCTGTCTTGCCAAGTCTACGCATTGCCTGATTGCCTTTTGTTTTTCTTCCTCCCCTTTGTAGGTCAGTGGCAGAATAACCAGGTGCATCAGCACCTCATCCGTAACCTTTCCCTCTGATATGTGCTTTTTGGCATCTTCCATCCATTCCCCAGACGGAACCTCCACCAGGTAAGAAGCTTCCACCTGTATCCGGCAAGCGGTACACTCCAAAACAGTATTGACCCCCTCCACATCTGCCGTATACAGGATCATCATATGGATATCTGGCTGCTTCCCCTCCCTTAAGTAACGGTCCAGCACTTCCATAATGTACCGGCCATACTTCATAAAATTCTCTGTTTTATACTTGCTTTCATAATCTAAAATCGCCACGCTCCCGTCTTCCAGCTCAAACAGATTATCCATCTTTAACTCTCTGGCCTGGACGATAGGGATATTCGTCGGCCTGGCATCTACTACCTTCAAATCACTGTTTAAATGGAATAATGACAGGGATTTCCCCTTCATCCGGTCGCCAAAAAATTTGGAAACAATGTCTTTGTTTTGGTAGGCAATCGCGGTATCTACATCCTTCTTCCTATTTGTATCCTTTTCTTCCATCTGGTCCCCTTATCTTCATTTGCCATAAGGCTGCCAAGAGCCTGCCTTTATTTCTGTCTTTTCACCTTCTGCCTTCCTAACTCCAATTATACAAAAAAAATTTCTGCTCTTCAAGTACAATTCAACATCCCCGTCTGCACGGTCAACATGAAGTATAAATATTTCACTAAAAAAATCACCCCATATATGATACCGCCCTCCGTTTATTGGAAGCATCACCTAAAAGTAGCTCTGCCAGGCAACCGGCTCTTTTACCTTTTAATGTCCCAATTCCCCTCTATTTCCAAAAAGTCTTTTGCTATCTCTTTAGAAAACAATAACCCTTTGTCGCTATTTGTAAGAATAATTATATATTTATTCTGAAAAGGATATAGCACAAAAAGGCTCTGAAACCCGGGATTAATGCCAGAATGCCAATAAGTTTCTCCTTCGCTTTCAGATTCTATGGCAATACCCAACCCCCAACTATTAACCGCATCAATGTTCACAGCAGCAGAAAACATTTCTTTTACAACTCCATCACTACTGTAATATTTTTCTATTAGTTCCTGACAAAATATAGACATATCTTCATTCGTAGATTTTAGGGTATATGCACAGTTTGGTGCTTTGGCTGCTATATCATTTGTAACTGGTATGGTAACAGGAATTGCAAATCCTAAACTCAAACTGAGAATTGCTTCTATTGGTATAATAGCATAAAAAATTTTAGTATTTTTTCGGGCAATGAATAAAGATACTCCCATAAGTACAAAACATATTCCAAAAGCAAACACTACTTTTGATACTAAAACAAACAGAAAAAACATGTTCACAATACCTGCTATAATAAAACACACAATCAGGCTGATTTTACAGGAGAAAAATTGGGATTTTGTTATCTTCCTCATAACGAAAGCAACCAATAAAAGGACAATAAACACCATAATAAAAACAGTGAATATATACATTACAACCGAAGATAAATTCATATAAGGCGTAACTGTTCTTATATGTTCAAAAGTGCTGCTTTTCATCCCCAAAGGCTCAAAAACATAATATTTCGCTGCCTGTTCCATTGTCATACCACTGACACTTTCAATTACATTTTGCAGATAAATATATCCCACTCCGGAATAACAAAATTTCTCACCGGGATTTGAATATATTTTCTTGTCAATGCCTAATTCAAAAGAAGCTGAAAAGCCTGCCGTATGACATAATAATTGCTTTAACGTTATATCATATAATCTTTCGTCATTAGTAAGCATATCAGGATCTAAGAAAGTCACGATTTTATCTTCAAGATTAAGTTTTCCCTCATCAACTAACTTTAAAGCGATATAAGCGCTGATCACCTTACCATTGGAAGCAAGTTCAAATACAGACTTTTCATTTATCCCATCACCATAATTCTGAAACATAATTTTATTCTTTTCATAGTAAGCAATAGAATATCCATTTATATCATAACTACTTGCCATCAGCTTGGCTTCCTGTGTACCATGGCCTGTAATCCCCATCAATAATCCAGATAAAATAATTATAAATGTTAACACTATTTCTCCATAAGTTACCCTTTTCATCATTCAGACTTTTCCCAACAAAGACATGGTGCTAATATATAAACAGTGAACCAAGCTTTTCTCATTAAAAACAACACTTGATTTTGGCATACTTTTTCCAAATAACATTTGGAAAGAGTTACATCTCGTATAATGCCATCAAATGAAACTATAATAAAAGCCAAAATGTCTTCTATCGGCATAACAGGCATAAAATACCCACTCTCTACTCCCGATATAATAATTTTTGATGTACATTTTGTTAAATAGCTAATTGTAAATGCCTTTTTCTGTTTCTGCAAACTGTTTTTTCAAAAGCGGCAGGTCGGTGCCCTCAATTCTTTCTTCCCGCTAGTTATCAGAAGAATAACGAGCATAAATCACACCTTTCATCTTTTACTCCCTTCCCTTCTGGGGATAACAGCTGCTTTTTCTCTTCAATCAAATATTTTTGTGCAACTGTGACCAGTTTTTCTTTTTGTTTAACCAATGACTCTGCTGCGGAAAGATATTTTTTTATGTACTCGTCTCGACTGTTTATTGCTTCAGATATGAAATTCATTTTTTCTTTTTTATCATTTTCAATGTCAATTTTAATTGTTGTTTTGTCACTTTTATTCAGTTCCTTTTTTTGAAATTCTAAAACGCGATTACTAATTTCCATAGCCCTTTCTGGTGTTCTCAATCCATTATTTAATAACTCTGCAAGCGAATTTTCGGTTCTAACTTCCCTTGCCAGTGAGATTGATTCGTCCAAAGTACTTGAAAATTCTTCAAATAGCATATTATCCGGGTTAATCATTAGTTTAATACGATAGTATAATGTCTCCAAAGTATAAAGTCTTTTGTACATTTCCAAATCCTTTCCTTGGTACTCCTCGTCAGTCAATGCCATATAAGAAAGCTCATGTGCATCAAGGAGATGTATGTACTCTGTTAAATTGGCTAAAATGAAATCTCTACGTTTCTCATAATCTGCCATATTTAGATTATATTGTCGTGCATTACATTCACTTTTTCGCAACGAATATAGATTTATAAAGCCAAGTGCTAAAGTACCTAAAACACCTATTGACGTTATAACATTTACTAGGTCAGATAATTGCATATTTTCACTTCCTTTCAAAAAAATCAGTCCTCTTTTTTGGCTTCACACAACATAGTGATGAATGCATCTTTGAATCGCTCATTCATTGGAGATTGCGGGTCAAAGCACATTTCTATAAATTGTTTCATCTCATCACTTCCTGCAACAATCTTAGGGCGGTATTCATATAGCTTTCTTTGTGGGTTATACGCTCCGCCTTTCCATTGTGAGAACACACTAGACTTGCTAATATTGATTATAAAAGGCGCTACCGATTTTGACAAGTAAAAAAGGCTCTGTCTTAACCACTCGATTAAGACAAAGCCTTATTTTATGCGGATAACAGGACTCGAACCTGCACGGTCGCCCACCAGAACCTAAATCTGGCGTGTCTGCCAATTCCACCATATCCGCAAATCGTGGAGGAGCCGAGCCGCTTTCTCACGTTCCCGCCGCTCCTCCACACCATCATACCATTTTAAAAGACATCTTGTCAACACAAAAATAATACTACTTCATTCACATAAAACGCCTACAGGATATTGGCTATGAACAGCAACTACAGCGCCTTTCCTGCCAGTATCTCCTGATAGTCTTTATAATTTTCCTCCAACAGGGCAGGCGTGTCGATGCCGTAAGGGCATTTGGCTTTGCACTGGCCGCAATGGAGGCAATCTGCGATTTTCGCCATGTTTGCCTGTACCTGGGGAGTCAGCTGGCTTTCTGAGGGAGAGCGACGGATAAGCAGAGACATCCTGGCACAATTATTGATCTCAATACCTACCGGACAGGGCATGCAGTAGCCGCAACCCCGGCAGAAATTACCGGCCAAAGCCTTCTTCTCCTCTTCGATCAGCTCCTCCATCCCTTTATCCATCGTCGGCGGATTCTCTATGTAGCGTAAAAACTCATCCAGCTCCGTCTCCCTCTGGACACCCCAGATGGGCAGGACATGCGCAAACTGAGCTTGAAACGCGTAAGCAGCGGCGGAATTGGTAATCAGCCCGCCGGACAACGCTTTCATGGAGACAAAGCCCATATTTCGTTCCTGGCACATGCGCACCAGCTCCAAATCCTTTTCTGTCGCCAGATAGCAGAAGGGAAACTGTAACGTCTCGTAAAGCCCGGACTGAATTGCCTCCCTGGCCACTTCCAGCCGGTGATTGGTAATGCCGATATGACGAATCTTTCCCTGGGCCTTCGCCTCTTCCATCGCCTCATAAAGCCCGGATCCGTCTCCCGGCTTGGGGCAGAAGGGGGGATTATGGAACTGGTAGATATCCACATAAGTAGTATTTAAATTTTCCAGGCTTTCTTCCAAATCTCTCCAAAACCCCTCTACATCCGTGGACATGGTTTTCGTGGCAAGGTAAATATGCTCCCGCACATCGGATAAGGCCAACCCGATCTTTCGCTCACTGTCTGTATAGGCTCGGGCAGTGTCGTAGTAATTGATACCGTTCTCATAGGCCTTCTTTAGCAGATGAACCGCCGCCTCATCGGAAATCCTCTGTATGGGCAAGGCTCCAAAGCCATTTTTATTTACGGTAATCCTAGTACTTCCCAGAGTAACTGTACTGTTCATTTTTTGCATCCCTTCCTCCTGTCTGTGGGCATATATCCCCGGAATCTCCCTTACACCTGTCTTTTCCCAATTAAAACCGGAATTTATCCTCGAAATATGCTTTTAACTCGGTAATGGGGATCCGTACCTGTCCCATGGTATCCCGGTCGCGGACCGTCACTGCCTGATCCTCCTCGGAATCAAAATCATAGGTAATACAGAAGGGAGTTCCAATCTCATCCTGCCTCCGGTAGCGCTTGCCGATAGCGCCCCGCTCATCAAACTCACAGTGATAATACTTGCTAAGCTCCTGGTATATCTTCTCGGCTCCTGCATTTAGTTTCTTGGACAGGGGGAGAACACCGATCTTTACCGGCGCGATAGCTGGGTGGAAATGGAGAACCGTTCTCATGTCTCCCTCTCCTATCTCCTCCTCGTCATAAGCCGCGCACAGGAATGCCAAAGTCACTCGATCAGCGCCTAAGGAAGGCTCGATCACATAGGGGATATAGCGCTCCTTGGCCTCGTCGTCAAAATAGGTGAGATCCTGACTGGAGGTATTCTGATGCTGGGTTAAGTCATAGTCTGTCCGATCTGCGATTCCCCACAGCTCTCCCCAGCCGAAGGGGAATAAGAACTCAATGTCCGTGGTTGCCTTGCTGTAGAAGCTTAGCTCCTCCGGAGAGTGATCCCGGACGCGCATCTCCTCCTCCTTTAAGCCTAAAGCCTTCAGCCAGTTAATGCAGAATTCTTTCCAATAGGCGAACCACTCCAGATCTGTATCCGGCTTGCAGAAAAACTCCAGCTCCATCTGCTCGAATTCCCGGGTGCGGAAGGTAAAGTTTCCGGGAGTGATCTCATTCCTGAAAGACTTGCCGATCTGACCAATCCCAAAGGGGATCTTCTTCCTGGAGGTTCTCTGAACATTCTTAAAGTTCACAAAAATTCCCTGAGCGGTTTCGGGGCGAAGGTATACTGTATTCTTCGCATCCTCGGTAACTCCCTGGAAGGTTTTAAACATCAGATTAAATTGACGGATATCGGTAAAATCATGCTTGCCACAGCTGGGGCAACAGATGTTATGCTCATCGATGTAGTTCTTCATCTCCTCCTGGGACCAGCCGTCCAGTCCCGTCTCCGGCACAATCCCATGCTCTGCCATGTAGTCCTCGATAATCTTGTCCGCCCGGAACCGCTCCTTACAGGCCTTGCAGTCCATCAGCGGGTCAGAAAAGCCGCCCAGATGGCCGGAGGCCACCCAAGTCTGGGAATTCATCAAGATGGCACAGTCCACGCCTACATTATAAGGACTCTCTTGAATAAACTTCTGCCACCAGGCCTTCTTTACGTTATTTTTCAGCTCCACGCCCAGGTTTCCATAGTCCCAGGTATTGGCCAGACCGCCGTAAATCTCAGAACCAGGATAGACAAACCCCCGGTTCTTCGCCAATGCTACAATTTTTTCCATCGTCTTTTCCATCTTCTCTACCTCGCAATCTTATCTATGGGAAACGTCAAACTTTTCTGGCGTTTTCTATCTGTGCTCTACCGAAACACAATACAGTGCTTCCCCTCAGGGACCGTCGCCTGGCTGGCGCCGGAAAGGGTCACATCCTTTGTGGCGTAGAGAATCTTCCCCTCGGTCTGAATCTCCATGGGATGATCCGCTTCCACCAGAATCACCTGCTCCTTATCCAGCTTTTCTAAATCTCCTTCCTCAGCTGCCGTCGCGCCATCCTTTCCCACCTTTAAGAACTCGCCCTCAGAAAACCAGCCTGCCGCCTTCCCGGCTGCTGCCGTCTGTACCTGAAAACTCTTGGCCTGGTTCGCCGTATCGTGATACTCTTTGGCGAATTTCTGGAAGGAACTGCTGTCTGCGTACTGATACACCACCGTCAGCTTCCCTTCTGCCGCCTGACCCAAACGCACGGAAACCGGAAGGGGGCTCCCCTCCTCAGGATTCTCTGCCACTGCCGGCGCCCCCTGGCTCTCATTGTACGCCGCCACTTCTTTTTTTACAAAATCCAGAAGAGCCTCGCTGGTATAAACGCCGCTGTCATATGTCTCCACCGTAGCGCTTAATACCACCCCGTCCTTCGTCACATAAATCCCGCTGGACTCCGGCAGAAATTCACCGCCACCCCCGGCAAATCCCTGGCATCCATGAAGCGTCAAGCCCAAGCTGGCTACCACTGCGGCAACCATTATCCTCCACCTTTTCATCCCTGCGCCTCCAAAAACAATGTTTCCCCTATCATACATGCTTTTCCCCTATTTTTCAATACTAAATTTCGGTTCCCTGTGACTTTCCCAGTTCATCTACAGCATCGCCTCCAGGATTTCCAGCGAGTGAAACTTCTTATCAATATATCGTCTTGCATTTTCTTCCACACACCGGGAAAATTCCTCCAGCACTTCTTCTTTCAACGTAAACCGATACAATGCTTCCACTGGGGAGGCGGCCACATATTCCCAGGCATAATTTGCCGAATCGCTGACCGGATAAGGGGGGCTAGAGGTATATTCCCCATTCAGCACCATGGCCTTCAGCTCGAAAACCCGGCGAATCAAAGGGTTGGGGAGGGCTGGCTTTAACAATGCCCGAAGGGATTGGTACACCAGTTTCAGCATCCCTGATCCATCCAGGTTCTCCCGGCTGTAATAATCGGCCAACTCCAGAAAATAGGAGCCATAGCAGGCCGCCTCCACATCCATGGCGATCTCCTCGAAATAGTTGGTAATCTCCGCGCTGAGAAGACTGTAGGCATCCCTTCCCTCATACAGCCGGAAAGTACCGAAGGCAAAGGTACGGCTGGCCGCCATAAGGACACTTCCCGGACGCTTTGCCCCTCTGGCAAAAGCAGTGATCTTCCCTCTCTCCCTGGTGAGGAGAACCAGCCTCCGATCTGCCTCTCCAGAGGGAGAGGAGCGCAAAACCATCCCTGTCGCACAGACCGCCTCTCTCATAAACTCTGCCTCCTACCCTTTGTCCCCTGGGCGATATCCGAAATTCTTCATATAAAGCTCGCTGTCCCGCCACTCCTTACGCACCTTTACCCAAAGCTGTACATTCGCCTGGCCGTTGATCATATCTTCGATCTCCTTCCTGGCCGACATGCCGATCCGCTTCAACATCCCGCCCCCTTTTCCGATGATGATCCCCTTATGGCTTTCCCGCTCGCAGATAATGGTGGCCTGGATATCCGTGATTCCATTCTTCCTGGTGCTCATCTTCTCGATGGTGACCGCGATTCCGTGGGGAATCTCATCGTCTAAAAGCCGCAGCGCTTTCTCTCGTATCAGCTCCGCGGCAATCTGGCGCATGGGCTGATCCGTCACCGTATCTTCATCGTAGAATTGCGGGCCCTGAGGAAGGTAGTTAAAGATCAGCTCCGTCAGAAGATCGGTATTCATCCCTTTTAAGGCAGACAGGGGGACGATCTCTGCGAAATCGCACACATCCTTATAGGCCGCGATAAAGGTGAGCACATCCTCTGGGTTCTTCAGCGTATCCACCTTGTTGATCACCAAGATCACTGGTGTCTTCGTCTGGTTCAGCTGTTCTGCAATGTGACGCTCCCCGGCCCCGATAAAGGTATCTGGCTCCACCAGCCACAAGATCACATCTACCTCCGTCAAGGTACGCTCTGCCACTGTTACCATATATTCCCCTAGCTTGTTCTTCGCCTTGTGAATACCTGGGGTATCCAAGAAGACGATCTGGCCCCGCTCATCAGTATACACCGTCTGAATCCGGTTCCTGGTGGTCTGAGGCTTGTTGGAAGTAATGGCGATCTTCTGCCCGATCAGATGATTCATCAACGTAGATTTTCCCACATTGGGCCGGCCGATCAGCGTCACAAAGCCTGACTTCTTTTCCTTTTGCTCTGTTTCCATCCTTATCCTCTTCCTTATTCCTGAGCGGAGCAAAACAGATTCTTCGTGATCTGGAACAGCCCTGCTTCCGCTTTCACTTTTTCATCATTACCAATGACACAGAGACTATTCGTCTCCAAGATAGCCTCCACAATATCCGCCAGGGCCCGGATATCCTCCTGGCCTGCATCCAGGATTTCCTCCCGCTCCCTCCTTAACATCTCATTGGTCACCCCGGAAAGCCAGGCGGACATGGCTCTGGCCCCTTTAATGGAGGGAGGCAAGGGGGTGTCCAGCTCGCTGATTGCCCCGATGACGTATTTGGTCATATCCCGCTCCTCTACCGTAAACTGGCGCAGATATTCCGGAATCCCTTCATAGATCTGATTGGTTTCCCTCACATTGGGATCCCGGTAAGAGACCAGATACCCCTCCCCGGACCGGCCAAAGCCGCTCATGCAGCCGTATGCCCCTCCTTGAACCCTAAGGTTCAGCCACAGATAATCATAGTTTAAGATCACCTTTAGGATTTTTAGTGCTCCGGTGTAGGAAAGACCCCTGGCTGAGAAATTCCCGCATCTGGCTACATAGTTCACCTGTGAGGAGGTTTTAAAGCCTTCATTTCGATTTTCTGGCTGGAAGGCAAAGGAATACTCCTCCCCATCTCCAGCTCCCAGCCGGGCCGCAAACCGCTCTACGCAGCCGGGAAGCTTTTCTTGCCCCTCCTTCTCTGCCGTCAGGCCCAGGATCATGTGGTCAGCGGTAAAGAGACGACGACATACCTCTTTTAGCTTACCCACCAGCGCCTTTCTCTTCTCTGGCTTCTCGTAGTCCCGGCACAGCTGTTCCAGGAAATGATAGTACCCGATGCCTCCGGTAATGTCATTAAACCGGGAGGAGGGGGAGAAGTAAGAGGTGGCCCTGGCCACTGCTGCGGAGTGGGAAGCCCCTCCCAGCCGCATCCTGGCCCTAGACTTATTTTCCGCCAGAATTTCTCCCAGCCGCTTCTCATCCTCCAGCTTCGACTGGATGAAGATCTCCTCCAGGATATCAAAGGCAAACTCCATCTTATCATAAAGCACCTTGGCCTTGGCCGCAAAGACTCCGGTAAATCTCCCCGGCTCTTTTAAGTCCAGATAAGAGGTAACGGAAAAGTCAATGCCTCCAGTGTTTAAGTAAATTTCACTGGTTAGATCACTGTAGCTGTAATGTGCTGTATCCACATATCCCAATACGGATTTTAGCAATCCCACGTAGGACAGATCCTCCTGGGGAACCCCCTTTGTATCAAAGAGCATTTGGATATACCCGATGCCGGAGGTAAACAAGGTCTGACTGATAACCGGAATCTGTCCCACACGCTTCTCCTCATACTGGAGCTGATCCGGCTCCCGGCTGATATCCTCCCGCTTTAGCATAGGGATCTTCTTCAAATCCTCCTGAGAGGAAGGCGTCTCCTGATATTCCTTCAGCTCCCTTGTCCTCTGGATTAAGCCCTGGATCTCCTCCTGGCTTAAGGAATTCTTATATTCCTCCAGTTTCCTGGTCAGGGCCTGCTCCTTCTCAATGGTCAGATTCTTCTTGGGAAGAAGGGTGATCACCGCCTCGAAAGGATTATCCAGCAGATATTCCCGGATAAGCCTCTCGAAATATCCCTCCTTCACCTGGCTTTTCAGGAAATCAAAAGTCTCCTGATACTCCAGGTGAAGCATAGGATCCCCACCGTAGAGCCAGCTGTCCATACACCACAGCCCGTACATCAGCCCCTTGGGCGCGGAGCCGTAATCCGCCTCCCGGTAACGGAACTCATAGTAATTTAAGCCGGCAAGGAGGCTCTTCTGATCCAGCCCCTGATCCGCCAACTTCCGCAGAGTTCCCTTTACCACCGCCAGAAATTCTCCCTTCTGCCCGGCATCTGCATTCTTAGCGATCACGGAGAAGTAGGGCTGGAGAATCCCGCTTTCATATCCTCCCAGAATATCCTCTCCAATTCCCCCATCGATCAAGGCCTGCTTTAATGGCGCGCCTGGAGCGTCCAGCAAAGCGTACTCCAAAATCTGGAAAGCCACATACAGCTTAGGATCTAAGTCCGTTCCCACCACCGTATTTATGGAGAAGTAGGCGTTGCCCTCTTCCTCCTCATCCTCAGTAATGGAATAATATACCTCCCGCTCTACAGGGGCAGCGAAGGGCGTCTGGAACTGGATATCCGAATCAATCCCGCTTTCCTGATAGTGGCGGAAATAAGCTGCATCCAACCAGGTCAGTTTTTCCGCCATATCCATATTTCCGTAGAGGTAAACATAACTGTTGCTGGGATGGTAAAACTGGCGGTGATAATCCAGGAATTTTTCGTAGGTAAGGCCAGGAATCTCATCTGGATCTCCTCCAGACTCGAAGCCATAGCAGGTATCTGGAAACAGCTCATGGGTGATGACCCGGTCTAACAGCCCCTCCGGTGAGGAGAAAGCGCCCTTCATTTCATTATATACCACACCATTGATGGTGATAGGACCATTCTCCTCCTCCAGCTCATAATGCCATCCCTCCTGCATAAAGATCTTTGGCTCATGGTAAATATTGGGGTGGAAGACCGCATCCAGGTATACATCCATCAGATTTTGAAAGTCCTTATCATTGCAGCTGGCCACCGGATACACGGTCTTATCTGGATATGTCATTGCATTTAAAAAGGTATTCAGCGATCCCTTCACTAATTCCACAAAGGGATCCTTAACTGGGAATTTTTCTGAACCGCACAAAACACTGTGCTCAAGGATATGCTGAAGCCCTGTGCTGTCATCTGGCGGTGTTTTAAAACCAATATTAAAGACCTTATTCTCATCATCATTTATCATTACGAACACCTTGGCTCCAGTCCCTTTGTGGCGGAGCACCACTCCCAGGCTGTTCATCTCTTTAATCTCTTTTTCCTTTACCAGCTCATAAGCTGTCAGACTTTCCAATCCGGATTTTTTCATGTTTATCATAACGCCTTTCTCTCATTCTCTGTTGGCCGTGGCTCTATTTACATGTTTCCCATAAATTTATCTTTTAGTATAGCAATGCTCTCCCGAACGCACAAATGGATAAAAAGCACTGGATCCGCGCTGGAAGAAACCCCGTACAGCTGAGTGAATCCGCATCGTTCTCCGATCTTCATGGCGCGGTACAGATGGAAATTGCTGGTAAGCACTCCAATCTGTAATGGCTTGTCCGGCAAAAGCTCCAGGATATCCATGGAGGGCTGTCTCTCCTGTGCCAGGATCAGAGGCTTAGGCTTCCACCCAGGCGCTCTCACATCCAGGCTGGAGGAAGCATAGCGCTCTGCCGCTGCCCTCCCCTCCAACTCCCTGATAAAACGGGCCAGTTCCATCTGCCGCAACATCCGTTTCTCCTGTAGCTTTTTCTGGGTCTCTTTCTCCTGGCGACGCTGTTCCTCAATCAGAGACTTACTGCAGATCAGATTTTCCATGGTGCTGGTAGAATAAGTCTCTAGCAACATCTGCTCCGGCGCTATCCCATTATATAGGAGATACTCTGCCATGGCAAGGGCTTCGGTAGTCGGCTCATCCTCCCCCTGGCCCCCAGACAGCACCAGCTTTGTCTCCGGGTGCTCCTGGGCGTAGCGGATAGCCTTATCCAGACGCCGCTTTAAGGAGGCGCTGATATCATCCTCCCGAACCTTTGCCCCCAGCACAATCAGATAATCCAGATTATCTGGGGATGACTTGATCATACCACCGAA
The DNA here is from genome assembly GCA_949740725.1 of uncultured Lachnospiraceae bacterium. Lineage (GTDB taxonomy): Bacteria > Bacillota > Clostridia > Lachnospirales > Lachnospiraceae > Caccovicinus. The sequence goes on along the minus strand of CATJIO010000094.1, from coordinate 5,628 downwards.
GATCAGCACCTGGAGAATCACAAAGGTCACCAGCCCGGTGACACAAATGGTGGAAACAGACACCGGGATCCACAAGGGGACCTGCCGTTTATGCTGATGATAGTAGATCTCCCCCCTTGCCAGGATAAAGCAGAGAATGGCAAACACCGGCCATATCCAGGCAAGAGAGGTTTCGATGCCGGAATAGGCCACGATCACCCCAAAATACGTCAAGCACAGGATCCCCAGAATTCCAAAAGCTGCTGAAAACATCATCTCACCTCCCAGAGGAAAACTCCCTCGAATATTCAAAGGCTGCCCCGAAGGCAACAGCTTGCGCAATGCTGCGGAAAGCCTGTCTGCAGGTCAGCCCTGGTAAGTTGTTATTGTTCTGTATATAATTATTCCGCCAGCTCTCTTCTACGGAGGATATCGTAAGGCGCAAGCTCTACCCCCAGATCCACCCACAGACACTGGCTGGCATGAGGAGCGCTCTCCATAGGCGTTCCATCCTCATTCCGAATCCCCTTCACTGTCACCGAGAGATTGGCTCCTGACGGCTTCATCACCTCGATAGTCTCCCCCAGGGAAAATTTATTCTTCTGAGTAATCCTTCCCCATCCCTTTGGATCTACCCCTTCCACCGTCCCCAGATAGGTGTAGTTTTTTATATAGGTACTGTTCTGGTAGATTTGCTGCTCCTCGGTAGGCTTTCCGAAATAAAATCCTGTGGAAAACTCCCTGCAGGTGCATTTCCCAATCTCCTCCTTATACCATTCCAAATTCTCTTTGTAAAGCTCCGGATCCTTACGGTAATCATCAATGGCCTTCCGGTAGGTCCTGGTCACAGCGGCCACATACAAGGCGGTCTTCATCCTGCCTTCGATCTTAAAGCTGTCAATCCCCGCCTCGATCATCTCCGGCACATGCTCGATCATGCACAGATCCTTAGAATTAAAGAGAAAGGTCCCCCGCTCATTCTCAAACACCGGCAGATATTCTCCCGGCCTGGTCTCCTCAGCCACCCCATATTTCCAGCGGCAGGGATGGGTGCAGGCGCCCTGATTAGCGTCTCTCCCGGTGAGATAATTGCTGAGAAGGCAACGGCCAGAATAGGAAATGCACATGGCGCCGTGGATGAAACTTTCGATCTCCATCTCCTCCGGAATATGCTCCCGGATTTCCCGGATTTCCTTCAGGGATAATTCTCTTGCAGAGACCACCCGCTTAGCCCCCAGCCTCCACCAGAAAAGGTAGGTCCCGTAATTGGTATTATTGGCCTGGGTGCTGATGTGTATTTCCATCTCAGGCAAAACCTGCCTTGCAATGGAGAAGACGCCTGGATCGGAGATGATCAAGGCATCCGGCCCGATCTCTCCCAGCTCATAAAAATACGTCTCCACTCCAGCCAAATCCTGATTATGGGCGAAAATATTGGCTGGCACATAAACCTTCACCCCATGGCTGTGGGCAAATCGGACCCCTTCCCTTATCTCATCATTGGTAAAATTCTTTGCCTTAGCCCGAAGGCCGAAAGCCTCGCCGCCGATATAAACCGCATCCGCCCCGTATACCACGGCGGTTTTCAATACGCTTAAACTCCCGGCGGGAATCAGTAATTCAACATTTCTCATCCTGTTATCACTTTCGTTTTACACTTATCGTCACCCCGTCCCCGATGGGGACGATGGATGTCTCCAGTTCTTCCCTGTGCTTTAATGCAAAGAGATATTCCCGCATCCGGCTGTGAATGGTACGGTTTCGCCGCTCTATGGCAAACCTGGACTGGATGATATCTCCCTCCTGGAATACATTGTCAGAGACCAGCATCCCGCCGGAGCGCAGGCACCGCAGCGCGTCATCCAGCCAATGGATATACTGTCCTTTGGCTCCATCCAGGAAAATAAAGTCAAAGCTCCCTGAAGGAAGTCTTCCCAGGATCTCCCCTGCATCCCCCTCCAAAAGAGTGATCTCCTTCTCCCTTCCTGCCCGCTGGAAATTTTCCCGGGCTTTGGGGATCCGCTTTTCATACTTTTCAATGGTGGTAATCCGGCAGCCCTCTCCCATGACCGAGGCCATTAGGAGGGCAGAATACCCCACTGCTGTGCCGATCTCCAGTATGGAGTTTGGCCTCATCCCCGCCACAAGGGTCTTTAGGAAAGCCGCTGTCTCCTTCCGGATAATGGGCACCCGTTCTGCCTTCGCCTGCCTCTCAATCTCCATGAGGAAGGGATCCAGATCTGGCTCCAGCGAACGGATATAATCCGTAATTCTGGGATTTCCTATCATGTCTTGGGCTCTCCCTCTTCTTCCTTTGGCTCTTCACTCAGCACATCCAGAATCTCCCTGGAAGTCATGGACGTATTTAACCGGTATACACCAGGATACAGCTCATAATCATAGAGCTCCGCCTGAATCGCAAAGACAAACCGGTTATGGATCAACCCTTCCTTTTCCAGAAGCTTTCCCACCTCATAATCCGACTTCCCGTCTCCAATCGTAATCATCCGATCCCATCCCGGCGGAGCAGCCACTGCTGTAGCGGAAAAGATCTCATGGCCGAACCGGTATCCGGCAGTAATCCCCTCATAGAAAATCAGAATCACTAACGCATAAATGATCAAGTGCAAGGAAACCTTGATGATGGCGCCAGTTATCCGGTTGATATCCCTCGCCGTATTGCTGCCGCTCATGGCTCCCCCTCCTTCCGAAAGGTTTGTGCAGCTTCCTGGGCTGCACAAACAATACTGATACTATACTTCCATAATTATCGGCAAAATCATCGGATTCCTCTTCATCCGCTTCCACAGGAAATCGCTTAACCGATCCTTGATCTCATTCTTGATCTTGCCCCAGTCGCTTACATGGCGGGCCAGACAGTCTTCCACCGCGTCATTTACCACATTCCTTGCCTCATCCAGCAGGTCCTCCGATTCGCGGACATAGACGAATCCTCTGGACACAATATCCGGGCCAGCCAGCAGCTGATTGCTGTATTTTTCCAGGGTGAGAACCACCACGATGATTCCATTCTGTGCCAGATTCTGCCGATCCCGAAGCACGATATTCCCCACATCGCCTACGCCAAGGCCATCTACCAGGATCGCTCCAGCCTGGACATGTCCAGTGACCTGGCCCTTTTCCTCATTGATCTCCAGCACATCGCCGGAACTGATCATCAGCACATTTTCTTTTGGTATCCCCACCGCTTTGGCCAATGTTGCCTGGGTCATCCGATGACGGTACTCTCCATGTATAGGGATGGAATACTTGGGGTGAACCAGAGAGTAGATCAGCTTGATCTCCTCCTGGCAGGCATGGCCGGACACATGGGTATCCTGGAAGATCACCTCTGCCCCCTTCATGGAAAGCTCGTTGATTACCTTGGCCACCGCCTTCTCATTTCCAGGAATGGGGGTGGAACTTAAGATAATCACGTCGTTGGGTGTGATGGAAACCTTCTTATGGATAGAGGAAGCCATCCTGGAGAGGGCCGCCATAGACTCCCCCTGGCTTCCAGTGGTTATGAGCACTGTCTTCTCTGGCGGGTAGTTCTTCAGTTGCTCGATCTCGATCAAGGTTCCCTCCGGGATCTTGATATAACCTAATTCGCTGGCAGTGCCAATGACATTCACCATGCTCCGCCCCTCTACCACTGCCTTTCTCCCATATTTATAAGCAGAATTAATGATCTGCTGCACACGATCCACATTGGAGGCAAAGGTAGCCACAATAATTCGCTTATTCTGATGATCAGCAAAGATGGAGTCAAAAGTCTTTCCTACTGTCCGTTCCGAAGCAGTAAATCCGGAGCGGATGGCGTTGGTGCTGTCGCACATTAGCGCCAGGACGCCCTTTCTCCCCAGCTCCGCAAAACGCTGCAGATCAATGGAATCCCCGAATACCGGCGTGTAGTCAATCTTAAAATCCCCGGTGTGGACGATCACCCCTGCAGGCGAGAAGATAGCCAGAGCCGAGGCGTCCGCGATGCTGTGGTTCGTCTTAATAAACTCTACCCTAAAGCATCCCAGATTCACCGACTGCCCATGCTTAATCACCTTTCTCCTGGTGGTCTTCAGCATATTGTTCTCTTTCAGCTTATTCTCGATGAGGGCAATAGTAAGCCTGGTCCCGTATACTGGTACGTTCAGCTCCTTCAACACATAAGGCAGCGCGCCGATGTGATCTTCATGTCCGTGGGTGATCACAAACCCCTTTACTTTGTCGATATTCTGCTTTAAATACGTGACATCCGGAATCACCAAATCGATTCCCAGCATGTCGTCACTTGGGAATGCCAGTCCACAATCCACGATAATAATGCTGTCCTGACACTCAAAGGCTGTGATATTCATTCCAATCTGCTCTAAACCTCCCAGGGGAATGATTTTCACTGTCTCATTTTGTTTCTCTTTTCCTCTCAAATTATTAACCTCCACGATTATTCCCAACCGCCTTGGAGTTCCACGTCCGCATCATCCAAAAGCTGGGTAAATAGTTGAAATACACTGTTTAATTCCTTCTCATCCTCCACAAACTGATAAACAGCCTCGGCATCCTCTGCCTTTGAAACGTCCTTCAGCACATAGCACTCACCGTCCACGTCCTGATCCGCCTCATCCGTAACCAAAAGGTAATTTTTCCCATTGATCCTGGTTTCTTCTAAAACAAAAAAATCCACAGGCTCTCCGTCATCTGCAGTAAGGGTGATTTTTTCTTCGTTATTCATCGTTCTTTCTCCTGATTTCTAGCTGTCCGCAAACTGCCGGACAGCACACTGTCCAGGCGTCTATCAATGGACAGGAAAATTCTTCGCATCTAAATAGTTTTGTAAGATAAAGACTGCTGCCAGCTTGTCCAGATTCTCCTTTCGATGCTCTCTCCTGACGCCGCTCTCCATCAGAACCCGCTCCGCGGATACTGTGGTCAGCCGCTCATCCCAGAGCTCCACCGGGAGGCCGGTGCGGCGCTTTAACATAGCCTGAAATGCTTCTGTCTTTTCTGCCCGCTCCCCTGTGGTATTATTCATATTCTTAGGATACCCCAAAACAATAGCCGTAATCTGATATTGTGCGGCCAATTCTTCAATTCTGGCGCAGGTCTGACGGAGCTTATTCTCCTTTTCCCTCCAGATTGTCTCCAGCCCCTGGGCGGTGATTCCCAGCTCATCACTGACCGCCACCCCCACTGTCTTTGATCCGTAATCCAATCCCAGTATTCTCATCCTGTCCACACTCAAACAAAACCAGTTGGCATAGGCCAACTGATCCCATCTCCTTCATCCTTTTCTCTTGCATCTTAAATTCGGTAACGTTCACTCGTACTCGTTCTCTCTGTTATCTCCGAAGCTTTGTGTCGATATATACTCCCATCATCTCCTCCAGAAGCTCATCCCGCTCCACCTTCATGATCAGGCTTCTGGCATTCTTATGGCTGGTAATATACGTAGGATCTCCCGACATAATATAGCCTACAATCTGATTCACAGGGTTATACCCCTTCTCCGTCAGGGCAATATAAACCCGCTCCAGAACCTGTGCAGCATTGGCTGTATTATCCTGGAAAGTTGTTATATATTGTGTGTCATGCATATCGCCCATCTTTATCACGTCCTTAATCACTATTCTCTCTTATTCTAAACCATAAATG
>CATJIO010000093.1 GCA_949740725.1 uncultured Lachnospiraceae bacterium | reverse complement strand
TTTTTCAGAAAAGAAATCCCAGCTGTGGTCAAATACCAGTCCGCCCTCCCGCAGGATTCCATTCTCAACCACCATTTTTTTTCCGCATTTGTTGCAGATCACTGTCTCCAGCTGTCCGTTTTTACTGATACGTCTCATAACATCCTCACCTTTCTTAAAATCAGCAGTCGCTTCTGCATTTCAGGAAACAATACATTTCCCATGAGCCAAGTATAACGCAGATTTTGTCGATTTTAAGTGGTAAATGTTTCATAGTCCCCTATAGGCTCCGATTCCACATGATGATGGCATCCTCCTTCGGGTTCCTGTAATAATCTCTCCTGCGAGCCTCTTCCAGAAAACCAGCGGAAATATAAAGCCTTCTGGCTGGAATATTGGACTCTCGCACCTCTAATGTCATAGCCCCAGCCCCTCTATCCTTTGAAAATTTTACCAGGGCTTCCAGCAGTTTTCTTCCCCGGCCCTCTCCCCGGAATGTCTTTAAGACGGCAATCCTCTGAATCTCACCCTCCCCCGCGATCACACAGGCGGATCCATACCCCACCAGTCTTCCCTCCTCCTCTGCAATCAACATAAGGTTCCAGGGGCTTTTCAGGCTCTCCTCCAAAAGTTGTCTGGACCAGCTCTCGGCAAAGCAGGCAGAATCCATAGCCGCCGCCTGATCTAAATCCTCCTCACACAGCCGTCGGATGATCACAGAGAAATCCCTTCTCTCTCCCGCTCTGCCTGGGGCTTTCTTAAATATTCCGGCCTATGATCCTTCGCCGGCTCCGTTCTCCCTGCTTCCATATAAAGCATGCCGAGAGCGGCCACCGATGCCGCCCTCTGACGGCTGCTCTGCGCCGGCGCAAAGGAATAAGGGACAGAGAGCCTCTCGCTGATATTCTCCCGAAAGGCGGGAACCCCATCTCCTAAAAAGATCACCTGTTCCCCTCTGGCATTCAGCTCATCAATAAGCTGGTTCATATCCATGGCGCACTGCTCCTTTACCACGTCCAGCTCATGCTCCGCATAATAGAGGCCAGTATACACCTGATTTCTCCTGGCATCCATAATCGGGCAGATCAGCGCGCTGCTTCCCCACAGATTATAAGCCATAGCATCCACTGTTGGAATGTGTATCAGCGGTTTCTTTAACGCCAGCCCTAACCCCTTGGCCGTAGCTGATCCGATCCGCAGACCAGTAAAGGACCCTGGCCCTGCAGAAACTGCGATTCCGTCAATGGTTTCCAAGTCCAAGTTCAACAGTCTTACCATCTCATCCAGCATAGGCAGAAGGGTTTGAGAATGAGTCTTTTTATGATTCATCGTGTATTCAGCGGTGAGAACCCCATCGGTCACCACTGCCACACTGGCTACCAGAGAAGAGCTCTCGATCCCCAATATTCTCATGTCTTGCCTCCCTCTGCCTTAGCTACGCCAGGCACTTCCTCCTGTTCCCCAAAATCGATGGTAATCTTCCGAAAATCCATTCCTAGATTCAATTCCTTTTCTATGGTAATCCAGACCGCTTCCCTCGGAATCAGAGTGCGGATCTGTCCCGGCCATTCTACCAGACAGGCGCCTCCCCCGTAAAAGCAGTCCTCATATCCAATCTCCTCCATCTCCTCCTCATCGCCAATGCGGTACGCATCAAAATGATAAAGGGGAAACCTTCCTTCCTCATACGACTGCAAGATGGTAAAGGTGGGGCTATTCACTGGCTCCTTGATCCCCAGTCCCCTGGCAAACCCCTGGGTAAAGACTGTCTTTCCCACGCCCAGATCCCCATCCAGGCAGTAAATCTGGCCCGGTACAGCCGCTTTTCCTAGCTTCTCCCCCAGGAGGAAAGTCTCCTCCGGGCTCTGTGTTATGACCGTTTTCATGCTTTACTCCCTTAACTAATGTGCTTACACGCCCTTGCAGCGGGCCTTCGGCAACTTCTCCCGAACCAACTTCCGGAACGCCTCCTCATCCTTTCCCATGGTACTTCGAGGAATCAGCGACGCATGGGCCCGGTCGCCGTAAACGATCATCATATCGCTTACAAGCTCAATCCGGCTGATGTCCTCCCATGGGATCTGCCCGCCTTCTTCACCTTGGGAAACCTCCACCCCATCCTCTGAAAAGGTCAGTCGGAGAGGCGGCTGCTTTTCCAGCTCCTTTGCCTGACGCAGCGCCTTAGGATACAGCATTGCTGGCTGCCAGATCACGAATAAGAATATGATAAATACCAGCAGCAGCCTCTGGAACAGCTCCAAGGTATTCCACCGGGCAATCAGAAGAAATGCAGATCCCCCTACCAATATCAGGTTGACGCCTCCTCGGAATCCTTTATTTGCATAGATCATTGAAAACTTCCAGAGCTCCTTTGCAGTCGGCTTAGTGGTAAATGTAAAGCTCGTCTTTCTGTCTTTCATAGTTTATCTAAACTCAATCCTTTCTGGAGAGATTTCTCCCCATCCCGGCAAATATGCCGCTGTTGGGAATATGGACTGTTCCGTCCTTCCGACGCTCCTTTTTCTTACTCGAGGATTTCCCCGCGCCGGTCCTTTCCTCCCCTCCCTTGTGGCTGCGGGATTTTCCGAAAGCACCCTTCTCCCCTTCTTCTTCCAACTTCATAGACAGGCTGATCCGCTCCTTTGCCACATCTACGGAAAGCACGCGCACATCCACGATATCACCTACGCTAACCGCCTCCAGCGGATGCTTGATAAATCGTGTTGTGATCTCGGAGATGTGGACCAATCCATCTTGATGCACACCAATATCTACAAAAGCGCCGAAGTCGATAACATTGCGCACCGTTCCCTTTAAAATCATCCCCGGCTTCAAATCCTTTAAGTCCATCACGTCGGTTCGGAGAATGGGCTTGGGCATCTCGTCTCTCGGATCCCGTCCCGGGCTGGAAAGCTCTTTTACAATATCCCGAAGTGTCGGCTCCCCTACCCCCAGCTCTTCTGCCATCTTTCCGTAATCCCGGATAGATATACTGCTGGGGCCCTTTAAGATCTCATCCGCCGTTATGCCCACTTTCTCTAAAAGCTTCTCTGCAGCATGGTAGCTTTCCGGATGGACTCCTGTATAATCAAAAGGATTCTCCCCATTCTGAATACGCAGAAAACCGGCACACTGCTCGAAAGCCTTCGGCCCCAACTTGGCTACTTTTAGCAGCTGCTTCCGATTAGTAAAGGCGCCATTTTCTTCCCGGTAAGCCACAATATTCTTCGCCAGGGCCTTACTGATACCAGAAATATATTCTAAGAGGGAGGGGGAGGCTGTATTCAAATCCACCCCCACCCGGTTTACGCAGTCTTCTACCACTCCTCCCAGGGTTTCGCTGAGATGCTTCTGATTCATATCATGCTGATACTGGCCCACGCCAATGGCCTTCGGCTCAATCTTTACCAGCTCCGCAAGGGGATCTTGCAGCCGCCGGGCAATGGAAGCCGCGCTTCTCTGCCCTACATCAAACTGAGGGAACTCCTCTGTGGCCAGCTTGCTGGCAGAATAGACGGAAGCCCCCGCCTCATTGACAATCACATACTGTACCTTCTGAGGGATTTCCTTCAGCAGCTCCACAATAATCTGCTCGGATTCTCTGGAAGCAGTACCATTTCCCACAGAGATCAGTGTGATATGGTATTTCTCAATCAGCTTCTTCAAAATCTTCTTGGACTCTTCTACCTTATTCTGAGGGGCAGTGGGATAGATCACCACCGTATCTAGCACTTTCCCCGTGGGATCAACCACAGCCAGCTTACAGCCAGTACGGAATGCCGGATCCCATCCTAGTACCACCTGGCCGGCAATGGGCGGTTGCATCAGAAGCTGCTCTAAATTCTTTCCAAATACTTTAATCGCGCCCTCCTCTGCCCGCTCGGTCAGTTCATTGCGGAGCTCCCGTTCTATGGCCGGACCGATCAGACGACTGTAGCTATCCTCGATAGCCGCAGACAGGATGGATGCTGTGTAGGGGTTTACCTCTGGGATAACCTGCTTCTCCAAATATCGCAGTATCCTCTCCCTAGGCGCGCTCAGCTTCACCATCAACACCTTCTCCGCCTCTCCTCTGTTCAACGCCAGAATCCGGTGCCCTGCTGCCTTCGCCGCCGGCTCCTCAAAGTGGTAGTACTGTTCATATACCGTCTGGGCCTTATCATCCTTGGCCTCCGATAAAATCACGCCCTCCCGCATAGTGATATCTCGTATGTATGTCCGGTATCCGGCATGATCCGATATCTGCTCAGCGATAATATCCTTAGCTCCCTCGATGGCCTCCTCCGGGCTATTCACGCCCTTCTCCTCGTCCACAAACTCTCTGGCCTTCTCCTGGGCCGGGATATCTGCCTGGCCGTCCATCAACCACTGCGCCAAGCCATCTAATCCCTTCTCCTTGGCAATGGTAGCCCTGGTGCGGCGCTTTGGCCGGTAGGGGCGGTATAAATCCTCCACAGCCACCAGAGTCTTAGCCTCCAAAATTTGCTTCTCCAGCTCTGGCGTCAGTTTCTCCTGCTCCCGTATAGTAGAAATCACCTGCTCCTTCTTCTCTTCCAAATTCCGCAAATATTTCAGCCGCTCATCCAGCTCCCGCAGGATCTCATCATTGAGAGAGCCTGTGGCTTCCTTCCGGTATCTGGCAATAAAGGGAATGGTATTTCCTTCATCGATCAGCTTCACCGCTGCCTCTACTTGGCTGCGATGAACCTGCAGTTCTTCCTGTAATACATTTATAATATCCATTATAATACCTCTCATCTTTGTCGATGGCTCTTTCTTGTCCAGATCAATCAGACAAGAATCCCGGACATCCATCCGGTGGGGAAATTGGCATAAACTCTGGCTTATAAGCAAGCTTGACATACAAAGTCCATGCCAATTTCCCTACCGTCTGAACTGTTACGCCTTATTATAATTCATCTAGTCAGCTTTGGCAAGCCCGTCTGGACAAGTCGTGGATTTCGTGCTACAATCGTGTTACTGTTCACGTCTGCGGCGTTCACCGCAACAGGGGACACTGTTGCCGCCATTACTGTCTTCGCCAGCAGACCTACCAATATAAAATAATGTACTGTGTACGAAAAACAGGAGGATAACTCATGGACAAATATAACCAAAATCAAAATCTGGATAGTGATCCCCCAGCATCCCAGGACGCCGGGAGGGAACCATCCCATAACCAAGATACCGACCGCCCCCCTTCCCCGTATCGTGAGGACGGCAGTCAGGATCCGAAGCAGGAGCCCCAGATGCCCAATGGTCCGGGGCCGAATCCTCAGCAGCCCTACTACCAACACCCGGCGCCGGGACAGCCCTCGTCCTGGCAGGGCCAGCAGCCGCAAAATGAGAACTACTATTACTATGGTCAGAATCCTCCTCCGGAGCCAGGCCGTGGCTACCAGCCGAAACCCCCAATCAATAACATGGCTGTCACCTCTATGGTGTTGGGGCTAGTGTCTATTTTAATCAGCTGCTGCTGTTTTCCCATCGGTTTTATCCTGGGATTTGCCCTGGGCATGGGGGGCCTGGTGCTGGCGATTCTGTCAAAAAAGGGAAAGCCCTTCTCCCCTTACGCCATCGCTGGATTGATCCTGTCGATTCTAGGAATCTGCGAAAGCCTGTTCTTCTTTGGCTGCTATCTCCTGACGGCCCATTTGATGCGCGATCCCAGATATTCTGCATTATTTAATGAAATCCTTGAGCAATACTATAAAGGGATTCAATAACCTAGCAAAAATGCTGCCCCGGAAACCCATATGGACTCCTACGGCAGCATTTTTTGTTCCTCTTCGCGTTCGGTATCTTACAAGGCATTTTGCCCTGCATTCTGCTACAATGGCAAAAGCAGGTCGATCCCCATAAGCAGGCAAACATTCTTCACCAGACAATTTACCATCACAAGCGCCACTCCAGCCACTGTCCACAGCCGGTATCTCCCCCTCAACCCCAAAATATATGGCTGCCTCTTTTCCTTTTTCAAGAGAGCCTTCCCCCAGCCTGCCAGGTACAGGAAACCCTCGATGAGGAACACTGCCGCCAGAAAAGGGATAAATGGGTGATACTGTATGCTCCTTGCCACCTCGCCACGGATAAGCAGACGCACAGCTCTGGTCCCTCCACAGCCCGGACAATACAGGCCAGTGATGAAATGGAACAGGCAGGGAAATCCCTGCCCGTCTAGGATCTGTTTAATCAGCAAGGTCAAAGGCATCATGAACCGTCCTCACTGCCCGGTTAGCATCCGCCTCATCAATCAGCACGGTAATGCGGATCTCTGAGGTGGCTATCATTTTAATATTAATATTGGCGCTATAGAGGGATTCAAACATCTTCGCTGCCACACCCGGGTTGCTCAGCATACCCGCGCCGATAATGGAAACCTTAGCCACCCCGTCTTCACAGGTAATATTTTGGGCAGTGACTGCCTCCCGATTTTCATTCAGCAGCGTCATCGCCTCCTGGAGATCACTTTGTGCTACGGTGAAGGAAATATCCTTGCGATCCTCTCGGCCCACCGACTGGATAATGATATCTACATTGATATGATTCCTTGCCAGCATGTTGAAAATTTTAAATGCGATGCCTGGCTCATTCTTCACACCTATCACGGAAATCCTGGCCGTATTCTTATCAGCGGCTACGCCGCTGACTAACATGCGTTCCATCTTTGCCCCCTCCTTCACCACTGTTCCTTCTGCTCTGGTCAAGCTGGAAAGCACCACCAGCTGTACCCCGTACTTCTTCGCCATCTCTACCGAACGATTATGGAGAACCTTGGCTCCTACAGAGGACATCTCCAACATTTCGTCATAGGACACCTCCGAAAGCTTTCTGGCCTCGGGAATAATCCGGGGATCCGCGGTATACACGCCCTCAACATCGGTATAGATCTCACATCGATCCGCATGAAGTGCAGCTGCCAGGGCAACGGCCGTGGTGTCCGACCCGCCTCTTCCCAAAGTGGTCATATCCTCATATTTATTAATTCCCTGAAATCCGGTAATAATCACGATTCGGCGGTTTTCTAACTCATTTCGAATCCGTTCCGTCTGGATGCGCTTCAGCTTCGCCATACCATAGGTCGAGGTGGTCCGCATCTCCACCTGAGCCCCATTTAAGGAGACGGAAGGCGCCCCCAGGACATGAAAGGCCATGGCCATCAGAGATACGGAAACCTGCTCCCCGGTTACCAGAAGCATATCCAGCTCCCGCTTTGGAGGATTCGGATCAATTTCATGAGCCTTTGCGATCAGGCCATCTGTGGTCTTTCCCATAGCCGAAAGGACCACCACTACCTGATGCCCTTTCTCATAATCCTCCAAACAGCGCCTGGCCACGTGAAAGATCCGCTCTTTATCTGCTACGGAGCTTCCTCCGAATTTTTTAACAATTAACATTTGTTCCTCCTGGCTGCTGCAAGATCGTGACATAGCCGTGCAGCGTCGCGTGTAAGCCGAAGCATTTACAGCTCCACCCGGATTACACTCCGGATGCCCTCTACTCCTGCCGCCTCTTCCCTGAAATTAGCTTCTGGCATTTCCTTGGAAATAATCGCAAATTCATCGTTTTTTCCTGTGGAGACTACTTCTAGGGGTCCAAAAGTCATCAGGTCTGACAAACGATCCTCTGGCTGCCCCGCCACGCGGATAAAATATCGAAATACATTCATTTCCATAGGAGCCACTGCCTGCTTTTCTGCGCTCCAGCCTAGCTCCACATTCCTCCCGGCATTTCTCACCCCGTGGATCATATCCGCCACCACTGCACTGGCAGTCGGAAGCTTTCCTGCCCCGCTTCCATAGTACATGGATGTGCCCAGCATAGTTCCTTTTACTAAAATACCATTAAATACATCATTAACAGAATAGAGAGGATGTTCCCTGGAGATCATCAGCGGCAAAACATACGCGCTGACCATGCCATCTGCCTGGAGTCTGCTGGCCCCTATCAGCTTGATGGACATCCCCAGCTTCTCCGCGTACTGAACGTCGATATCAGTAATCCGGGTGATCCCCTCCATATAAATATCTTCATAATTTACTTCTTTTCCCACTGCCATGGAGGTGAGAATAGCGATCTTGCGGCAGGTGTCATGTCCCTCCACATCCGCCTCCGGATTCCGTTCCGCATAGCCCAGACACTGGGCCTCCTTTAATGCCTGGTCAAAGGTCCATCCCTCCTTATCCATCTTCGTCAGGATAAAGTTTGTAGTGCCATTTAATATTCCAGTCAATCCCTCAATTTTCTCTCCCATCAGGCAGTCATACAGTGTCCGAATAATGGGAATCCCACCGCCCACACTGGCCTCAAAGAAGAAATTCACCTGTTTTTCCCTGGCGATGGCTAATAGCTCCGATCCATGGGCAGCTACCAGAGCCTTATTGGAGGTTATCACATGCTTTTCTGCAAGAAGACAGGCCTTTACAAAGGGATAGGCCGGATTTATGCCTCCCATAGTCTCCACCACCAGCTCCACATCTCTGTCCTGCTCAATCATCGAAAAATCGTGAATCAGCTTGTCCTCCACTGGGCTTCCGGGAAAATCTCTTAAATCCAGCACATACTTCAACCGAATTTCCTCCCCTGCCGCCCTGGCGATCACATCCCTATTCTCCTCCAAAATCTCGGCCACACCGGAACCGATGGTACCATATCCCATAATTGCTGCATTCTTCATAATCCTCTACTCCCTGGCTAATATTTTCACATGGTGGATGCCTTCCATCTCCTCCATGTCTTCCACCATCTTGGAGAGGTTGCCCGTGTCCTCGCGCACCTCTACACTTAAGGTAAGGGTGGCAATCCCATTCACCGGAATGCTCTGATGGATGGTCAGGATATTGGCCCTGCACACGGCTACCACATGAAGCAGATCTGACAGCAGGCCCTGCCTGTCGTCCATCTGAACGGTGAGCGTTATGGTCTTCCCTTTAGTATTATCGTAAAATGGAAAGATATCATCCTTGTACTTATAAAAAGAACTGCGGCTGATTCCCACCTGGTCAGCTGCCTCCTGAACGGTAATCGCCCGCTCAGAAGCCAAAAGCCGTTTCGCCTCTACCACCTTTAACAGCACTTCCGGCACGGCTTTCTGCCTCACAACAAAATACTTGCCCTTCTCTTCCATGGTTTCCTCCACTGCTGTTTGGAATGGGGTTGTCCGCTTTCCAAAAACATTTGTGTTCGCAAGGAAGATATTAGCACATTTAAGGTTACTTTGCAACCGCTTTTTCTAGCTGGGTAGTGATTTACGTCTGTGTCCTTCACCGCAACACAGCTGGTATCGCCTACTCCTGAGCGTGCTTATCTGGGCAGCCCAGGCTGAGCCACCTTAAATACGCGCTGATAAAGGGATCAATCCCTCCATTTAATACTGCATCCGTATTCCCGCTCTCCTCTCCAGTCCGGTGATCCTTTACCATAGTGTAAGGCTGGAGCACATAGGAACGGATCTGGTTCCCCCACCCGATCTCTTTCACATCGCCCCGTATGTCCGAAATCTTCTCCGCGTTCTCCTGCTGCTTTAGCAAAAGAAGCTTCGTCTTCAACATCTGCATAGCCTTATCCTTATTCTGGAACTGAGAGCGCTCATTCTGACAGGTCACCACGATTCCCGTAGGAATATGGGTGATCCGGATTGCCGAGGAAGTCTTATTAATATGCTGGCCGCCAGCGCCGCTGGAACGGTAAGTGTCAATGCGCAGATCATCCATATTAATCTCCACATCCAGATCCTCCTGGATATCCGGCATCACATCACAGGAAACAAAGGAAGTCTGTCGCTTCCCCGCCGCGTTAAAGGGAGAGATACGGACCAGCCGATGGACACCACGCTCTGACTTTAAATAGCCAAAGACATTTTCTCCATTGATCTGAATGGTGACAGACTTGATCCCCGCCTCATCACCGTCCAGGAAATCCAGCACCTCTGTAGAAAATCCTCGACTGTCCGCCCACCGGCAGTACATCCGGTAAAGCATGCTGCACCAGTCGCAGGACTCTGTACCACCAGCCCCAGCATTCAGCCGGAGAATGGCATTGCAGTTATCATATTCACCGGTCAGAAGGGTGCCAATTCGCATCCGTTCCAGTTTCTCCGTAAATTCGGTTAGCATTCCCTGAATCTCCGGGATCACCTCTGGGTCATTCTCCTCATAGCCCATCTCGATCATCAGCCCGATCTCCTCATAAGCTGTCTCCAGATTCTGAAAATTCTCCACTGTGTCCTTCAGATTCTTCGCTTCCTTCATTAGCTTAGTGGAGCGCTCCGCGTCATTCCAGAAGTCCGGCTCCTCCATGCTCTTGTCTAATTCGTCGATCCGCCTTAACTTATGATCTAAGTTAAAGTGAATCCCTCACTTCCACTAATGGTTTCTCATACGTTGATAACGTATATTTGAATTGATCTAACTCAACCACAAGCTTCACCTGCTTTCCATATATATTTTTGTATTACAGGAACCGAAGCCTTCTCCAGTCCTTACGCTTTATCATACAGGAAAAGGTGTGGAGTGGCAAGGGAATTTTCGTACTTAAAACAAAGATGCATGCCTCCTGTCTTGCAGAAAACATGCATCTTTGTTTAATCCCAATGCCTTTTACCGGCTCTCACCCCTTCAAGGGCTTCCTCCCACAGCACTGTTTATATTTCTTCCCACTGCCGCAAGGGCATGGATCGTTGGGATAAATCTTCTGGACATCCCGCTTCTTCGGCGCCTTAGCCAGACTGGTATCCTTATTGGTGCCGGTCACCTTGGCCGCCGGCTCACGCTCCACCTTCTGCTCTACCCGAATGTGGAAGAGAATGCGCACCGTCTCCTCCCGGATAGCGGCAGTCATACCGTCGAACATATCAAAAGCGCCCATCTTATACTCTACCACCGGATCTCGTTGGCCGTAGGCCTGAAGGCCGATGCCTTCCCGAAGCTGATCCATATCATCGATGTGGGCCATCCACTTATTATCGATCACCTTCAAAAGGATCACCCGCTCAATCTCACGCATCTGCTCCGCTTCCGGGAATTGAGCTTCTTTTGTCTCATAAAGCTTGATCGCCTGCTCCTTCAGCGTATGCTTTAACTCATTCTTTTTCATCCCCTTCAGCTCATCCGACATTGTAATCGGCTTTAGGGGAATTACAGGAAGCAGCAGGGAATTCAGTTCCTTTAAATCCCAATTCTCATGGCTCGCTTCATCCGAAATAGACATATCTACCGCGTTCTCCACGATATCCGTCACCATTTTGAGAACCACATCCCGCATATTATCGCCGTCCAACACCTTCCGGCGTTCTGCATAAATTACCTCTCTCTGTTCATTGTTAACCTCATCGTATTTTAACAAGTTCTCGCGGATTCCGTAATTATTGTTCTCGATCTTCATCTGCGCCTTTTCGATGGCATTAGAAAGCATCTTGTGCTCAATCTGTTCTCCCTCAGGAACCCCCAGGGCCTCAAACATCTTCATTAATCGCTCGGAGCCGAAGAGACGCATCAGATCGTCCTCCAGGGACAGATAGAATCGGGACTCTCCAGGGTCGCCCTGACGGCCGGAACGGCCCCTCAGCTGATTGTCGATACGACGGGACTCATGGCGCTCCGTACCGATTACCTTTAAACCGCCTAAAGCTCTGGACTCCTCGTCCAGCTTAATGTCCGTACCGCGGCCAGCCATATTGGTGGCGATGGTCACAGCGCCGTGAAGTCCGGCATCGGCCACGATCTCTGCCTCCAGCTCATGGAACTTTGCATTTAATACTTTATGAGGGATTCCCCTTTTGCGAAGCATCCCACTGAGCATCTCCGAAGTCTCGATGGTTATGGTGCCTACCAACACCGGCTGCCCCTTCTCATGAGCCAGCTGGATCTCGTCTACTACCGCTTTAAACTTTTCCTTCTTCGTCTTATAGACCGCATCATTTAAATCCACACGGGCAATAGGCATATTGGTCGGAATGGCGATAACGTCCATGGCATAGATATTCCGAAATTCCTTCTCCTCCGTCAGAGCCGTACCGGTCATGCCCGCCTTTTTCGCAAATTTATTAAAGAAATTCTGGAAAGTAATAGTAGCCAGTGTCCGGCTCTCCCTCCGCACATTCACATGCTCTTTGGCCTCAATAGCCTGATGGAGACCATCCGAGTAGCGGCGTCCCGGCATAATACGTCCGGTAAACTCATCCACAATCAGAACCTCGTCATCCTTTACCACATAGTCCTTATCCCGATGCATCAGATTATTGGCACGAAGAGCCAGGATAATATTATGCTGGATCTCCAGATTCTCCGGATCCGCCAGGTTTTCAATATGAAAGAACTGTTCTACCTTATGGACTCCCTGCTCCGTCAGGTTAACCACCTTATCCTTCTCGTTGACGATGAAGTCCCCGGTTTCCTCGATCTCCTCTCCCAGTATCGCGTTCATCTTCGAGAACTCCGCCGACTCCTCGCCCCGCTCCAACTGCCGTGCCAGAATATCGCAGACCTCGTAGAGCTTGGTAGACTTCCCACTCTGGCCGGAGATGATTAGAGGAGTACGCGCCTCATCAATCAGCACCGAGTCCACCTCATCAATGATGGCATACTCCAATCCCCGAAGCACCATCTGTTCCTTATAGATAGCCATGTTATCTCTCAGATAATCAAAGCCTAGCTCATTATTCGTCACATAGGTAATATCGCAGGCATAAGCGGCCTTCCTCTGATCTGAGTTCATTTCATTTAACACAACACCTACAGAAAGCCCAAGGAAACGGTGCACCTGCCCCATCCACTCTGCGTCACGTTTGGCCAGATAGTCATTTACTGTAACGATATGAACGCCCTTCCCCGCCAGGGCATTTAGATAAGCCGGGGCAGTAGATACCAGCGTCTTACCCTCGCCGGTACGCATCTCAGCGATACGTCCTTGATGGAGAACAATGCCGCCGATCAACTGTACACGGAAATGTTCCATATTTAATGTTCTCTTGGCTGCCTCCCGGACCGTGGCAAAGGCCTCTGGAAGGATATCATCCAAGGTTTCGCCGTTAGCCAGGCGTTCTTTAAAAATCCGCGTCTTATCCCGCAGCTCCTCATCGGACAGCCCTCCCATCTCCTCGCGAAGACTTTCTATCTTATCCACGATCGAGCTGATCAACTTTAATTCCCGCTCACTATGGGTTCCAAACACTTTTTCGATAATGTTCATCGGTAATCTCCTAACTTCTTTCTCGCTGACGATACAATCTTTTTCATTGTATCACTAAGTTTCCTTTAATTCAACGTGTTCATAAAAAATTAATATGTAAGCTCTTCCATATTGTTACTGCTCACACCCCTGCCAGTCTGTGCCAGCAATGCGCTTTATCATACACACAAAATGGCCATTCTGTCTATTTTGGTGTTGCTGCCCTCGGCTTCCCTGTAGATTTTCCCCGTGAACAGTAATTCTGCGATGTTTACAGAAAGAATCTTGTTACCATAACATGTCGAATTATGGTTAACTATGCAATTTGCACAAAAATTATGTTCGTTTTTCTCCTTATCCACATTATCCACATCCTATATTCCCGATTTCCCCATTTTTTATCCACATTAAAAAGTCCGATTTTTCGGCAAATCCGACTTATACACCGAGTTATCCACATTATCCACATTTTTTATCCCCGGATAAAAAGAAATCCACCCCCATCATCCTTGTGGCCAAACTTTGTACAGATGTCATAAACCGTCAAAAATCGGGGAGTTTTCTCCTTTTTCCCCTTGACGTTTCCTTTCGCATTCTGTATTTTTTCAATGCTATTTTTTTTCCACCATATAAAAAATTCACAAAAGAATCCACAAAATTGTCTTTGCAATTTAAGAGTATTTCTTGTCTTTTTCAAATAAATATGCTATACTAAAACCATCTCAATCAGAAGGAGTTGATTTTATGCGTTATACGATCGTTGGAAGAAATATTGAGGTGACCCCCGCGTTAAAGGATGCTATCATCGATAAGATCGGGAAGCTGGATCGTTACTTTACCCCGGACACCGAAGTGAATGTGACCTTAAGCGTCCAGAAGGGGCGCCAGAGTATTGAAGTCACCATCCCCATTAAGGGAACCATTATCCGTGCCGAGGAGTCCAGCAGCGACATGTATGTGTCCATTGACCTTGTAGAAGAGATTATTGAACGCCAGATTTTGAAATATAAGAAAAAACTGGTTGATCGCAAGCAATCTTCTCCCTCCTTCTCAGAGGCTTTCCTCCAGGAGGACAATCCTATCACCGAAGAAGAGATTAAGATCGTCAAGACGAAAAAATTTGCGATTAAGCCTATGGATCCGGAGGAAGCTTGCCTACAGATGGAGCTTTTAGGCCATAATTTCTATGTATTCTTAAATGCGGAGGACGATCAAGTCTGCGTTGTATATAAGAGAAAAGGCGGAACCTATGGACTAATCGAGCCGGAGTTCTGATAGCGTATCTTTCTCTAAATCAGGAGCATCCCATTGGGGATGCTTCTTTTTTATCTCTTTGGATGCCTTCGGCTATTCTTTGTATTTTTTCGTGTGCACTGGGTATTATTCACAGTTTTGTTGAATTGTGAAAGTCAAAATGCTATAATTTAAACAAGATTTTAACGAGGGAGGAATATATGAAAGAGCAGCCCTTTACCAACAGCAAGATTATTAATGGAACCGCCTTCGGCTTTTCCATCGCTTTTCTCATTTCTGCTTGGATCGCCGCCATTTATACTGGAGAATGGGGAAGTGTTTTCCACAACTGGTTTTTAATTATGATTTCTCCCTGTCCGCTAGTAACTGACTATCTTGCTATAGGCGGCCTGGCCAGCGCCATGTTAAACGCCGGAGCATGCGGAATGGCATGTTTTTTCTTTATGACTATTTTAACCGGCGATTCCCATCCCAATACCCTGGCAGGTTACTTCCTGGTTGTAGCCCACTGTTTTTATGGCCTGAATTTCTTAAATATGTGGCCCTGCTTTCTTACCCCCATGCTTTACCTCCACAGCCGGAAACTAAATATAAAGCAAAATCTCCAAGTATGTATGTTTGCTACCTCCTTTGCGCCATTTATCAGTGAATTTTTGTTCCGCTATACTCAAGAGGGAAGCTATGTGTTTGGGCAGGTTCATCTGACCGGATCTGGCATTTTGCTGACCACGATTTTCAGCCTGATGCTAGGCTTTATCGTCCCGGCCATCCTGCCTGGAGCACAGGCCTGGCATAAGGGCTATAATCTTT
This sequence comes from uncultured Lachnospiraceae bacterium, assembly GCA_949740725.1. Lineage (GTDB taxonomy): Bacteria > Bacillota > Clostridia > Lachnospirales > Lachnospiraceae > Caccovicinus. The sequence continues at coordinate 13,238 of CATJIO010000093.1, read as the reverse complement.
ATAACGGGGGCCTGGCTTTCGGAATTTTCGGTTTCTTTGTATACAATTTTATGTACAAGACTATGGGAATTCTCTCCATGGGGCCAGTCTACCGCAACAATGTCATTTATAACCGGTTTAATCATTCCTACCGCCTCTATGCCACCTGCTTTTTCCTGGTAGTCTTTCTAGCCTGTTTCATTGCCGGATATCTGCTGAACGGAAAAAGTATCAAAGGTTACCGACTTCTCCTGAAGGATACTGGTCACGGCAGCAATTTTTCCGAAAAATACGGGATGCCCCTCTGCCTGATCAATATTGGCTGTTATGGTCTCCTCTTTCTTCTCTATCTGAATATCGTGATCTATTTTACCCAAGGATCAGGGTTTACCGGGCCTACCATTGGCGTGATTCTAGCAGCCCTCACCTTCACTGCTATGGGGCAGCATCCGAAAAATGTGTGGCCCATTATTGCGGGATATCAAATCCTTTATCTGGTTACTGCCTTCTTCTGCCACATTAATGGGAGAACGATCACCTGGTCTATCACCACCCAGGGATACATTAACGGGGTAGCCTTTGCCACTGGGCTTTGCCCTATCGTCGGCCGTTACGGAATCCGATCTGGCTTCGTGGCAGGCTTTCTCTGCGCTTCTATGTGTACTGCCACCAGCGCTCACCATGGCGGTTTTGTTTTGTACAATGGGGGATTTACTGCCGGCATTACCGCGCTGATCCTTCTTCCTATTTTAGAGCACTATATCCCTGTGGTTCGCGAGGAGATCAAACCTCAGACCCTTTCTGTCTCCAGTATGATTACTCTGGTAGAAAATATTTCCCCTGCCACAAAAAACAGGCAGCGATAGCACGCTGCCTGCTGTACACTATTATTTCTTCAATCGATTTCCTTGTCAGTCTAAGTAAGAAACCGCTTTACAAGGAGTACGATAGTTCGATGGGCTGATAATAATTCCTGTCTTGGAGCTGGCCGCATGGATTACCTGCCCGCCGCCAATGTAAATGGCTACATGATTGATATAGTCCCCGCTGGCATAAAAGAGCAAATCTCCTGGCTGCACCGAATCGATAGCAATGGCCCGTCCGCCTGCAGCTTGATCGCGGGAGCTTCTCCCGGTGTTGATTCCAAAATGAGCGAAAATCTGCATAACAAAGCCAGAACAGTCCACCCCGCTGGTCAGGCTGGTTCCCCCATATACATAGCTGCCTCCTAAAAATTGCTTGGCATAGGCGACTACTGCAGTTCTCGTAGCAGAAACTACCGCAGTGGACGCATTCCCCCCTGGGCCATAGGTGATGCTTCCCGGGGTTGGCGCCACCGGACCATCCACATGGTCAGAGGAACTGCTTCCTCCTGGGTGCAAACCATTAGAGGAAGAGCTAGAGCCAGGTGCCGCCACGCCAAGGTTGTCCCCACCGCCCAGAGGATTTGCCGCTATCAGCTGGCCAGATCCCCCTGTCTCGGGTTGTATCGCGCTGCCTGGCGCTGTGGTTTGTTCTGGTGAAGTGGTTCCAGAATCTCCCTTCGCCTCCACCATCTTCACTGCCTCCAACTGCTGGATTGCCGTGGCTGCCTCCTGCTTCCGCTGAGCTTCCTCCGCCTGCTTTGCCGCTTCCTCCGCCAGGGAAACCGCTTCTTTAAACTGTATCCTGGTCTTTATGTAATCTAAAGATGCATATCCGATCAAGTCTTCATCCACTGCCAGCTTTGCGAAATTCCCTGTTTCCTCCAGTACCACATATTCCGCTCCCTGGGTCAGCATGGTAAGCACCTGGCTGTTGAGATTGGGCTCCGCCCGCAGACGCAAGGAAGATGCGCTGATGGTAGCATATTCAATCCCGATCTCCTTTGCGATAGCCTCTGCCTGAGCGCCGGTGATAAAATACTGCGCTTTAATATAGCCGCTTACACTTCCCGACTGAATCTGGTACCAGACGCCCCCCTCTCCGCTCACCGTCTGAAGGATCGTGGCCGCACAGTTATTGTATATTTTCCCAACCACGGCACTGGAAGTACTGGGCGCCTGACGGATGTTGACATAGCCGGTTACCTGGGAAATTGCCACATTCGCATAATCCTCTGGCGCGGTCACCATTTCCCGTACTGCCTGGCTTTTCCCCAGCTGGGCCGCCTGGGCCGTTGCTGGCATCTGCCAGCCTCCCAAACCAACGCAAGCACAATATCCCAGCGCTGCAGTTATCATCAACCTTTTTTTCTTCATGTATTCCATGCCTTTCCCTGTTGTATCAGATACCGTTCCACGCTAGCAAGAGCATTCGCCCCATCTGCTGCAGCTGTCACGATCTGACGCAACTGTTTAGTGCGTACATCTCCTGCCGCAAAGATACCAGGAACTGAAGCTACTCCGTCCTCCCCAGCTGCCAAATATCCGTTCTCCATTGTCAGTAATCCCTCAAAGACTTGAGTATTTGGGGTTATCCCCACGGCTATAAATACACCGTCCACCTCCAGGACAAAGCTGGCCTGCGCTTTTACCCGGCGCAACTTTAAGCGCTCTACCCGGTTCTCCCCTTCAATGGCCTCCACTATCGTATCCCAGACCATTTCTACATTATCCAGAGAAAACAGTGTTTCCTGCAGACTCTTTGCCCCCCGCAGCTGGTCCCTGCGATGAATCAGATAAACTTTCTTGCACAGTCGGGCAAGAAAAATAGCATCCTCCAAGGCCACATCACCGCCGCCTACCACAGCTGCCACCTTATTTCGGAAAAAGGCGCCGTCACAAGTAGCACAGTAGGAAACCCCTCTTCCTCCTAATCGCTCTTCTCCCGGCACACCTAGCTTCCGGTGAGCTGCTCCAGAAGAGATGATTACTGTCCTAGCCTTATAACTGCCCTTCTTTCCATTCACCACTTTGAAGCTTTCCTCAAGGGAAATACCTGTCACCTCATCCTCTATAAATACTGCCCCAAGCTGATCCGCATGTTCTCTCAGCTTACTGCCTAATTCAAAACCGCCAATTCCCATAAATCCCGGGTAATTATCCACCGCCTCGGTAGTCAGCACCTGGCCCCCGCTGACCATCTCCTTCTCCAGCACTACCGCATACAACCGGGCCCTCTGGGCATAAATTGCTGCTGTCAGGCCAGCCGGGCCAGATCCGATAATAATCAAATCGTAGCACTCATTCATTTGTCTTCTCCTAACTTTCTAAAAAGTTCTCTGTTGTTTTGCCTTGCCTTTTCATTTTGTTTAGTATAACATATTTTTATGAATTAATTCCACCTTATTTCTTACAATTCTGTTACGCCCAAAAATACCCTTCGGTTTCTCCAAATGTTTACTCACAAGAAATTCTTGGGAATACTGGGCGTAAACAGCAACAGGAGTCTCACATCATGACAACAGAAACCACAAAAAAAACCGTATTAGTCACCGGGGCCTCCCGGGGTATCGGAAGAGCCATTGCCCTGTCCTTCGCCCGCCAGGGCTGGCAGACGATTATCACCTGTATCAAAAACGAAGAAAAGCTTCAGGAAGTTCATCAGCTTATCCACTCCTGGGGGGGTTCTTGTCTTTCCTATGTGGGGGACATGGGCGACTTTTCCTGCTGCCAGTCCCTCTTCTCCCAAATAGAGCGACAATTCGGTGCTTTAGATGTGCTGGTAAATAATGCCGGAGTTTCTCAAATCGGCCTATGCCAAGATCTAACCATAGAGAACTGGGAGCGGATGCTCAAAAATAATCTTACCTCCGTCTTCTGCTGCAGTAAGCTGGCGATCCCCATGATGCTTCGCCGGCATGCAGGAACCATTATTAACATTTCCTCTGTCTGGGGCGTATCTGGCGCTTCCTGTGAAACTGCCTACTCTGCCTCCAAAGGCGGAGTCAATGCCTTTACCAAAGCCCTGGCTAAAGAGCTAGCCCCCAGCAATATCCAGGTTAATGCCATTGCCTGCGGCGCTGTAGAGACGGAGATGAATCAGTGGATGACCCCAGAAGAAAAAGACGCCCTGTTGGAGGACATTCCGACAGGACGTATGGGGCGTCCAGATGAAGTGGCAAATCTGGTGCTGCAACTGGCCCATGGGCATCCCTATCTCACCGGGCAGATCATCTGCCTGGATGGAGGATGGATATAGCTTAAGTGATGATCTGCTTTCGGCTCCACCTACCAGTGCGGTACCAAGCGTAGGAAATCAGGAAATTGGCTCCCCAGCCCAGAGGAATGGCCACCCAAACAGCCTCTATGCCCCACATCGGCGCGCACAGATTCGCCACCAGAACCCGGATCCCCAGGTTTACCAGATTTGCCGCCATATATACGTTCACATCCCCGGATCCTCTTAAGACGCCATCTGTCGCTGCTTTAAATCCGATCAGTGCGAAAAACCATTTAATGAAGGAAACAAAGGCGTTCCCTGTCTCATAGGCCAGACCGCCTCCCTCTGTATCAATAAAAGCAGCGATAATTTGCCCATGAAATAGATTCAAGATCAGCCAGATCCCTGCGCTGAAGCAGAGAATCATTATAACGCTGCTTTTTAGGCCCTGGCGTACCCGCTGGGTCTGTCTGGCTCCCAGATTCTGCGCAGTGAAGGTGGATACCGCATTTCCTGTGGCAAGCATCGGCACAATGCAGATAGATTCAACCCTGCTCCCTGCAGAATACCCTGCCAGCGCCGATGAGCCAAAGCCATTAACCACTGACTGTACCAGCAGCATCCCAATGCTGACAATGGACTGCTGGATGATCGAAGGGATGGCAATCCGAGTTCCCTGCGAAAGCATTTCCTTATCATATAACCTTACCGCCGCTCCCTCCTGCCTTGGATATTGCCTCAATTCCCACAGCAGGACAAAAAAGGATGCTACCGCCGACATACCCTGGGCCACCACTGTAGCAATGGCCACTCCAGCTACTCCCATATGCCATCCCAGTACCATCCACATATCCAGAATAATATTCAATACAGAAGAGAAGATCAAAAAATACAGCGGAATCCGGGACTTCCCTAAAGCATTAAAGATAGCGGAAAGCACGTTGTACATAAAGAGAAAGGGCAGGCCAATAAAATAAACCTGCAGGTACAGCACTGCATCGCCAAAAATATTTTCCGGCGTTTTCAGCGCCCGCATAATCTGTGGATTCATAAAGAATCCAAAGACTGCCAAGGCCGCGCTTAATACAAGAAAGTTAATTAACGCCGTATATGCGGACGTGCGCATCCTCCCATACTCCTCCGCTCCCAGATACTGGCTGGTGAGAACAGAGGCGCCAATGCCACCGCCAATGGCAATCATGATAAATACATTGGTAAAGGAGTAGGAAGCCCCCACTGCAGCCAGGGCGTCTTCCCCCACGAACCGACCCACAATCATGGTGTCCGCCATATGATAAAACTGCTGGAATAGATTGCCGGTAATCATTGGAAGGGCAAAGAAAAATAAGGTGCTTCCTGGCGCCCCCTTCAGCATACGATTTTGTTTCATACCAGCCGCCTCTCCCTATTCATATCCTGGAACTAGCTGGATTGTCATCGTTAAATATTTAACTATCTCCCCCTCTTTTAGCTCCAGATCATCTACATGGCTGACCTCTGGAAGATCCTTCCCCTCCTCCATTTCCACCAGGATCCAATCCGTTGCCGCTTCCCTGGCCTGATCCGCCGCTTCCTCCAACTCTGCCCCTTCCGCTATACAGCCCTCTAGATCCGGGAAATATGCCTGATATCCCTTCCCCACTTCTTTTTTAGAAAATATTGCCGGATATACAATCTTCATTTTCGCCCTCCATCGTGATATACGTTCTTTTCTTTTTTTATTCTATTTTTGTCCATTTTTCTTTCCAGGAGGCTTTCCTGCTCCCCCTTCCCCACATTCTCCAGAAAGGCTGCGGCCTCCCCATCCACATCTTGAAACAAAAAATTCTGCTTTCGGTGAGGTCTTTCCAGATATTCCTCTCTTAGACATTGGTTGGCTTTTTCGATCTCTTCCTTCAACTCTGCAGCTGACATGCGGAGCCCTCCCTGTCCTAAGATGATAACCTGCTCCAACCCATCGGATGTGGCTACCGTTACACGGTATTTCCTTCCCAGATCATGAACTGTCTTCTCAATGTATTGATCTGCCGTCTCCGCTTCCTTGGTGTAAACCACATAAATATTGTGATATTTGAATACTTCACAGCGGTGTCCTTCCACCCGGTAGGCGTCAAAAACCAAAATAACATGGCACTGCTTCATTCCCTGATAATTCGAAAGGATCTCCATTAGACGGCTTCGAGCTCCATCCATCGTTGCCTTGGCCAGTTCCTTTAATTCTTCCCAGAAAAAAATAACATTATATCCATCTACCAAGAGAACTTCTTCTTTTGGCTCCCGATCTTCCCAGATCCGCTTTGAAATCGTCTTTTGCACTGAATGTGAGTCTCTTCTTTCTCCAATCCTTGGATGCCGCGGTTTATCCTGGCTTTTTTTGTAGGTTCTCTGAAAAATCTCCTCCAGCTCCTGATCCATTTCCAAGCCGCCAGAATAATCGTCTATAGCGCTTCTTCCCTTTTGCAGCAGCCCTGAGCTGTTTTGCTGCTCTCCTTGTTCCTGAATCGGGATGGCGAAACTACAGTCCACATGCATATACTCCTCTACCTGATTCCAAGGAACAATGAAGCCAGCGCCGTGAGAGCAAAAGACAGAGTCTGCCGTATGATCCAGATCAAGCTCTGGATCATATCCTGAAGCCGCCAGCACCTCCTCTTCATTGTGGCAAGGTTCATACCCTTTCATTGTACAGGAAAGCCGGCCCAACCCTCTAGAGTAAGAGGCCACAGACACCGGATAGCCTCCCATCTCCGATACCGGAGCGCTGCCAGTAAGAATGGCCATCTCCCCTTGGATTTCCGGGCCTTCAAATACCCCGCTCATTTTCTGGATATCTGACATCGCCCGTCCCACCATATCCGCTGGAACCTCCAAGCAAAACTCGTAATATGGCTCCAGAAGAATACTTCTCGTCTTCATCAGCCCATGGCGCACTGCCCGGTAGGTAGCCTGACGGAAATCCCCGCCCTCTGTATGCTTCTGGTGAGCACGTCCGCCAATCACGGTAATCCTTACATCCGTAAGGGACGCGCCGATAAGGACGCCTCTGTGGTTTCGCTCTTCTAGGTGTGTAAGCACCAGACGTTGCCAGTTCCGCTCCAGCACATCTTCGCTGCAGTCGGTACAAAACTGCATCCCACTCCCTCGCTCCCCCGGCTCAATCAGAAGATGTACCTCTGCGTAATGGCGCAGTGGCTCAAAATGTCCCACGCCTTCCACTGGATCCAAAATCGTCTCCCGATATACGATCTGTCCCTGCCCCAGCTCTACTTCCATAGAAAACCTCTCTCTTATTAAGCTTTTCAGTACATCAATCTGTACCTCGCCCATAAGCTGAGCATAGATCCTCTGAGACTGTTCCTCCCAGAAGATATGAAGCAGAGGTTCTTCCTCCTCCAGCTGCTGGAGTTTGGGCAGCATGTCATATACCGGGCAGCTTTTTGGAAACAAGATTTGATAAGAAAGGATCGGCTCCAACAGCGGCTCCTGAGATGGCGCCTCCTGTCCCAGGCCCTGCCCTGGCCGTGTCCTGGTAAGTCCGCACACAGCACAGATTGTTCCAGCCCCTACCTCCCCCACAGACTCGAACCGGGCTCCAGAATAGATACGAATCTGATTCGCCTTTTCCTCCCATGGCTCTTCCGAATTTCCATGGAGGGAAGCTTTTACCTTAAGCCTCCCGCCGGTAATCTTCATATAGGTCAGACGATTCCCCTGAGGGTCTCTGGCGATCTTAAATACTTTTGCCCCAAAAGCCTCCGGATATTCCCTAGCTTTTGTATAATCATCCAGCGCCCCCAAAAACTCCTTTACCCCAGTCAGCTTCAGCGCGGATCCGAAAAAGCAAGGGAATATCTTCCGCTTCCCAATCATCTCCTGTATCATTTCCCTTTTGATCGTTCCTGATTCCAGATATTGATCTAACAAAACCTCGTCACACATAGCCAGATTTTCATAAAAGTCGTCATCCCTCCGGGAAAAATCCACGCATCGCTCATCCAGCCTACTCAACTGGGATAAAAGCGCATCTGGATCTGTTCCCTCCTGATCCATCTTATTTACAAATATAAATACTGGGATCTGATATCTGGCGAGGAGCTTCCACAATGTCAGAGTATGCCCCTGAATCCCATCGCTCCCACTGACCAAAAGGATCCCATAGTCCAGCACCTGCAGGGTACGCTCCATCTCTGCTGAAAAATCCACATGTCCAGGGGTATCTAACAGAGTTACCTCCATATCGTCAAAAGAAAACCGCGCCTGCTTGGAAAAAATCGTAATTCCTCTTTCCCGTTCCATCTCATATGTGTCCAGAAATGCATCTCCAGTATCTACTCTTCCCAGCTTTCGAATACTGCCGCTCAGATACAGCATTCCCTCTGAAAGAGTAGTTTTCCCTGCATCCACATGGGCCAACATCCCAATTACCAGCTTCTTCATCTTAATGCTCCGCTCTTTCTGTCATTCATCCTGAACTCCAACTATTCTTAATTTCTCACACAAAAACCTCTCGGGTGTTCCCTGAGAGGCCTTAAGTGATTGTGACTGGTGGACTAGTTCAAATACTTCTTCAACTGCTGAAGCAGCAGATTTACATCAATAGGCTTCGCCACATGGGCATTCATTCCACATTCTAAGCTGTGTTGGATATCTTCCGAAAAGGCATCCGCCGTCATGGCGATAATTGGCAGGCCGGCATCTTCTCTCTCCAGAGCACGGATAGCCTTCGCTGCGCTGTATCCATCCATCACCGGCATCCGGATATCCATCAGGATGACATCGTATGTCCCTACCGAAGCCGCCTGGAATTTCTCTACACAAAGTTTTCCGTTTTCTGCTCTCTCTAAGGTAAAACCGGCTTCAGAGAGAAGCTCTTCCGCAATTTCCCAATTCAGATCATTATCTTCTGCCAGAAGGATATGCTTTCCAGTGAAGTCCACCTTCTCCTTCTCTTTCTTCGGAGTCTCCTCTACAGCGCTTCCAGTGAAAGGACTTAAGCCTAAATACAGATTTGAGCGGAACAGCGGTTTCGAAATAAATCCATGGGCACCGGCGTCTCGCGCCTCATCCTCAATATCACTCCAGTCATAGGCCGAGATAATCAGGATAGGAATCTCATCTCCCACCCGTCTGCGGATCTCTCTGGTGGTCTGCAGACCATCCATCCCCGGCATTTTCCAGTCTAATAATACTACCTGATAATCATCATGGAGATTGTGGCGCTTCACCACCATCTCTACCGCTTCCGCGCCGTCTGTAGCACATTCTGCATTCACACCGATAGCTTTAAGCTCTGCAGCCGCGCTATGGCACAGATCCTCATTATTATCCACCACTAGGATATTCCATGGCGGCAGAATCATATCTGCTACCTGCACCTTGGATTTCTCCAGATCCAGGGTAATGTGGAACTCGCTTCCTTTGCCAGGAGCACTTTCTAGCCGGATCGTCCCCTTCATGGCATCCACGATACACTTTGTTATCGCCATTCCAAGCCCGGTTCCCTCGGTTCTTTGCACCTGTCTGGTATTATCTCTGGTAAACGTCTCAAATATTTTCTCCTGGAACTCCGGCGACATCCCAATGCCAGTATCCTTTACGCAAAAATGGCATTGTACATAATCTTCCCCTAGCGGAGACGGACTTTGGGAAAGGAAAACATTAATCCGGCCGCCCTCCGGCGTAAACTTCACCGCGTTAGACAAGAGGTTGATTAAGATTTGATTCAGTCGTACATAATCGCAATTTACATACTCTGTTTCTATTTCACGGATAAAAATGTCGAAATGCTGATCTTTCGCCTTGATCTGAGGCTGTACAATATTGACAATACTGTCCATCGTCTCTCTCAATGAAATCTGGTCCATATTCAAAGACAACTTGCCATTTTCGATCTTGGACATGTCCAGTACATCATTAATCAGTCCTAAAAGATGTTTGCCAGACAGGGCAATCTTTTTTAAGCAATCCTGAACCCTGTCCATATCATGGATATTCGTCAACGCAATAGTGGTCATTCCCACGATTCCGTTCATTGGGGTTCGGATATCATGGCTCATATTCGAGAGGAACTCGCTCTTCGCTTTATTGGCCCGGTCTGCTTCCCATCTGGCGGTATCTAACTCCCGCATCTGCTGTTGAGAAATCCGCAGATACAGCGCAAACACAATCAATATACCTGCGACAATCACACAGCTGGCCGACAGCATCGTATAAATCCGCTGGGCGCCTAAATGATTAATTGCATCATCCAACACCCCGTAAGGCATTACACTGATCAAGTACCAGGCAGAGCCCGGTAAGGAAGAACCATATAAATGGCGGTGAGTATTGTCTTCTTTGAATAGGAGAAGCGCGGAATAGTCGTCCTCATTGTCCATCGCCTCCCTCAGCTCATCTATATATCGATCATCCTCCGGGTCGTGGAAATTCTGAGCTACATCCTCCAAACGGCTAAAATAATTATCTCGAAACGCATCCCCGCTACGAATGACAAAGCTGCCATCATCCCGGATAATGTGGGAGTACACTAGGGAATTGTCCTCTTCCAATACCAGGGCATCCTGCAAGTACTCCATGGGAATGCCTGCCACCACTGCCACACTACGTTTCCCTCCCACCATCTCATACTCCGCATCCTTAATCAGCAGAAGAAGCTTCTCTCCAGATTGGCTATATGCGCTGGATACTTTCTTATCCGGGCTAACAAGAGCCTCCCGAAACTCATTCTCGTCAATAATTTCGATAGGCTCCCCGTAGACTGTCTCACATTCGCCATCTTGAGAATAAAGCCCCAGAAACTCAAAAGATCTGACGCTGGCGCTTAATGCAAGTTCCTCTAGCATCCTTGCCCCATGGTGGCTGTCCTCAGACGGAGTCCGTTTCACCAGGCCCTCCAGCTGGGAAAGCCACAGACCAGTCACTGCATTAAATTTTTGTTTCAGCTGGGTGCTCATCTCCGACATGTAAATCATACCAATATCGCTGATCGCGCCTTCACTTTTTCTGCTCATGGACGAGATAACCCAGGTAAAAACCGCCACCAGCAAAATCAACATACAGCTAAAGCTTGTTACTAAAAAGCGTTTTGTTTTTTTCATCATCCAGCACTCCGTCTCTTCTTCTATAGCACCGCCAGGCAGCCCGATTTTTTTTCCGAGTCTTCAACTTATCTACATTGCAAATCGCTTACATGAACATAATCGTACTGTTCATGACCGTTCTCCCCCCGCCGCACAGCCGTCAACAAGGAATGTGGATTAACGGTGGGCCTCCGGCGGATGTGTAAGCAAAACGGTCTCTCTATCCATTCTGGCGCTGCTACCTTTGGGCTTCTTGCGGCATCCGCTCAGAAAAACGCTCGGGGATGCTACCTGCTGAGCAGTAACAACATTATACCATTCACCTGCAAAAAAAGCAACTTCCCAAGAAAATACTTGCAAAGAAAAATATTCTGATATAAAATAGTAACAATTCTATTACATAATAGCCTGATTATCTACATAAAAGGACAAAAAATCAGGTACAATTTGGAGGTATGAATTATGGATAGCAGTTTTTATCTTTTTTGCGGTGCAATCGTCATGGTCATTGGCCTGATTATGGCTGGCGCGGCCTGGAGCTTCTTCCGCCGGTTTAAGGCTCTAAGTTCTGTCTTAAATCGCGCTCATGAGATGACCCAGACTGCTAATGGTTCGATCACTGAGCTGGTAGCTGTGAGACGGCGCAACCGTTCCTTCCGCTGGACCAACGAATATCCGGTGGTATCCTTCCCAGCCAATGGAAAGCAGTACAGTGTCCAGCTGGATTTTGCCGAGAAGCGGGCAGGACATTATACTTTGGGAAACAGCTGCCGTGTCTGTTATGTTCCCCACGATCCGCAGTGCTGTGTGGTGGAGGAATTCCGTAAGCCTATGCAGCGCTCCCGGACCCAGTATTTAATCTGGACCATTATCCTCTGTTTCTTTACCCTCAATACCATTACCGGCGGCATCGGAGCCTTTTTGTCCGCCTTTATGGGGTAAAGCGACACAATTTATTTATAGAAAGCATCACGATAAATGGCTGCTGTTCCGGTTTCCCGCCAAGACAGCAGCCATTCCTATATTCCTATGCATATGCTATCCATGGCCGCAGATATCCGCGCAGCAGCCCAAGGACTACACTCCCCATTTACCAGGTTCACCACCCCAAGAGCCGTGAACATCATCTTCCCCCAATCAAATCCAATCCATCCAATTCTAAGGGTTGTCCATTTAATGCAGCGCTTACCAGACCGCTATGTCCGTCATAAACCAGCTTCAGGGAAAAGAAGGGGACATTTGTTTCAAGCAGCCGAAAGAAGATCTTATCCCCTTCCCAGATATTAAGCTCTTGCACCTTATCCATCGCTACCCACTCCAGATCACCTTCATCACAGGAAATTGCCTCCCCTTCAAAGCCATCTGCAGTAAACAGAGACATGTATTCCGTCACCCCGTTGCCTGATAAAAAGGTGATCAGACCGCGGAACTGATAGGAGGTGAGCGTGTATCCTGTCTCCTCCTTCACCTCCCGGAGTACACACTCCTCCGGACTTTCCCCCAGTTCGAAATGGCCTCCTACGCCAATCCACTTATCTTGATTTACGTCATTTTTCTTCACCGTCCGATGAAGCATTAGATATGCTCCATCCTTTTGAATGTAACATAAGGTGCTGAAATTTTTCATTGCCATATCATTCCTCCTTATAAATGTATGATACATCAGTACAAGTATATAGCCCTGGTTATTTCCCAAGTGACATTTTTTATTCCCTATATTAAAATTTTGTGATTCTCTTACTCGTTCAAAGTCCAAATAACTTTTATCATTATATAATCCCATACTTATTTAATAAACGAATAAAATCCTTTATCCGATGCTGTGAATATCCGATTGTAAATAATTCGCCCAACATTCATCACCTTAATCGCATATATTTTCACAAAAATATACCCTCTGTGTGCAAAGAAACACGCCCCGTACCATCCAGCGCCTTATAAAGCAATCCCGGAAATGCCCATTTTATCAGCATTTCCGGGATTTTATCCGTTACTCGAACTCGCTCCTGTCAGAAGTTTTCTAAACAGATTTGCTTATGGGATTTAGCTCAGAGTATTGGTATTCTTTTCATTATTCAGATAGTGAAGGCTATCTGA
>CATJIO010000092.1 GCA_949740725.1 uncultured Lachnospiraceae bacterium | reverse complement strand
CTTCCAAAATGCTTTCCAGGCTTTTCCGCGCCTCCAGCTTGTACATTTCCTCCTGCTCTACCACAGCGTTGACATCACGTTGGGCAAAAATCGCGCAGTTCTCGTCTGCTGTTTTCTCCGTAGCGGAAAAATGGATCTCCAGGTGCTTCAGTCCATGGGAGCTGTCTTTCACCTGGTATCGGACATAGAACTTCTTCTTTGTCCTGAGCTGCTCAAGCACATAGTCTCTTTTCGTCACAGCCCGAAGCCGTTCCTGATCCCATGGAACTACATACCGGGAAATATATCGCTCCATAGCCACCTGATAGCCATCCGCAAAATTAACGGCCCAATCCATACTCGTCTTTTCGCTTTCCCGGTATATCTCACATTCACCTGTGTCGAAATTCACCTGATAAATATCCAGGTAATCCACACTGAGGGCATGGAGAACATTATAGCTCCTCTTTTGAAGCTGACGGACCAGGTTGCGCCGTTTCAGGGAAGACACAATAAAGTATGCCGCAGTTTGCAGCATATTCGATGCGTATTCCAGGGATTTCACAGGCGGATTGTCCACACCGTAAAATCCGATATTCTTTTTACCGTCATAAAGAGGGACCACCACAAGGGAATCTATTTTCTGCCGTTTTAAATTTTCATATTGAAGAGGTTCCGTCACCCGGATATCTTCCAGTCTCTCAATAACAATGTGCCTCCCGATACTGAAATTCCGATACCAGCTGGCGCACACCTCTGAGGGGACATTTTGAAGATTCTCCTTTTCCGGAACCACCCCGTCGGCTACCCATTCATAAGTATTGTCATCATTGCCGGACTCATTCCGCTCAAATATATAAGTTCGTTCCCCATTCAGTGCTTTTCCCAGGTGCTCCAGCAGCACCTCCAGCGACTTGTCCGGAGTCTCCTCCAACAAGGCAACGCGGAGTCCCTCATTGATAATGGTCTCCAGATTCTGAACACTTTGCACATCACTATGCTGCTCATGGCTCTTCACGGCCAGTTTGTCTTCACCGATCTGTTCACGAAATCTACGTGAATTATTCATAAGCTTGCCCTCCATGCAGACCGTTTTCCGGCCATAATCGCTGTACCTGTGAATTCTGACACGGAGAATCCCTTTCCTAAAAGCTCTGTTTTGGAATATGGTACAGTTTTTATTTGTTTCGGGTGTAAAATCAAAACCCCCGCAGCAAACTGCGGGGGTTTTGACCCTCGTGGCAGCCGCCAAATGTGCATACGAGCATGCACACTTGGCTCGTTGCTCGCGGGAATAAAAGGTGCGTCTCGCTTGCGGAAAAGCCGCAGGCATAATACGCCCATAAAATCAAGATTTGCCCCAAAAGGGCAACAAAAAGGGTAAATCTATTCTGTCTGTTGTAAGTATATTGCGGTAAAGCCTAACTTGTCAATCTTTATTTCCAAAAAAGCGGAAAATATCTTGCAAAAATATTCTAACAGCGTATACTATAAATAATTCTGGATAAACTGGCTTCCTGAAAACCAGAAGATTATTCTAGAAAGGTTGGAGGATTATGTGGATTTTATTTGCAGTACTATCTGCTGTATTTGCGGCGTTAACTTCCATTCTTGCAAAGGCAGGGATTGATGGAGTCAACTCTAATCTAGCCACAGCAATCCGTACAATTGTTGTTTTGGCAATGGCATGGGGGATGGTCTTTTTAACAAACGCACAGGGAGGCATCACTTCTATCAGCAGAAAAAGCTGGCTGTTCCTCATTTTATCCGGTCTGGCCACAGGGGCGTCATGGCTCTGTTATTACAGGGCGCTGCAATTAGGGGAAGTCTCAAAAGTGGTTCCCATTGATAAAATGAGCGATGTAATTACCTTAGCCCTGGCTTTCATTTTTCTCCATGAAAGTTTTACGCCTAAGTCGTTAATAGGGGCAGGGTTGATTACAATCGGGACTTTGCTTATGGTGCTTTAGGGAATGGCTGTATACTAGCTTATATGCATCAAGTAGTCTCTCAAAAGCTAAGATTCATTATCCCAAAAGCAATGAACGGACTAAGATATATTGTTATGTATATCAAAGTTATCCATGGCTGGTATTCCACATAGAATTGTTTAAAGGTCAATGACCAGGGATGTTTTATTATTACCCAGCCAAACACGTCAAAAATAATGGTGATGGTTCCCCAGACAAAGGATGTGAAAGCAGCAGCTTCCCAAGTGACTGAACTTAGTCCCTTAAAATAAATCCAGGCGAAAACAGGAAAGACTATGATGTTATAAAGCATATGCCAGGGTTTTGTTTTCTCATATCCTTCTCCCATTCCTTCGCTTTCTTTCATTGATTTCATATGTAACACAGTAATATTGAATATTGTGTGCAGGATTCCTATGGCGGTTACAATCAAATACGCCGTAAAATACCATAAAATCAAAAAACCTATATTTTCCATAATGATTTTCCCTCTTTCTGTTTTCTAACAAAAAAGAGCCCTGAAAACTCAAGACTCTTCTCGTGCCGCAGACCGGAATCGAACCGGTACGGGTATTACTACCCACGGGATTTTAAGTCCCGGGCGTCTGCCAGTTCCGCCACTGCGGCTTAAGGGGTGGGCTGGCGTCTTCTCTTAAGAGAAAAGCGCCAATGGATGGAGGTGGATTCGAACCTCCGAAGCGTGTCGCAACAGATTTACAGTCTGCCCCCTTTGGCCACTCGGGAATCCATCCAAATGCTTTGACAAGCATTGATTATATTATCATAAACCTGTTAAAAAATCAAGCACTTTTTCTTTATACTGATTCTTCCAGGTCCTCTGCTTTTTCCTCCTCCGTAAGGGAAAAATCTCCCACCCTGGTAGTAAACAGAGCGCTGCTGACAGGCGGCATCAGAAGCGTCAGCTTTCCGTCCCTTACCTGTGCCGGAAGGGTTCCTGCATTGTAGCCTGTCTCCGTAGACATCATAATCCTGCTTAAGCCTGTGGTCTCGGTAATCCCAATCTGCCAGACCGGAACCTCCACAGTTCGTTCCGCAGTGTCGTTATTCAGGACTATTACACAGCGGTATTCCCCGTCAATCCGTCCGTAAGCGATAATTTGGTAATCTGCCAAAAGAGGTTTTAAAGCTCCCCTCTTTAAAGCCGGGATTCGGTTGTGTAACCCGGTCATATACCGGTGGTATTCAACCAGCTCCAGATTTTCTTTGCCCCAGGGATAGGTCCTTCGACTGTCCGGATCGGTAAAGCCGCATAGTCCGGCCTCATCCCCGTAGTAGATGGTGGGCGCTCCCGGCCATGTCATCTGAACCATAACCGCTTCCCGCAGCACTCCTAAATTTACACCTTCTGAAGCTGCTTCCGGTCCCAGATCCCCGATTCGCCCCACTACGTGGTTGGTTCTGGTCAGGAAGCGGGAGTGATCATGGTTGGACAGTTCATTCATGGCAACCAGGACCGAATTAGTTTGCATCCGGCTCATATGGTAGATCATGGAGGAAAAAAACACATGGCCGTCTCCCAGCAATCCTTCATTATATTCATCGCTGTGCTTCTCCATACCAGTTAAAAACCAGGTAAGCGGCTCCATAAAGGCATCATAGTTCATAACAGAATCCCATTGATCGCCCTGCAGCCAGCCAGAAGGGTCTCCATAATGTTCGGCTAAAATCAGTGCATCCGGATTGGCTTCTTTTACCACTTTGCGGAATTGCTGCCAAAACCCGTGGTTATATTGACCGCTATGGCCCAAGTCTGCCGCCACGTCCAGTCTCCAGCCGTCTACGCAGTAAGGCTCTGATACCCACTTTCTGGCAATTTCAAAAATATAATTCTCCAGCTTATTAGAACCCTCATAGTTCAGTTTCGGCAGAGTATCGTGGCCCCACCAGCCATCATAGCTTTCATTATAAGGCCATTTCTCCGGCTCGCCCTCATGGAAACGAAAAAAAGAATTGTAAGGACTTTCCTGAGACACATAGGCCCCTGTCTCGTAGCTCCCTTCCCGCTCATAAATCCTCTCTCTGTCCAGCCACTTGTTAAAGGATCCGCAGTGATTGAATACGCCGTCAATAATAACCCGCATCCCTCTCCTGTGCATTTCCTGAACCAGTTCTAAAAACAGGGCGTCGCTGGCTTCCAGATTCTCCCGTGAGGCCGTCCGAACTGCATACCGCTCTGCCCCATGGTTGTCCTGAGCATCTTCTGCCACAAGGCTTCCGCTATTTTTAACAATCATCCCAAAATGGGGATCAATATGTTCATAGTCCTGGATATCATATTTGTGGTTAGACGGGGAAACAAACAACGGATTAAAGTAAATCGCCGACACTCCCAGG
>CATJIO010000091.1 GCA_949740725.1 uncultured Lachnospiraceae bacterium | reverse complement strand
TATGTCAAACTGTAGGTTCAAATAAGGTAAGAGTATCGAACATTCCAGGAATTACACTTCCACATAGCTTTTTTACATGTAACGATTATACAACAGTACTTTCTCTTTTTCAAGGACTTTTTTCAGGGAACCCTTCCCAACATTCAAATTTATTTCCATTTTCATTTCCAACCTTAATTGCCGCCTGTCCCAGGGGCTGCCAGTCCCTATCCTGCCAGAAGGCGGCTGGTCCTTTGTCTTAATAGGAAGTAGTATCCTGGCTCTTATCCTGGCCGGCCTTTGCCAGCTTTACAATCCGGCTTGTCCCCAGCCGTGATGCGCCCAGCTTCATAAACTGCTCTGCGTCATCAAAAGAACTAATCCCTCCAGCTGCCTTGATGGAAACCTTCGGCCCCACATGCTCCTCAAAGAGCTTTACATCATCAAAGGTAGCCCCTGCAGTGGAAAATCCTGTAGACGTTTTTATAAAATCTGCTCCTGCCTTTGTCACGGTTTTACACATGTGGATTTTCTCCTGATCTGTCAGCAGGCAGGTTTCGATGATCACCTTTAAGATCCTGCTGCCACAGGCTTCCTTGATGCTGCGAATTTCCTCTTCCACTTTTTCAAAATTTTGGGCTTTTACATCTCCCAGATTAATCACCATATCGATCTCATCCGCGCCATTCGCTATCGCATCCCTGGTCTCATATACCTTCACCGCCGTGGTCTGATATCCGTTGGGAAAACCAATTACCGTGCAGACAGCCATCCGTTCCCCCACATACTCCTTTGCTTGTTTTACAAAAGCGGGTGGAATGCACACGGACGCGGTCCCGTAATAAATTGCATCATCACAGAGTTGCCGGATGTCCTCCCAGACTGCCGTCTGTGCCAATAAGGTGTGATCTACTGCCTGAAAAATTTTCTGTTTATCCATTTCATCCTCCTGTTTCTTTCAACTCTCTAAACGATTGTACCATATATTTTCGGATATGAAAGCCTAAAAAATATATTTTTTAAAAATGAAGCGATTTTCAGGAATTTTTCGTTATAATAATTAAGAAGCAAGGAATACACGGAGCGCCATTGGCTGTGAAGCTTAACAGCAGAACATATGAAACGACATGAAGGAGGAGCTTCCTTTGAATCCGCAGTTGCAACTGGAATACTGGATGACACAATATCAAAACTTAATATATTCCATCTGCTATCGACTGACCGGAGATTATTTTGACGCAGAGGATCTGACCCAGGATACCTTCCTATCTGCCTACAGTTGTCTGGAAGATTTTGATGGCAAAAATGAAAAGGCATGGTTGTGCCGGATTGCCACCAATAAATGTATCGACTATTTAAAGCGGGCTGGACGTCGTTCTGTTCCCACAGAGGATCTATTCTTCTCCTCTCTTCCGGATAGTCGTTCCTCCCCGGAGAAGGAAGCTATGGAAACGGAAGTCCGGAAAAAGCTTTACGACAGCTGCAATCGACTGTCCCCTCTTTATCGAGATGCGGCGCTGGACTATTACTATTATGAATTAGATATCAATGAGATTGCCAAAAAGACTGGCAAAAATAAAAAGACACTGCAGACACAGATCTACCGTGCCAAGGGAATGCTGAAAAAGCTGATGCGGAAGGAGGATTTGCGTTATGAGTAGCCGAATTAAATATCAACAAGCCTCTCCCATGGAGCTGCAGGGAAAGCAGTCACCCATATATGCCATCGTGCCAGATAATTTTGATGGTCTGGCCCTTTCCTGCCAGGACGATGACTGGCTCCGCGCATTTATCCAGGATATGGAGCAAAATCACCTCATGACTGCCCCTACCCGGATCCAGGCCGAAACCCTGGAAAAAGCTCAAAAACGGCTCCGCTCCAGACGGATCCAACTGATGATCTACAGCATGCGTGTCAGCCTGGCGGCTGCAGGGGCGATTGTCATCCTGTTCACCATGCCCTTTTTCCTGGAACAATCCTGGTCGAAAAACACCCCCCCGTCCCAGGGATATTTCACCTTTGGACCTCCTTTTAGCGGAAAACTAAATCCCTTTTTGCCGCAGGAAGAGAGCCCGCAAAAATCCATCGGGATCCGAAGTATCTCGGAATCCCTTTCTGATTTATCAAATGAACTTTTTGGGAGGTAATCGATATGACAAAGAAAAAAAATAAATTTCTCACCTTCTGCTGCTCTCTGATCCCAGGGGCTGGTGAAATGTACCTTGGCTTTTTAAAACAGGGCATTAGCATTATGACCTTATTCTTTTTGCTCTTTGCTATGGGAAGCATCCTCTTTACACCAGTCACCGTCTTCTGTGCTGTGATCTGGTTTTACAGTTTCTTTCACACCCACAATTTAAATGGCCTTCCTGACGATGAGTTTTACGCCATTGAAGATGATTATATGATCCATCTTCACCAACTTGCCGCTATCCGATATACCCTGTTCGAACAGTATCGGAAAGCCACCGCCATTATCCTGATCCTTTTTGGCGTATCCATTATCTGGAAAAATATCTACCGATTTTTCGTCCACATCGTGGTGGATGTACTTAATCTGTCTCGAAGCTTTCTGGAGATTTTTTCTTGGTTCTCCCGGCTGCTTCCCCAAACCGTTGCCGCTTTCCTGATTATCCTTGTAGGCATCTATCTCATCCGGAATAAGAAAAAAGAGCTGGAACAATAATCTCTACAGCTTTGGCACATCAATCGCTGATCACGAAAAAAGGCTGCCCTGCCTGTGACCATGTCACACAGCAGGACAGCCTCTTAATGTTAGGGATTATTTATTTAATTCATCAACAACCTTCTGAATTGCGGCTAACGCATCATCTGGCAGCTTATCATAGCCTTCCTTCGCTACTGCAAACTGTTTGATCTCATTCACACGGTCATTCATCCGTGCCTTTAACTGATCTACATAGCTGGCATCGTTCATATCCGGAACAAAACCTTCCCAATCCATAATCTCGATGTCAGAGAAAGGACCCCACTTCTTGAAGTCTGCTTTCTTCTCCACGATGGCTTCCAGAATTCCCAGAGTATCCGCTGGTTTTACCTTCTTACCCATAAAATCGCCTGTATTTACGATATAGCAGTCTACATTCTTCTCCTCTACCAGCTTTTTGAACTTCTCATAGTCATTAGCCAGAGGATAAGTGCGGAATGGATTCGCATAGGGAACCACCACCAGTTTGTTGGGATCCACCCCAGGAGCCAGACGTTCTGCGGAAGATCTCTTAGTAGCCAGGGTTGCGCCCATTACCGATGCCAGAGAAGCGCCTTTTAACTTAACTACCGGAGGAATAGTCGGATCCTTCATAATCCAGAAAATAGCATTAACCGGAGCGTCGATCTTATCCACACGGTTGGGGGACCATAATTTGGACTTAATGGCACGTCCGTTGCCATTGCGGATGTCCTCAGTTACCAGCTGAAGCTTGCCCTCATCATCTAAGGTAGCGGAACAGTTCTGCGCAGTTAACAGGTACTTATTGTCATCACATCCAGTAGGATAGTCAGCTGTCTTATCAAAGTAGGTAGGCTCTAATGCAACGGATGCACAGGTATCTGTGTTGATAACGAAGGCGTCATCATGAAGAACCTTGATCTCATACTTGCCGCCGTGCTTTGCATGAGTCAGGGTAGACTTTCCGGATCCGGACAGGCCGTATACGGAAGCTACGAACTTAGTGCCGTCATTCAGGATGTACTCCTTCTGTCCGCCGTGGCAGGAAGCATAGCCATTACGGTTGGCGATTGCCCATGCCATAGTCAGGGTGCCCTTCTTATGCTCGCCAAAGTAGCGCATACCTAAGATGCAGGCGCAGTTAGTCTCAGTATTAAAATAGCACAGTGTCTTCTTCTGTGGGTCGGATAAGCAGTCTAAGGATACATTGGGACGGTCAGAGCCTGTCCACTGAGGATCAGAGAAGATATAAATGTCCGCTTCCTTTCCGTCGCCTACCGGCTTGGAAGCCTTGTACATCTTTACATACTCATCAGACATATACTGGAAGTTTAACATCCAGTTGTACATGATATTCTCTTCGCCTTCTGGAATCAGAAGATGAGCCTTTACCATAAATTCCGGATCCAGACCTACGAAAACCTCTGCATGATACATGGTTTTCCAGCGAGACTCATATACTGCATCCATTGCCACAATATCAAGGGCTGCACAATCCACTCCTGGCTCTCCTGCAATACGACGCGCAGTAGCATACCGGCCAGTAATAGCGCCGTCATTAAACAGCAGCACCTTTGCATCCTTCTCTAAGCCAAACTCCTCGCCTCTGTATACTGGCATATCCGTTACGATTGTTCCTGGAGAATTTTTTGCTAATTCATAAGCTTCCTTTAAGGTATTTACCTTAATTACATTATTTCCATAGAAAGCCGCTTCGATGATAGATCTGGTTTTGGAAAAACCGGTTTTGCCTTTGCCAATTTCGCTGATTGGGTAATACGCTTTGGTTGACATATAAATCCTCCTTCATAAAATCCAAATTTGTTTTTATTATCTCACTTTGTTAAGAAAAAGTCAATATATTTCGTATAAAGAGCACAGATTTTATTCTTTTTTTATTCTTTTCCTTCATTAATCACCAGGGCCATCATCTCCACATCCTCATCGCTGTTGTTTTCCATACTATGCCACTGGCCGCACTGGATGGTGCAGATATCCCCGGGGCCCACGATAGTTTCCGAACGGTCATGATCAATAAAGGTTCCCTGCCCCTTAATAATGTAGTAGGGCTCAGTATTTCCAACATGCTGATGCCAGCCAATACTGCAATGCGGAGGGATCACCACCCTGGCATACATAGCCCCATGGCCCATCAGTTCCTCCTGACTTAAAATGTGATAAATGACTACATGCCCCTTTCCTCCCCGCAATCCTTCCTTTACTACGCCTTCCTCATGCCTTACCATATCAATGCCTCCTGCTCATTCGCGATTTTCTTTGCTGGTCAAAGATTTAAGATTAGTATACCGCGAAATGGGAATGGACTCAATAAAAAGTTGCGATTTCATTGAGTTGTTGGCATTCACAGCAAAAAAACCCCGATGAATTAGCAATAAGGAGGATTCATCCCCACATTACCGCGCCTCATCCTCCACCGTCTCTTCCACTGCCGCACCGCCATGATCCATCTGATAACGCTGGTATATCTTGGGTCCATACATCGCACCCATAATCACGAAAAAGGCAATCACCAGCGCCACTCCCCGCTTCCATCCATAGGGCTCCCACCCTGACTTCTTTTTCTTCACCTCTGGTACTGGCTCATAAGCAATCCGCTTCGGCAATGGCTTCAGTAAAGCTTCCTCCTGTCCAGTTTCTGACGAACGGTTCCACTGAATGGTGTATTTCGCCTGACACTGCTGGCAAGTTTCAATGTTAGGATTCTGCTGATCCAACTCCAGATTTCCGCCACAGGCGGGACATCTCAATGCTTTGACTCTAACCGCTTCCATCTCTTACCTCTCTCTACCTCTCCGCCCGAATTCTCTTGTGAAGAGCAATTACCTCGTCACAGCCCCGGACTCCGTCATATTCTTTTCCTTCATATGTAAAATGATGGTCAGTGATCACCATGGGATTATGGGCCTCGATCGCCTGCACAATTTCCAGGCTGGCCTTCTCCGGAGAATCTCTGTAGAGGAAGACATTTTCCCCATCGGTAGAATAGGCCACCAGAGCCCGATCATATCCTCCGTCATCGCAGAGATATTTTTTCGTGTAGAAGCAAGCCACCATATCCGTTAGACGCTGCAGATACGGCGCCGACCCTGGAAACCGGATATAGTTGGCGGTGATAAATCCCATCCTCTTTAAACTGTTGGTGTCTTTTCCTTTGTCCAGAGCAAACAGCACCGTGCCAGGCTGGCAAAACTCCTGATCTGCCTGGAGAATTTCCTGCTCTGATAAACCGCTTTTCTTCGCATAAGCCCTAAGCCATCCGCTTTCCTTTTTCTTTTGCATAGTTACACCCAGAATAATCAGAAGAATACTGGGGAGAATGAGCGCCGCTGCGATCTTAACCGCGCTTCCTGCTCCCAACACATTAAAGAGCGCTGCCGCCAGCATGATCCCGATAACAATCAGCATGGCCCCCATAGCAGTTAGACCCTTTCCGGCGCCCGATACACTATACATAAATTGTAACACGCTCCCGTTCTTCGACATTTTTCTTTTCATTTTATCATCCGGTTTCAATACCATAATCCTTCTCCTCTCCTAATACTAAAGTGTATTGAAGAACCTATTCTATGATCATTTACAGCCAGCCGAAAGATCGGCTGGCTGCACTTTTGTTATTTCTACAAGCAGTGAGCCAAGCCCTGTACTTCACAGGTATCTGGCTTATCTCACCAAAAGGCTCTTCCCGGTCATCTCCTTTGGCGGCTCCATGTCCATCAATTCAATTAAGGTGGGGATGATATCCGCCAAGCATCCCCCCTCGCGCAGCTTGTAAGAGGGATCTGCATTCACCAGGATAAAGGGGACAGGATTGGTGGTATGGGCGGTCCATGGCTCTCCTGTAGTGTAGTCTACCAGCTGTTCTGCATTGCCGTGATCCGCGCAGATGAACATCACGCCGTCCACTTCCTTGATGGCGTCCACAGCCTTCCCCACACACGCATCCACGGTCTCAATGGCCTGGATGGCAGCATTCTCCACTCCAGTATGGCCCACCATATCCGGGTTAGCAAAGTTGATGATAATCACATCGTACTCGCCAGATTTAATGGCCTCCACCAGCTTATCACACACGCCAGGAGCGCTCATCTCTGGCTTTAGGTCGTAGGTTGCAACCTCTTTTGGCGATGGCACCAGGATACGCTTCTCCCCTTTGTTGGGCTCCTCCACCCCACCGTTGAAGAAGAAGGTAACATGGGCATATTTTTCGGTCTCTGCGATTCTGGCCTGGGTCTTGCCCTGAGCTGCCAGGAATTCGCCAAAGGTATTGGTAATGGTCTCCTTGTGGAAGGCAACCAGCTTATTCTCGATCGTTTCATCGTAATCCGTAAAGCAAACATAGACTACATCCAATCGTTTCTCTCTGGGGAATCCGATAAAGTCCTCGTCACAGAAAGCGCGGGTGATCTCTCTTGCACGATCAGGACGGAAATTGTAGAAGATAATGGAGTCGTGCTCTTTGATCAGGCCGATGGGCTTGCCGTCCTCCACCACAACCGTAGGCATCACAAACTCATCATACTTCTCCTCATCATAAGAAGCCTGGATCCCTGCTGGGCCACTAAGGGCAGTCTTTCCCTCGCCCTTGGTCAATGCATCGTAGGCTAGCTTTACTCGATCCCAGTTCTTATCTCTATCCATAGCATAGTAGCGTCCCATAACCGAAGCCACCCGGCCTACGCCGAGCTCTTTCATCTTGGCCTCCAAATCCTCCACAAATTCCTTTCCGGAAGCCGGAGGGGTGTCGCGGCCGTCTAAGAAGCAGTGAACAAATACCTTTTCCAAGCCGTTTCTCTTGGCCAGCTCCAGCAAGCCAAAGATGTGGGTAAGATGGCTGTGTACGCCTCCATCAGAAACTAAGCCATATAAATGGAGGGCGGAATCATGATTCTTGCAGTTCTCCACAGCCTGTAAAAATTCTGGAATCTGGAAAAAATCCCCGTCCTGGATAGACTTGGTAATTCTGGTCAGTTCCTGATATACAATGCGGCCCGCCCCCATATTTAAATGGCCCACCTCTGAATTTCCCATTTGCCCTTCTGGAAGGCCTACCGCCATACCGCTGGCATTTCCCTTCACAAAGGGACACTGGCTCATGAGCTGATCCATAATGGGCGTCTTTGCCTCGCACACTGCATTATGCTCACAGTTATCATTTAAGCCGTAGCCATCCAAAATCATTAAAACAACTGGTTTCTTGCTCATTTTCTGTGTTCTCCTTTCGCAGATTGTCCCCACAGAACTGCTTTATCGGCAATACTGCGGGGACGGTTATGCGGAATCAACGAAACGTGTTTCCTGTTGTTACTTGTAATTCACAATCTTCCCAAAGTCTGGTTTCAGCGAAGCGCCGCCGACCAAACCGCCATCGATATTTGGCTGTGCAAACAGCTCCGGCGCGGAGGATGCGGATACGGATCCACCATATTGGATACGGATAGCCTCGGCGGTAGGCTCATCATAGATCTCGCCGATACACACACGGATAGCGGCGCAAACCTCCTCTGCCTGCTCTGTGGTCGCTACCTTGCCGGTTCCGATAGCCCAGATAGGCTCGTAGGCGATTACAGCCTTCTTTGCCTGATCGGCGGTAACATTTAAGAAGGCGATCTTGATCTGCTGACGAATCCAGTCAATGGTAATGCCCTGCTCTCTCTGGGTCAGGGTCTCGCCACAGCAGATGATAGGGGTTAAATCATACTCAAATGCCTTTAAAACTTTCTTATTTACCGTCTCATCTGTCTCAGCAAAGTACTCTCTTCTCTCAGAATGACCGATAATTACATACTGAACCCCGGCATCCTTTAACATATTGGGAGAAATCTCGCCAGTATAAGCGCCCTTCTCCTCGAAATACATGTTCTCTGCGCCGATATTGATATTGGTTCCCTTCGCCGCCTCCATAGCGGGGATAATGTCAATGGCCGGCACACAGAATACTACATCTACCTGGTCATTTACTACCAGAGGCTTTAAGGTCTCTACTAATGCAACTGCCTCGGAAGGGGTCATATTCATCTTCCAGTTGCCTGCGATAATTTTCTTTCTTGCCATGGTTTTCCTCTCCAAATTTATCTGTTTCCATCCTGGCTGCTGTCCACGTCCGTCAGACGCTACATAGCTATGCCTGTTCTTATTTATCGTCTGCTGCCACTACGCCTGGAAGAGCTTTGCCCTCTAAGAACTCTAAGGAAGCTCCGCCGCCGGTGGAGATATGGCTCATCTTATCACCGAAGCCCAGCTGATTCACCGCTGCCGCAGAATCGCCACCACCGATGATGGTGGTCGCCTCGGTCTCTGCCAGAGCCTTTGCCACCGCAATAGTCCCTGCTGCCAGGGTGGGATTCTCAAATACACCCATGGGGCCATTCCACACTACGGTCTTGGCTGACTTCACCGCCTCTGCGTACAGTTCTGCCGTCTTCGGTCCGATATCCAGGCCTTCCATATCAGACGGAATTCCGTTGGAATCCACTACCTTCACCTCGATGGGACCATCGATGGGATTGGGGAATGCTGCCGCAATAGTGGTATCAACCGGAAGGAGCAGCTTCTTTCCAAGCTTTTCTGCCTTTTCCATCATCTCCTTGCAGTAATCCAACTTAGTGTCATCAACCAGGGAATTTCCTACACTTAAGCCCTGAGCCTTTAAGAAGGTAAAGGCCATGCCGCCGCCGATGATCAGGGTGTCGCACTTCTCCAGCAGATTGGAAATTACATTTAACTTGTCCGCCACCTTTGCGCCACCTAAGATAGCCACGAAAGGACGAACTGGATTCTCCACTGCATTTCCTAAGAAATCGATCTCCTTCTGCATCAGATAACCTACTGCATTAGATCCGCCTTTGGCGGTAATAAACTTGGTAACGCCCTCTACCGATGCATGGGCTCTGTGGGAAGAACCGAAGGCATCGCATACGTAATCATCAGCCAGATCTGCTAATTCCTTGCTGAACTCCTCGCCATTCTTGGTCTCTTCTTTGCCGCGGAAACGGGTATTCTGCAGCAATACCACATCTCCTTCCGCCATATCCTCTACTGCCTTGGTAGCAGCCTCGCCGGTAACATTGTAATCAGATACGAAATTCACTTCCTTACCCAGTTTCTCCGAAAGCCTCTTGGCTACAGGAGCTAAAGACTCTCCCTCATTGGGGCCATTCTTTACCTTGCCTAAGTGGGAGCAAAGGATCACCTTGGCGCCATCGCCCGTCAGCTTCTTGATGGTGGGAAGGGCGGCCACGATACGAGTCTCATCGGTAATCTCACCATTCTTTAAGGGAACATTAAAATCACAGCGAACCAATACTCTCTTGCCCTTTACCTGTAAGTCATCTACTGTCTTTTTATTTAACATGATAAAAATCTCCTTTCACAGTAAAAGGGCCCGGCCCTTTTAAGCCGGACCCTTATTGAGTCTTGCGGATAAAAATCCTTATCAAACAGTGAAATTAGCCTAACTCAGCGAAGTACTTAATGGTTCTTACCATCTGGCTGGTGTAGGAATTCTCATTGTCATACCAGGAAACTACCTGAACCTCATACAGATCGTCTGCAATCTTGCAAACCATGGTCTGAGTTGCATCGAAAAGGGAACCGTACTTCATGCCGATAACATCAGAAGATACAATCTGATCCTCATTGTATCCAAAGGATTCGCAGGCAGCTGCCTTCATTGCAGCATTGATGCCTTCCTTGGTAACGTCAGCGCCCTTAACTACTGCAGTTAAGATGGTGGTGGATCCGGTGGGTACTGGCACACGCTGTGCAGATCCAATTAACTTGCCGTTTAATTCTGGAATAACTAAGCCGATAGCCTTTGCAGCGCCAGTGCTGTTGGGAACGATGTTCGCCGCGCCTGCTCTTGCTCTTCTTAAGTCGCCCTTTCTGTGAGGACCGTCTAAGATCATCTGGTCGCCGGTGTAAGCATGGATAGTACTCATAATACCGGACTGGATAGGAGCATAATCATTTAATGCCTTAGCCATAGGAGCTAAGCAGTTGGTGGTACAGGAAGCTGCGGAAATCACGGTATCCTCTGCAGTTAAAGTATCCTCGTTAACAGAGAATACGATGGTCTTTAAATCATTGCCTGCAGGAGCGGAGATAACAACCTTCTTTGCGCCTGCGTCGATATGAGCCTGAGCTTTATCCTTTGAGCAATAGAAACCGGTACACTCTAATACAACATCTACTCCTAACTCGCCCCAGGGAAGGTCAGCAGCCTTGGGCTCCTTGTAAATGGTGATCTTCTTGCCGTCTACGGTAATGGAATCTTCACCGGCTTCCACGGTATGCTTACCCTCGCCGATGTGTCCGCAGTATCCGCCCTGAGCGGTGTCATACTTTAACAGGTTAGCCAACATCTTGGGATCGGTTAAGTCGTTGATCGCAACAACATCATAACCCTCTGCCCCAAACATCTGACGGAAAGCCAGACGTCCGATACGTCCAAAACCATTAATTGCTACTTTTACTGCCATGATTCAATTCCTCCTGTTTCTTGCTTATAAGTTTTGTTAAATTAGTTTTGTTAAATAAAAATCAACCTTGTTATATTCTACCTAACTTTCTAGGAAATGGCAAGTCCTTTTTAAAAACTTTATAAACTTCGTCACTATTCACAGTTACTCTTCATTCCCTTGCCAGACTGTGCCCAGCAACGCTGCGCAATGCACAAAAAATGGCTCTTTCCCTTTACCACCCACCTTTTGCTATAGTTCATTCTTCACATATCCGGCCAAATTATACGCATGATCCGAAACCCGCTCCAGATTATTGATGATGTCCAAAAAGATCACGCCGGCAGAAGAATCACACAATCCACTGGAAAGGCGATTGATATGTTCTTCCCGCATCTCCTCCTCCAGATTATCCACCCGATCCTCATATTGGCTTACCTTGCGCACCTCATCCATATTCCCCGTTCTCCTGGCCTCAATAGCATGGGAGAAAGACTTCACCACACAAGAGCCGATGCTTTTTAGATCCTCGATTCCCACACCGGAAAAATTAACCGAGTGTTCCTTGATATAATCTGCCGATTCTGCAAGATTTTCCGCATGATCCCCTACCCGTTCAATATCGCTGATGCTGTAAAACAAGTTATTCACCACTAGCTTTTGATCCTCATTCAAGGAAAGATTATTTACCTTAATTAAGTACTCCGTCAACATATTTTCCATCCGGTCAATGGTCTTCTCCACCTCATACACTTCCTGGGTCGACGCATTCTCCGGATTCGTAAGGGAATCCAGCGCCCTCTGCAGGTTCTTCAAGGTGATCTGCCCCATATGCACCACCTCGGTGGACGCCACCTCAATGGCAAAAGCCGGCGACTCGAAGATGCGCTTGTCCAGATGGCGGAGAGCTGCCGCCTCCTCGTTCTCTTCCTGGAAGACTTCCTGTCCTGTTCCCTTCTCCTTCACAAAAATCGCGGACAGTTTCACCAGCTGATTGGCAAAGGGATAAAGGAGAATGGTATTGGTCACGTTAAACACCGTATGGAACATGGAAATTTCTACTGCATTTATGGGCCCGAAGGCAAATTCCGGCCAGGCGAAGGAGAGCGCATACATACCAATAGCAAAGAAGATGGCGCCAATAGTATTAAACATCAGATGAATCGCTGCCGCCCGCTTCGCCGTCCGGTTCGCTCCTGCGCTGGAAAGCACGGCGGTCACACACGTTCCAATATTCTGTCCCAGAGTAATGTAGATCGCCGCACTCATAGACACTACCCCATTCATGGCCAAGGTTTGCAGGATTCCCACCGATGCCGTGGAGCTCTGCAAAATAGCGGTGATCAATGCTCCCGCCACAATGCCCAAGATAGGATTCCCCCCCAGGATGCGGAAGATATCCGCAAAAATCGGCGCACCCGTATAAGGCTCTACCGCGCCGGACATAAAGGTCAGACCGATAAAGAGAAGGCCACCTCCGACAAAAATCTCGCCGATCATATTCGTCTTCTGCTTCTTGGAAAAGGTCATCATGAAAGCGCCCATCCCCGCCAGCAGAGGCGCAAAAAAGGCCGGCTGGAGCATGGCAAAGGCATCTCCTAGAGAATTTAGCGATACCATCCATGCCGTGATGGTTGTTCCGATATTGGCGCCCATAATCACACCAACCGCCTGAGTCAGGTTCAATATCCCCGCATTCACAAAGCCCACCACCATTACCGTAGTAGCCGCGCTGCTGTGAAGAATTGCCGTGATAAGCGCGCCTAAAAGCACCCCTAAAAGCCGCTTATTTGTAACCATCCCCAGGAACTGATTCATCTTGCTTCCAGCTGTCTTCTGCATGCCGTCGCCCATAATATTCATCCCATAAAGGAACATACCCAGTCCGCCTAAAAACTGAAATAGATTTGAAACATCCTCCATCGTCATTCTGAAACCTCGCTATTTTCTCGTGTATTTTTTCCTGCATCCTCTGTATTTCTTTCATTCGCATACGTGATTGATTATAACATAAAGGGGGAGAGGCTTTCAACGATAATTTCTTTTTCCCTTGTACTTTGTTGGGGATCTGTTATACTGAAAATAAATGTTTTATAAAATTTCGGAGGTTCCAAAATGAATGTATTTGATATTGTCGGCCCAGTGATGATCGGGCCCTCCAGTTCCCACACGGCCGGCGCGACCCGCATCGGGAAGGCTGCCCGTCTCCTCTTAGGAGAAGAGCCAGTAAACGCAGAGATCCTGTTTCACGGCTCTTTTGCCAAAACCTATCTTGGACATGGAACCGATAAGGCAATCATCGGCGGACTGCTGGGATTCGATCCATGGGATACCCGGATACGCGAAAGTCCCAGGCTGGCCAGAGAAGCTGGGATTTTGGTCACAATCACCACCGGCGCCATCGATGACGCGCACCCCAACACAGCCCTAATCACCATGACCGGCGTCTCCGGCAAAGTAATTTCTCTACAAGGTGCCAGTGTAGGCGGCGGCAATATCCAGATCACCAGCATCAACCGAATGAAGGTAAACTTCTCCGGTCAATATCCCACCCTAATCGTACTCCACCACGATCAACCCGGACTCATCGCCAAAGTAACCACGCTGGTATCCAACCACCGGGCTAATATCGCTAATTTCCGCTTAAACCGCCAGGAAAAAGGCGGACTGGCCATTATGACCATTGAAATGGACCAGACCATGGATGAAGAATCCGTGGAGGAGATACGCAGAATTGAGCAGGTGAAGGATGTGATTTTGTTTAAGTTGAATTAGCGTACGCAAGTCGCTGGTGAGACATGAAAGGCTCAATGAAATAGCAACTTTCGCGCACAAAAAGGGGCGACTCACATCGCCCCTTAACTTTCAATGTTGTGATTTAAAATCCACCCTGGGGTATCATCGTTACGCCCTCTTCCAAAACTGGTGTGCACACCCCGTTTCCATCAGACTGATATTTTACCCCATTATAATCCAGCACTGTATTCACCGCCAAGGCTCCGGAATTATCTAAGTAATACAGCGCTCCTCCGATTTCCAGCCAGCCGGTAAGCATAGCGCCGGAACCGTCCAGATAGTACCAGGTGCCGTCCACATTCTGCCAGCCCGTCTGCATCACGCCAGAGCTATCCAGATAGTACCAAGCGCCTCCCACGTTCTGCCAGCCGGTAGTCATGGCCCCAGAGCCATCCAGATAATACCAGGCGCCATCTTGATTTTGCCAGCCAGTAGCCATGACGCCGGAGCTGTTGAGATAATATCTGGCTCCCCCGATATCCTGCCAGCCTGTCTGCATCCTGCCGTCTGCATCCAGATAATACCAGGCACTTTCAATCTGACGCCAGCCAGTAGCCATCCGTCCGCTTTCTTTTAAATAGTACCAGCTTCCACCTAAATCCCGCCAGCCGGTGGCCATCCGCCCGTCGGGCTCATCCAGATAATACCAGCCCTCCGGCATAGACATCCAGCCTTTCATTGCAGTTCCCTGGTCTCCCATATAAAACCAGCCAGAACCATCATGGATCCAGTCGGATTTCTGCATCCGGTAATCCTTATAATAGTAGGTATTCCCGGCGATGGTTCTCCATGTGTCCGCCGGAATAATGCTGGAATAATCCGTAAACAGAAAATCAATATCCACATTCCCGTTTACCCCATTCACCGAGCCAGTATTAGTAGCCTGCCACATTGTCGGGCGATCGTATGTATACATGGTATTGTACCTGGCTACCCAGATATCATAGTGGATGGAAGACAGGTCTATTTTATTCTCCAGCCAGTATTCGTTGGCATAAACCATTGGATAGTAGCCGGCGTCTTCGATCTTTTTGCAGAAGGCATTGATTACCTCGCTGACCTGAGCCGGAGGCAAGGTTCCCAGAGTCCCTGCGTCCTCCGCGTCAAATGCCACTGGATAGGAAACGGGAAAATCCTTGATTAAATTCAGCACAAAGTCTGCCTCCTGCTCCGCCATCTCTACTGAAGTGGCATAAGAATAGAGGTAAGCCCCTACCTTCAAACCAGCTGCATGGGCATTTTCTGCATTTATCAGAAAATAGGGATCTGGCTGCCCCCTGAACCGGGTCGCCAGCATAACAAAATCTACGTCATCATTTTTCACTTGGTTCCAGTCAATATTTTGATTCCAGTATGAGGTGTCAATGCCTCTGGAAAGTACGCCGGGGATCGGTGTTCCGTCGGTAGTCCGGTATGCTCCGTCAGTTCTTTCCCAGGCATCCGCCATGGCAATCCCTGGTCGGGCCAAAAGGCAAAATCCCATCACTCCCGCCAGCACACCGCTTTGTAATGTTTTTAACCTTCTCTGTTTCATCTAGTATCTCCTCTATATATTGCCGAAGTAGTCCCCGCCTTCCGGCAGTCCGCTGCATGCAAAAAAATCTTCCGGCAATAACGTCTTCTGGTTTTGGGTTTAAGCTCGTACATTCCCATTTTACCACAAGGTGCCGGAAGATTTCAATTACAGCAATCCGTCGGATTCTTACAATTTCATAAAGGAGGATTTTCCCTGACATTCAATCACAGGAAACACCTCGCGAGACGCTGAGCGGGAAGGGAAGTAAAAACAATTTAGGCCAGATCTAGTTTTTCCTTATCCACTTCGCTGGCGGAATCTTCATCCAAATAAAGGCTCCAGTCCGGATGCTCCCGAAGCTTCGTGGCAGGAACCTGGTTGGTCACTTCTGGCGCCTCTATGGTCATCTTAATTGCCTGAGCCTTACGCTTTCCGGGAACCACCGACAGCACTGCTTTGCTCTTCATAATCTGGTTAACGGTCATGGTAATCGCGCGGCTCGGCACATCATTAATCGTGGCGAACCATCCCTCTCCCATCTGCTGCTTTTTGCAGCGTTCTTCCAGCTCCACAATGATGTAGGCCTCCTCTGTATCAAAGTCTGCAGGCGGGTCATTAAATGCGATATGGCCATTCTCACCGATTCCAATCAGAGCCACATCCATCGGCGCCTTCTTCACTTCCATACTCAGCTGGCGCAGATTTTCTTCCACATTTCCCTCCCCGTTCACAAAGTAATATGCTTTAGGGTGAACCTTGTCAATAAAGCGCTCCGTTAAGTATTTCCGGAAGCTGGCATTGTGGGTTGAAGGCATGTCAACATACTCATCAAGATGGAACATCACCACCTGATCCCAAGGTGCTTCCATAGTTACCAGGGCGTCAAACATCTCAAACTGAGATGCGCCTGTAGACAGCAGCAGCCGGCATTCCCCCCTGGCCTCCACTGCCTCCTTAATCCGCTTTACCGTCTCCTCAGCCGCTCGTTTTCCCATTAATTCCGCATTTGCGTCAATATATACTTTCATGTTAATACCCCTTTCACCAGTTTGTATTTGTGCCCAATCTTGACACTTTTCTCTCCGTCTGTTACAATAAAAATACGATTAAAAACTGTTCAGTAGGATGGTGCCGTATGGACGAAAAGACAACTACATCTACCTCAAAATCTGCAACGATTAATGATGTTGCAAAGCTTTCCAGGACTTCCATCGCTACCGTTTCCAGAGTACTCAGCGGCAGCAACTATCCTGTCAGTGAGGAGATGCGAAAGCGTGTCTTAGATGCCACCCGAGCTCTTCACTATTCGCCGAATCTTTTAGGGCATATGCTGAAGTCAAAGACTAATAAATGCCTGGGCATTATCATCCCTTCCTTTCAGAATCCCTTCTTTATTCAGCTGACCATGGGAATTGAAAATGCTGCAAAATCCCAGGGATACGTTTCCTTTGTCTTTAGTTCTCAGCGGGATAAGCACACTGAGCAGATGCTGATCTCCCAGATCCAGCAGCTAAAGATCTCCGGCCTGCTGCTCTCTGCCACAGACCATGAACCAGAGGCGGTCAATGCCTTTCTGGACACTGGATCAAGCGCCGCCATCTTTGAGGCGGACTATCCTCTAGATCCCCGGGCAATCAACGCCACCAGCAATATGGATGAAAATGGTTACATCGCCACCTGCCATCTCCTGGAATCCGGTCACCGGAGCATCGCCCTTCTCACCACTCCCCTGACCAAACATAACCGGCGCATGGTCAGCAAAGGGTATCATCAGGCGATGGATTTATACCGCATCCCGCCTGAAGCTCAGATCGTTTTTGAATCCAATTTCGAGCGGGATTTGGATGATGCCCTGTTCGAATTTGAGGCTGGAAAGGAGCTGGCCAAACAGCTGCTCTCCTCCTCCAGAATCTTCACTGGGGTGGTGGCGGTGAATGATCTGGTAGCTTGGGGCGTTATCCATCAGCTGACTCAGGAAGGTGTCCAGGTCCCCCAAGACATCTCGGTTATTGGGATCGATGATATCCCTCAAGGTATGATGATCAGCCCCACCCTCACCTCCATTAGTCAGGACAGCTATCAACATGGCTACGATGTATGCCTTCGCCTGATCGAGCGTTTAGAATCCGGCGACATGATATGCAATGAACGATGCTACCGAAAGCCGAATCTGATTATCCGGGAATCGACCAGACAGATATAATCATTATCCATTGCCTTCACGGATGCCCGCACTGCAGAATCGGGCCCTTTATCCATTCTGCTCTGCAGGCATTTTATCTGGCCAATTTGCCACACAGACATAGGTCAGAGGCTCCCTGCTCTTTCCGCCGATGATGTGCTCTACATTTCTGGGGATATATACCACGCTCCCCACCTTCACCGGATTCTCTTCCTTATCCAGCCATACGCTTCCCTCTCCGGAAAGAATCACATAAATCTCCTCTTCATCCGGATGTATCG
The DNA here is from genome assembly GCA_949740725.1 of uncultured Lachnospiraceae bacterium. Classification (GTDB taxonomy): domain Bacteria; phylum Bacillota; class Clostridia; order Lachnospirales; family Lachnospiraceae; genus Caccovicinus. The sequence goes on along the minus strand of CATJIO010000091.1, from coordinate 56,947 downwards.
CAGGCTCTGTGATTTCTCCCTGCGCCACCTGAACACAGTTTACCGCAATAGTTTCACACTCCTCTGGAAAAAAGACCAGTCCATCTTCATTCGCCAGTCCTTCCAGGGCCATTCTCGCCAGCTTCATATCCCTTTCCTCCTGTCATCAGAGTGTATCTCCCACCGCATCCGGGTCTAAGTACAGCTTCGCCCCTGCTTTTTTCCGCAGAATAGATGCGGGACAGTGGATATCCACATTCCCGGTCAGCATATTTTTGACCGCGCCTGCTTTATTCTTTGTGGGAACTACACAGAACATCGCCTTAGCCCGGGTTAGGCCGGGGATCGTAACCGTCAGCGCAGTTTTCGGCACCTGGTCAATAGAAGCAAAGCACCCGTCATTTACCTGCTGCTGGCGGCATATGTCATCCAGTTCTACTTTTTTAATCAGCCGGTTATCCGCAAAATCTGCTACCGCCGGATCATTGAAGGCCAGATGTCCATTTTCCCCTACCCCAAGAATACAGATATCCATGGGATGGGAGCGGAGAATCCCCTCATATCGCCGGCATTCCTTCTCTGGCTCAGCGCTGGAATCGATGTAATAAATCTGGCGAAAAGGAACTTTTCCGAAAATATGTTCCCTCAGAAAATTCCCAAAACACTGAGGCGCATCCTGGGGGAGGCCTAGATACTCATCCATATGGAAAGCATTGATCCGACTCCAGTCGATCTCCTGGTCCAACAGCAGCTCTGCCAGAACATCGTTCTGAGAGGGTGCTGCCGCAAACATTACATTCAGCTCCTCCTTCTCCTGAAGGAAAACCTTGATAAGGGCCGCCACATCCTGTCCGGATATCCTTCCCATCTCTTCACGGCTGTCTGCCACATAAATCTGCAATTCATCAATCTTTGTATATTTCATGCTCATCACACTCCATCTTAACTTATTCGAGTCCTGACTTATTTCCTGTTAGCCTGTCCTTAACCATATACCAGATTCGGCAGGAACAACACCACATCCGGGAAGAAAACCAGGATAGCGAATACCAGCAAAATCGCCAGGAAGAAGGGCACACTGGCCTTTACATATTCTTCCACAGGACAATCTAAAATTCCGCAAACAATATAGCAGGCAGTTCCTACTGGCGGAGTCATAACCCCCACCGTAAGAAGGGTCGCCATCATCACGCCGAAATGAACCGGGTCAACTCCCGCCGCCTCTATGATAGGCAGAAAGATCGGGGTCAGAAGCAGCGTATTCACATCGCTGTCCAGAAACATCCCCATTACAAACAACAGAACCAGGATCAAAAGCTGTAGCAGGTAAGGATTATTCGTCACGCTCAGCACCGATTCGCTGATGGATACCGGCACTTTTTCCATGGTGATCACATAAGAAAAAATTCCGGACAAGCACACGATTAAAAGAATTACACCCGTATCAAGGCATGCATTCTTCAATGATGTGCGGAACTTTTTCCAATCCAGCTCCTTGTAAACAAATTTCCCTACAATCAAGGCATAAACCACAGCAAATGCCCCCGCCTCTGAGGGAGTAAAGACGCCCATACGGATTCCCACCAGCAGGATCACCGGGAAAAGTAGAGCTGGGAAGGATTCCTTTAAGGTCTTCGCCACCTCACCCTTGGGAAGCTCCTCAGTCAGATGAGAAGGCGGCTCATATTTATGCTTTTTCGCCGTGAGGGCTACCGTAACCATCAGCGCTGTGGCCATCAGAACCCCCGGTACAATACCTGCCATGAATAGTCGGCCAATGGAAACCCCACCTACATAGCCAAACAGGATTAATCCAAGGCTCGGGGGAATGGTGGCGGTGACCAAAGCAGACAGACAGGTAACTGCCGTGGTGTAACCTTTGGGGTATCCCTTTTTCACCATGTCTAGCCCCAGGATCCTGGCCTCCATGGACGCGTCCGCACAGGCAGAACCGGAGATCCCACCCATCATCGTGCTTAAGAGAATATTAATCTGGGCCATTCCACCCCACATCTTCCGGGTAGCCATCTGAGCCAATTTTAGCAGATATTTGGTGATACCGGTCTCATTCATCAGGTTTCCGGCAAAAATGAAAAAGGGGACCGCTAAGAAACTATAGGACTGGGTCTGGGCCACCACCCTCTGTACTGCCACAGAGAAGGGCACTGTCCCGCTGACAATAAAGTAGGCTACCCCTGCGATACCCACCACAAAGGCAATGGGAACATTTAACAGCAGCAAAACAACAAAGGTAATCAGCACAACACTCATGCCACATCCTCCTTTCCCAGCAGTATTTTGATCTGCTGTAGTATCTCCAGAAACATGGTAATAGACATAAATACAGAAGCAAAGGGAAGGCTGGCAGTAGCCCAGGAGTAGCTGATTCCCACGGTCTGGAAGGAGCGCTTATAATTGGACTGGCAAAGATCGATTCCAAACTTAATAAAGGAAATCAATACCAGCAGGATCAGGATATCGGTCACCAGCTTAACCACTGCCTGCACCTTCTTCGGAAGGCGCCTGGTCAGCAAATCCACCCCTAGTACCCGGCCGTGGCGCAGAGCCATATCTGCCCCCAAAAATGCCAGCCAGGACAAGAAAAACTGGGATACCTCAACAGTCCAGGATATAGGATGGCTGATGCATCTGCCAATAGCCGTGGCAAAGGCCAGGGCCACGATAATGCACAGGATGGCCCCGCAGATTAGCTCTTCAATAGTACAAAAAGCATCATAGGCTTTTTTCATAAAACACCTCCTGTTTTTGGAGAAAGCGCTCCTGGAAGCCGCCGCCTTATCTCTATGGCGAGGCTTCCGGAATGCCTGAAGTTGACATAGGCCTGTCCTATGCCAAAGCATGTGAGGAACAGCAGTAATTACTTCAGTCCTGCCTCAGTAAGAATCTGATCGCGCAAGTCCTTGTAGCCAAGGCTGTCATAAACTGGCTCCACTGCTTCTTTAAAGGGAGTATTATCCAGCTCATGAATGGTCATCCCTTCTGCTTCCATCTGCTTTTCGCATTCAATTTCCATCTCTGCGCAGATCTTCTGGTACTCTGTGCCATTGTCACGGAAGGTATCCACTAACAGCTTCTGATAATCTTCTGATAAGGAATTAAAGTAAATTGTACCTGTGGCAGGCGTACCAAGAAGCATAAAATGCCCGGTTTTATTCACATAGGAGCAAACCTCATATAAGCGGCTTGCATAGGTAGAGGTGCTCTGGTTTTCACAGCCGTCAATGGCCTTCTGCTCGATACCAGAGTAGATCTCACTCTGAGACATGGCGGTTCCCACAGCTCCCATGGCGGTTACTGACTGAATGCAGAGATCGCTTCCCATTGTGCGGATCTTCAGTCCGTTTAAGTCATCGGGAACATTCACTTCCTTATTGCAGACAAAGTGCCTTGCACCGCCATACCAGTTGGAAGCAAGAACCTTTACTCCATATTCCTCAAAGCCCTTTTCCCACTCCTTTACCATATCTGTCCCAGTAATGGCGTCAATCTTAGTGTAGTCCTCCATGATGTAAGGCATCTGGAGTATTCCAAAATCTGGAATATAGTCTGCTAGACGGCCTGGATCGGTTACCGTCAATACCGCCGTTCCCTGAATGGCCTGCTCCAAAATATCATCCGTGTCTCCCAGTGCGGAATTGGTAAATACCTCTACACTGAAATTCCCGCCAGTGGCGTCCTCAATAGTTTTCTCACAGGCATAAAGCTGTAGGCTTTCCACATCAGTATCCGGCTGAGTATTGGCTAGAGAAAGGGATGTGGCCTCTCCCTCTAAAGCAGCCCCCGCCTTCTCTGCCTCGGTTTCTTCACCGCCTACAGCCCCAGTAGTCTGTTCTGCCGGAGCCGCTGTCGTCGCGGCCGCGGTGGTCTGGACCGGCGCGCTGCCGCCGCCTCCGGAACAGCCGGCTAAAGATGCAGCGGACACCGTTAATGCCATCACTACGCATGCATGTTTCAAGATGTTTCTTCTCATAAATACTACCTCCGTTTTTATTATTTATATGATGCAGAGTTTAATCTTCCGCAAAATATTCTTCATCAAATGCGCTGATCACCCGGATGATCTCCTCTATTGTAGCCCTATACGTAGTCAGAGAAGCGACGCCATTTAGTCGCACCCCACACCTTCTCTGGGATATGGGAATCAGCTCCACCACATCCTCTGCCCCGGTTTTCCTCCGGAAATACAGAGATAAAATTGGTTCCTCCAAAAGGAGCGCATCCTCCTCCAGGGCCTCTGCCGGCGGAATCATAGTCAAGGTTTGAAACAGCTCCAGAGTCTCTGCCTGGTTTAATTCCCTGCCGCCCAGATATCCCCTCAGCAGCTCTCCCTGCCCCGAAAGCTCCAAACTCAACGCCAACCCCTCGGCATTGATCTCTACCCGCTCCATATCCGCTGCATTAGCCGGATAGAGGGTCGTGTCCATTAGCTCTGCCACAGACTGATTGAACAGTGATCTTACCTCTTCCCCCTTTAAGAGAATCACCTGGCCATTGGCCAGATTTCCGCAGTAAAAAGTATCTTCCTCTCCCGGGATAAAGAATAGCTCTCTCTCCTCTCCATTCAGCTCCAAGGTCAGCTGATACCGCTCCTTCTTGTTCCTTTCTTTCAACTCCTCCACAGAGATTCCCCCGACTACCTGCAACTGTTCCATTCCTCCCAAGGGAGCCAGGAGCTTTTCTGCCACCCGTTGCCAGCTTAAGACTGCCTCAATGGGAGACACCAACATAAAGCGCACTTCTTCCCCTCGCTTCTCTCCCCGGATTTCTATAATCTCATCATCCCTGGTCAGTCGCATACAGGTAAGCCCCTCCAGGGACTCTGGTGAAATCACCGGCAGCACATCGATTTCCCGGAAATCATCTAGGGAATATCCCAGCATCCTGGCTGTAACCGAATCCACCAGATACAAAATTTCTTCATCTTCCCTACGCAGATACCAGGAATCCTCCAAAGGCGTCTGATCGCCCAGATACAGGATGATCCTGCTGCCATCGGTTAAAAACAAGGTCAGCTTGGCCTTTGGCTGATCTAGTCCATACTGTTCCCACTCTTTTGCTTCTCCAAGCTCCTCCTTTACCGGAATATGGGCCATCCGATATAGAAAAGCTTTTCTGTTGGATGCAGAAAATACCATATCCTGGGGAGCATCCAGTATCTCGATCTCCCCATTCTGGAGCATTAAGGCCACCCCACCCTTATCATTTACCAGGGCGGCTCCGGCCACTGCGCCCATATGGACATCCGTAATCATGGCCCCATCCTGGCTTTCCTCCTCCGGAAGGCAGGAAAGGATCCACAAAGCCCCAATCAGCGCAGCCAATACCCCTGCAGTAATGGCAAATTTTCCATACCATCCACTTCGTCCCATTTTATCGATATCTCCTTTGCAGGGAAATGCCTGCGCCCACAGCCAGTGTCCCAAGAGGGATCATCCCAAGAAGCAAGATAGCCCATCCCTTTACCTCTGAGGACACTACCGGAAGCAGCAGAGATCCCATCTCTTTTGGCGGGATATGGAGCATCTCCTCTGCGCCAACACACCAACCTGCGGCCTGAATCAGAAAATCTCCGTTGGCAAGCTTTTCCGAGGATAGCATATCGTCCCCATAAATCCTCTTGCTTCCGCACACCAAAATCCTCCCGGTCACCCCATTCCCTGTCTCAGTCGTCACCGCCCGCTCCGAGCCCAGCACCAAACTGAACGGACTCCCCTGAGCCTGGCCACCGGCAGCCGCATCCTTTGAGGAACGGAGAACCTGTCCCGTATTCGTGGTTCCCTGACTCTCATAGAGCTGCTCTAAGGCAACACATGAGGGAACCACCACATAATACCGGTTATTCTTAAAGTATTGGTTAATCTCATGCTGTCCGTAAGTGGCTGCCACATTTAATGGACTTCCGGACACATAGAGCTTTGGCTCCTCCACCAGGTTTTCCGTGGGCCGGATCCCCCAGTCTTCCAAAAGTTCAGTCAGCCTCTCCATCCCTTCTGTCCCTGGCTCCCAGAATACCATCACGCTTCCCCCAGCCAACAGATACTCTTCCACACAGCCTATCTCCTCCAGGCTAAAATCCCTCCTGGGCGCGCAAATTACCAACGCTGCTGTCTCCCTGTCAATCCCCTGGACTGACAACTCCGCGTAGGCGGTCTGGTAATGATTTTTGGAAAACAGATCCATAAGAGATGCGGATGGTTCCTCCCCATGTCCGTCAGTAAAGAGAATTTTTTCCCTTTCCCCATTCGCCGCCAGATGTATTCCAGAGGTGATTTCCTGCTCCGCTGCCAGCTTCTCCACTTGAGTCCGGGAAGCATTAAACTCATACAAATCCGTAAGCTTTAACTGCTTCCGGCCGCCTGCAGATTCAATGATCAGATCATTTAGCTCCACCTTATAGCCAAGCTCCTGATACTCCCGTACCAGCTTTGGCTCCCGGTAAGGATCACAGTAGCGGATCTGGATCATCTTACTATACCCGGAATACCGCGCTAAAAGATTCTTCGGCAGAAGGGGGTACTCCGCCTCCCGGTTAAACACTACAATGTTCACCGGCTGATCCAGTTGAGACAGAATCTCCTTCGTATCCTCTGACAGGGTATACAGCCGGTTCTCCGTTAAGTCCAACTTCCATCCATAATTTTCTGTTAAAAGAAGGGACAGCATGCCCACCAGCAGAAAAAGCGTTAGCATCGCCCCTGCCGCAAGCCCTGTCTGTCTCTTTTTTCCTCTCATCATATCCTGCCCTATTCCCATCATTATCCTTATCGTTCCTGCCAGAATTCCGGCCCTTCGCTGTATCCGTCAAAATTTCCTTAAGGCTATTTCCACCTGCGGCTCTCCAACACCAGGCAGGTCAGTCCCAGCATGAGCGCCGTCAGGCTGGTAAAATATACCACCGCCGAAAAGCTGAATATACCGGATGAGAGCTCCTGGAAATGAATCTGAAAGGACAGGTATCCCACCAACTTCGCCGTCCACTCTCCCTGGACATAATATTTCAGATAATCCAGCAGCCAAAGTAAAATCATCATCAGATAGCTGACAATAGCCGCCACCACCTGGTTCTCTGTAAGAGAGGAGGCAAAAAGCCCCATGGACAAAAGTCCGCTCCCTGCCAGGAAGAGTCCCGCAAAACAACCAGCCGTCTCCAGAGGCTGGAAACATCCGTAAAAGGCCAGCACCGCCACATCCAGCACAATGGGAAGGCTACCCAGGCAAAACATCTCCAATGCCGCAAAAAATTTCCCCAGGATGATCATTCCTATATCCACCGGTGAGGTAAATAAAAGCTGATCCGTCCGCATCTTCCTCTCCTCCGCGAAAAGCCGCATGGTGAGGATAGGAATCAATACAATCAAGGTAGAGTACACGGACTGAAATAACACGGTAATGTCCCCATTCATGGCAAGAAGATTCCCCACCACAAAGTAGTATCCGATAAGCCCCCCATAGGAGGCCAGAAATACCGCACCGATAATCGACGTCCGGTACTGGCGCAATTCCTTCTTCCAAACTGCTGTCATCTCTGTTAAGCCCCCGTATCCTCGATGTTCCTTCTGCTCTTTGTCTCCCCTGCACCTGCTTCTACCGCTGATTGTCCGTATTTAATCCATCCCTCGATACCTCTGATCCCTGGTTAACTGAAAATAAATCTCCTCCAGATCCGGCAAAACCGCTCCAAACTGGATCAGATTTATTCCATTTTCCCCTAAGATAGAAATCAGACAGCTGGCCACATCCTTCTCCCCGCAGCAAAACTCTGCCCGAAACATCCCAGGCCTGTCCCAGTTCTCTGTCCGAATATCTGAAAACCATCCGCTCTCAGCCGCTACCTTCTGGAAGACCTCCATCCTGCCTTCCCCGACAATGAAAAAAAGCCCCGGTTGTCGGAAGTGCTCCCGCAGTCTTCCCGGCGTGTCATCCGCTACCAGCTGTCCATTGCTCAGCACCACTACTCTGTTACAGATAGCCGCCACTTCCGAAAGCACATGAGAGCTTAAAAGAATTGCCTGCTCCTTGGCCGCCTCCTTAAGGATGTCCCGCATCTCCGCATTTTGATAAGGGTCCAGTCCAGAGGAAGGCTCATCCAGGATCAGCAAAGGCGGATTCCCTAAGAAAGCCTGGGCCAGCCCGATGCGCTGACGGTATCCCTTTGACAGATTCCGTATCAGCCGCCCTCCCACCTTCTGCACGTCTGCTCTCCTACATGCCCTCCAAATCGCATCCCCTTTATCCCGGATCCCCTTCAGGTCACACGCAAATCTCAGCTGCTCCTCCACGGTCATCTCTGGATACAGCGCCGGTGTCTCCGGAAGATAGCCGATCTTCCTCCGGACGGATCGAGCCTGCTCCACATGGTCCTCCCCATCCACGAAAACCCTTCCCTCACTTGCCGCAAGATACCCAGTGATAATATTCATGGTGGTAGACTTCCCACAGCCATTATGTCCAATTAAACCTACGATCTCACCTGTTTTCACACAAAAGCTGATATCCTGTATTGCAGTAGAATCACCATACCGCTTCGTCAGCCCACAAACCTTCAACATCCCTATGCCTATCCTTTCTGCCTGCAATATAGATAAGTTTATAGAAAACGTTTACTATAATATTTATATCATATATGCATAAAAAAGTCAATTAAAAACTTAATTTTTCGTATTTTTGACCATAATTTTTGGAATATTTTGGATATCAAAAGACATTTTTCAAGATACATTTTCGTGAATTGATTTTGAGTAGATACATGCAAATTCTCTGCCCACAGCATGAATATGGAAATAGGGAAAGGAGGGGCTAGCCCCACCATCCCTATTTTCTAGCGTGCTGACACGTTCACACTTCGCCAAATGGTCAGCATATTAGCGTCTTTTCAAAAGAGAAAACATCAAAATAAAAATCAAAAGCGGCGCCAGTATTGGACGAATCAGCATAAAGATCCCGCCAATGATGGTTCCCACGATCATTAATACGCAGGTAATCATCACCAGAATCAAAAATATTGCCCAAAAGCCATTGAGATGGAAACCGCGGAGCCTACCTCCAAATCCGCTGTCCCCACTCTCTTCCCTCTCCATAAAGGGAGAGGATCCGCGGCTGTCGCTGTCCTCGTAAACCCCAGCCATGTCGCTGCCGCCTCCATTGGCATCAATGATGGACTTTGCGATCAACCTGGGATCTCCCAGAGCCTCAAGAACCTGGCGCAGGGAGTTTCCCTTCCGAGTCTCCTCAGTAATATAGTTTTCATAATAGCGGATATTCTCCTCTATCACTGAGCGGGATACCTGCCCCGCCAGGGCCATCGTAAGCTTCTCCAAAAATTCTTTTTTGTCCATGTATTAACGTATCCTTTCTTTCAAAACCCCTTCCCGGTAAGCGCTCACCAGCTCCTTTAAGTCCTCGATCTGCAACGCAAGCTCTGCGCCTTTGTCGGTATCCGCTACCATGACTCTGCGCTTCATTTTCTCTACAATGGAAACCTTCGGCGTGTTTTCCCGGTTGGGGTCAAAGGGCTTGTGTTCCGCCAGAGCCAGATGATGAGAATTATAGATCAATGTATACCCAGCAATCCCGGTTTTCGACTGATAAGCTTTAGATAAGCCTCCATCGATTACATACAGCTTGCCTTCCGCCTTTACCGGAGTCTCCCCGTCCTTTAGCTTCACCGGCACATGCCCATTGATAATGTGAGATCCCTTTGTTGGAAGACCAAATTCTCTTAAAATCTTATCACAGTATTCCACTTGCTGGCTTAATTTATAATAAGGATTGTAGTTCTCCTTATGGGTAGCCTTGTCTTCCACAAAATAGTTCTCAAAGGTAGCCATCCTGTCTTTGCCGAATACCGGAGATTTCGCCCCACACCAGAGATACCACATAAAATCGCGGCATTTTTCCTTCTCTGGATCAAATTCAGAGAGGAAATAGGCTTTTTTTACTCGCTGGTCAATTAGATCCAAAAGCGCCTTTCCCGAATAGGCTACCCCGTCGATCACCATCTCATCAAATTCTCCGTCTTTTTTCATGGGAATGCACCCATGATACAGGAGGTTGGAATTATAACACTTGTACATGCTTCCATGGCTGTACACAAACTTAATATGCCGGTGAAGGAGTTCGCTGTGGCGGAAGGAAAGGGCCAGAGTATAAAGAAGCTCCTCCTCCTCTGGGCTCAGACGCAGAGGATCCTTAGGATCTACTGTGGGGAAGTTCATATCCAGCATAGGATATTCCTTATCCCCAATCTTAACGGTTCCCTTCTCATAATCAATCTTTTCCAGCAGGATCCGATCCTCCATCTGGTAATCTGGATGCCGTCGGATAATTTGTCCCTCAAGTTTGAATTGCATGACAGTGATGGCCTTGTGCATCCTAGCTGCCAGGCCGGGGTCCACCGCGTCGTAGATATTTTCATCCAGAATCTTTGGCTGGAACCGAGCGCAGGGATCATCCCGGTAGACATTAGCCGCGAACATGGACAAGGGTCTCAGGTTAATCCCATAGCCATCTTCCAGCACATCAAAGCTGTTATAGCTGATGGCGATGCGCAGCACCACGCAGATGCTGGCCAGATTCCCGGTCGCCGCCCCCATCCAGGAGATATCATGATTCCCCCACTGGATATCCACGTCATGAAACTGCATCAGTTCGTTCATGATAATATCCGCCCTTGGGCCTCGATCAAAAATATCCCCGATAATATGGAGATTGTCTATGGTTAAATTCTGAATCAGATGGCTTAAAGCGATAATAAACTTATCCGCAATCTGTACATCCAGTATGGTGCGGATGATCTCACTGTAATATACCTTTTTATTTTCGTCATTATAATCGACATTCAGCAGCTCGTCAATGGCGTATGCAAATTCCGGCGGCATTTTTTTCCTTACTTTTGAGCGGGTATATTTAGATGATACCACCTTGCATATCTGCACCAGCCGGTATATGGTTACCTTCTGCCAGTCATCGGTATTTTTTCCACCGGCAGTCATCTTATTAATCACCCGGTTTGGATAATAAATCAAGTTTGCCAGCCCCACCTGCTCCTCCTCTGGAATAATATAGCCAAAGGTCTCCTTGATCTTTTCCCGGATGATTCCGGAAGAACTTTTTAGCAGATGGACAAACGCCTCATGCTCCCCATGGAGATCGCTGAAAAAGTATTCTGTTCCTTTAGGCAGGCCCATTATCGCCCGAAGATTGATAATCTCGCTGCAGGCCAGGCGTACTGTAGGATACTCCTTTGATAAAAGCCGTAAATAATCTAAATCTCGCATTTCATCCCCTCCAACATTGCAATTTCACTGTTTTTATAGTACGATAGATGTACTATTGCCGCGATCCTTCTCTGAGCGCTAGCAGGAACTGCATTGCGCTCCCTGCAATCCAATAAACTCTATTATAGCATCGGATTTTTAAAAAGGAAAGCCGCCGGCCGCTGATTTTCCGTATGTACGGAAACAAAGACACAGGGAATCTGTGTTGTCACGCTATTCCTCCCTGCCGGCCCTTTCATCGGAATCCAGGAAGGCCAGGCAGCGGCAGGGAAGGGAATCGCGGTCTTCCCAGCAGGAATCAAGATTGGAGAGATAAACTATGGAACAGCTTTATGTATTCGGCACTGGAAATGCATCTGTAACCCGCTGCTATAACACTTGCTTCGCGCTTCGCTTTGAAGAAGACTTTTTCATGGTTGACGCTGGTGGAGGAAATGGGATTCTCACCATTCTGGAGGATATGCAGGTCCCTTTGACCCGAATCCATCATATCTTTGTCACCCATGAGCACACAGACCATATCCTGGGGATTGTGTGGATGATCCGGATCATCGGCCAGAAAATCCACCAGGGCATTTATCCAAACACCTTATCCATCTACGGTCATCCAGGTTTGATCCAGACCATCTCCACCCTCTGCCGTCTTACTACGCAGGAAAAGATCTGGAAGCTCCTGGGCGGTCCCATCCAGTTGATCCCAGTGGAGGATGGGCAGACCCTCTCTATTTTCAATCGAAGGATAACCTTTTTTGACATCCACTCTACCAAAGCGCCTCAATTCGGTTTTACCGCGGAGCTTAAAGAAGGCGGAAAGCTGGCCTGTGCTGGTGACGAGCCCTATCATCCCCTTTGCGCGCCCTATATCCAGGGTAGCCGCTGGCTCCTCCACGAGGCCTTCTGCCTCTACCAGGAGCGGGAGAAATTCCGCCCCTACGAAAAGCATCATAGCACCGTAAAGGATGCCTGTGAACTGGCCCAGTCTATGAATATCCCCAACCTGGTGCTGTGGCACACCGAAGACAAGCATCTTTCTTCCAGGAAAGAGGACTATAAAAAGGAGGGAGCGCAGTACTACTCAGGCAGGCTTTTCATTCCTTATGATAAGGAAATTATCCCTCTGTCCAGCACCCCGGGAGAGATTGTCTGACCTTTTAAATACCAGGCAGCTTTTACTTCCCTTTAGCCGAAAAACCCCCGGGCATTTCTGCCCGGGGACATTTTTCCTTCTGCGCTGTTTGGTGAAAGTCTTTCTACTGATCAATTCCTGACTGGCTCTCAGATGCGTTCTGACCAGCGATCCGTCCAAATACTACCGTGTCCGTCAGCGCATTGCCGCCCAGACGGTTGCTCCCATGGATTCCTCCAGTCACTTCTCCTGCTGCAAACAGATTAGGAATAACTTCTCCTTCTGTGTTAATCACCTGTGCATTGGCATTGATCTTCACACCGCCCATGGTGTGGTGAACCGTGGGAACGCGTTCTGCCGCGTAGTAAGGCGCATCATTGATGCCATCGTTCTCCTTTTCTGTATCCGTAAACAAGGTTCGGCCAAATTCATCCGTCTCCCCTTCTAAGTCTCCTCCCAGGCAATGGCGGTTATACTCCTCTACCGCCGCGGTCAGATTCTCTGCCGGCACGCCGATCTGTTCTGCCAGCTCCTCCAGAGTGTCCGCCTTATAGGCGCGTCCATCTGCCACCAGGCTGTTAATGGTTTCGCCAAAGTTGTTTAATTCCTCGCCAGTGGGGTAGCCGTCACTATCCATGATAATGAACATGGTGGTCTCCGGCTGATCAAATAATCCCAGCGTCATCTCATCCCGGCGTCCTCCTTCATTGACAAAACGGTCGCCATTGATATTCACAAAGATACGAGATTCCACTGCATGCTCGATGTTGCCGCTTAATGAGCCTGTCTGCGGATCTCCTAGAGGAAGGAGCTGAATATTACCCATCTGAACCAGCTGGGCACCTGCCTCCTCTGCCATGCGGATGCCATCGCCAGTGATGGCCGAAGTATTGGTGGAAGGAATGGACTCATCCAATGTGGGCCAGAGATGGGTTTCCTCATTGGCCGCCATACGCATCTCCACATTTTGTCCGAAACCACCGGTAGCTAAGACTACCCCGTTCTTTGCTTTGACGGTGATGGTATTTCCCGTTTCTCCAGTACATACCGCCCCCACTACCACACCATCTTCTAGAATCAGGCTCTCTGCCTTTGTATTATAAACCATGTTAATGCCTTCATGAGCGTCTATATAAGCCTGATATGTCTTAAAGAAGCCTACGCCTTCCGGTTCCACCGGCTTGTGGGCTCTCTGCCACATACCGCCAGTTACCGTAAAGGTACCAGGCTGGAATTCCATCCCAAGGCTCTTTAACCACTCTACACCATCCCAGGCATTTTCCACCAGGATGCGCACCAGCTCCGGGTCACCCTGCTTATCGCCGCCCTCATAGGTCTGGTTATAATGGTGCTCTACGCTGTCATTATTGGCCAGGGCCGTCTCACTGCCATCATCTACCGCATTTAAGGCGCCCCCGGCCATGATGGTATTTCCTCCCATCTGCCCGGTCTTCTCGATGACAATTACTTCCTTGCCATTCTGGTTTGCCGTTACCGCTGCCGCCATACCAGCTCCGCCGGCTCCCAGCACCAGCACATCCGTCTCCAGCTCCTGATCTGCTTCCTTCTCCTTTGCTGCCGGCTTAATCGCCTTTAAAGCCTCTACATCTGCCCCAGCCTGCCTTGCGCACTCTGCCACACCGTCGAGCATGGCATTGCTGGTAAGGGTGGCTCCAGACACAGCGTCCAGGCCCAGGCCCTGAAGCTTAAGGATCTCCTCCTTCATGCTCTCTACCACCGGTTCGCCGATTCCCTCCGTCTCCTCGTGCTCCACCTGGATCTCGGTAATCGCATCTTGATCAAAGGTCACGGTCACGGTCATCGCCTTCATCCCCCGAACCTCCGCCGTGTAGGTGCCTGGAACAAAGGTTCCGTCAACCGGCGCCTGAACCGCCTCTGTCTCTGTCTCAGCTTCCGTCTCTACCGCTTCTCCCCTCGCCTCCTTTAAGGCATTGGAAACCGCTTCCTTTACCGCATCACTGGTGATGGTGGCGCCGGAAACACTGTCAAGCTCTGTGGTCTGGTTTTTCAGGATGTCCATCTTTAATGCAGAGATTGCCGCTCCGCCTAATTCTGGCGTCTCCATCTCTCCGGTGATCTCCAGCTCTGTGATGTTCGCCTCATCCACTGTGACGGAAACCTGCACCGGGCCGCCAAATCCCTGGGCCTCAGCCTTATAAACTCCCGGCGTATAGATGCTTTCTGTTCCCTGTACTCTTCCAGCCTTGCTGAGGGCATCATACACTGGCCCAGAGCATGCAATCACTGCAGCCGACGCCACTGCCATGATACCAAGCCCCAGATAAAATTTGGATTGTTGATTATCTTTTTTCACAATAATCCTCTCCTTTGTCTATAGAATTTAGTAATATTGTATCTGCTTTCTATTTCCTTGTCAATATTGTTCGTGTCCACTCTCCGCTGTTTAGCACAGTAAATATGCAGGCAAAACACCTGTCCTTTCCATATTTGGCGCTACCGCCATCGGATTTCCTGCCAAGTTCATTTGCAAAAACCTCCTGGGTGTGAACAGGTGACACAAGATTATCTTTTCTCCAGAGTTAAAATATGATATGATAGTTTGCAGACCGTCAGGCACATCCTGGCAAGGCATAATTAATATTAGAAACGATTGTGAGGAATGTTTATGAACCAAGATAAAAGCGCCGCCAAAAAGCATGACTGGATATTAATTTTGATTCTTCTGGCCCTCTCCCTGGCCCTGGGAATCGGATATGCCCTTACCCACCGTACCCCTGCCATAAGAGCGGAGGTTACCATCGACGGAGCGGTTGTCGAAGTCCTGGATTTATCAAAGGATCAGGAAGTTACCATTCAGGGGGGGGCGCACCAAGGTACAAATCATTTAGTTGTCAGCGGCGGAGAGATCTGGTGCAGCCAGGCCTCCTGCCCAGATCAAGTGTGTGTCCATCAGGGAAAACAATCCCGGGACGGCGATATCATTGTCTGTCTTCCAAATCTAATGATTGTACAGATCATCGGGGAAAAGCAGCGATAAACGCACATATTCCGCTGGCGTGCCTTCATATAATTATCATACAATACCCTTGCGCCAATGCGCAGGCAGAAGGATGCGAACTGCGGAAAGGAGTCTTTTTATGCTGCGCCGATTTTTTTCTTCCCTGTTTCCCCCGCCTGGCCTGTCCAGGTTTTTTCTTTATGGAGAAGCCCTGATTTTGCTGATATTGGGAATTACCCTCCTGACCTCCTATGTGGAGCGCTATCCCATCTTAAGCCAGACCATGGGGCATCTCCTCCAGATGGGGGAGCAGGATTCTCCTTCCTCCGGGCAGCCAGAATCTGGTGTGGATTCCGGTTCCGAAAACCCCGACGCCTCCCAGAAAGAAGGATCCTCATCAGAAGGATCGAAAAAGGATTTCATTAAATGGGTGGATTTTACCGTTACCTGCGAGGCTATGACAAAGGCATTCCGTCTGGATATGGATACCTTCCAGTCTGATCCTCACTTAAACTGGATTGAGCTTTTGGCCTATCTTGGTTCCAGATATGGCGGGGATTTTTCCCATTATAAGGATTCCGAGCTGGACTCGCTGGCGCAGAAGTTGTCTTCGGGCGCTACGATGGAGGAATTGACAAAGGACATGAAAAATTACGCTTATTATCTGGAGGCCTATACTGCCGTCCTGGGTGGGATGGTTGGCGCCTTCCAGGCAGAGATACCAGAAGATCAGGTGCCAGAAGACAGCCCCTACCGGAGCCAGACCAGGGAGCCAGACGCCTCAGACCAGGGAGATACCACTCCTCCTGAGGACGGCAGCTTACCTGAGGAAAGGACGTTATGGGTCACCAAGTATGGATTAAAGGCCTTCTCCCCCATCGCCAAAGGCTTTCCCTATTCTGAATTTGACGACTTCGGAACCGCCAGAAGCTATGGATTTAAGCGGCAGCATCTAGGGCATGACATGATGGGGCAGGTGGGCACGCCCATTATCGCCGTAGAAAGCGGCATTGTCGAGGCCCTGGGCTGGAATCAGTACGGAGGCTGGCGCATTGGCATCCGCTCCTTTGACCAAAAACGCTATTATTACTACGCCCACCTCCGGAAAAACTATCCCTACCAGTCTAACCTGGAGGAAGGCTCTGTGGTGCAGGCTGGCGATGTGATCGGATATATGGGGCGAACCGGCTACAGCCGGACAGAGAATACCAATAATATCGACGAATCCCATCTCCACTTTGGCCTACAGCTGATTTTCGACGAATCCCAAAAAGAAGGGAATCACGAAATCTGGATCAGCTGCTATGAACTGGTGAAATTCCTACGGCAGAACCAGTGCCTCACCGCAAAAACACCCGGCACCAAAGAATGGCACCGGGTGTATGGCACGAAGGATGAGTTCTCCTCCCCTTCTTCACCAGCCCCACACTAAGCTGGCAGGTCCGCAGGATTCTGGAGATAACATCATCGCTATCTTATGAAACAGCTACTTTTATAACAACCTTTTTTACTTCACAGGGGCCGCCAGCCTGGCATCTGGGCTTATGGGCATCCTCCGGGGCAACCACGATCAGATCTCCTTCCTCCAGGAAAACACTGCCGCTGTGCTCAGGCTCCTGATAAAAGATCAGGTCGTTGGCTTCGTCCCGGGATTTCACTACCAGCCCATCCCGCTTGCATACGCCAAACTGCTCTTTTCCAGACACTACATACTGAATGTCGAAAAACTTCTCATGGGTCTCAAAGAGGCCTGTCTCCGGCAAAATCGTAGTATACTCTTGTACATTGGCGATCACCTGATCCGGAATGATCGGATAGCTTCCCACAGAGAGGGAAGCGATATCGGTCTCTGCCAGCCACTTGTAGGCTACGCGAAACTTTTCCTCCAGATAATTATACTTTTCTGCAATTTTTATGTTAGAAAAAAACATCTTGTTCCTCCTTTACATGAACCCCCGGCCAGATTCCTTGTGCCTGCAGGTCTCTACTTGCTCGCAATATCCTTAACTCCTACATCTCCTGCTGCGATTGCGCACACCTGCTCCCAGATGGCCTCATCCACCACAACGCCTTCTTCCATACTGCGCTTTCTGGTAGCAACAGTCCGCTCTCCAGGACAGGTTACGTGTCCGCCCTCTCGATCCGGATGGGTGGCATCTGCCGCTGCAACACGGCGGTTTAATTTCTCCTGAATCTCTTCCTTGGTTGCAAACATATAAGGATCATAGGCGATAAAGATCTGGCAGCATCCGCCGCAGCTTCCCAACTTGTCCGCCGCCTGGTCGATTCCGGTATTGCCATTGGCCATCAGTGCAGCCATCAAATCCAGGACAATAGCCATACCACTGCCCTTCCAGTATCCAGCAGGAAGGATCCGCATAGTTTCTTCAATAGCTCCCGGATCGCTGGTCAGCTTTCCGTCTTTATCAAAACCTCCCGGATAAGGAAGTTCCTTCCCTGCAAGCCGGTAAACGCCCAGCTTTCCGTAAGCATACTGGCTCATGGCCATATCCAGCACAATGGGGCCGTCCTCCCTTGGAACCGCCATGCAGAAAGGATTGTTCCCTACTCCCGGCACATCGCTTCCCCACAAGGGCATACAGCTCTCTGAGTTAATCCAGCTCATCCCGGCAAAGCCCGCCTCTGCCATACGCCACGCATAAGTGCCGCCGCGCATCCAGTGGGTAGTATTCCTGAGAGCCACGCAGCCGATTCCGTGTTCCTTAGCCAGCTCAACAGCCCGATCCGCGCAGAAAAGTGCGTTAGTAATACCGATTCCCAGCTGGCCATCATAATTTTCCACAGCTCCTTTAGCTCCCACCAGCTCTGGCTTTCCCTTTAAATTAACCCAGCCCTTTCCAATATATTCTACAAACCGGGGAACCCGGTTCAGACCATGGCTTTCCACTCCATCCGCGCTTGACTGAGCGTGGATAGTGGCGCAGGTTTCCGCCTGCTCCTCACTGAGGCCTGCATTCAGCAAAGCCTTCTTTACTGTTTCTTTCACCGTATCAAAAGGTATCCTTAAACTCATTCTACATCTTTCCTTTCCTCCGGGGCACATGGCGTCCTCCCGGCAAATTCCATCATCTCTTCGTACAGACCACTGGCCTCCTCCGGCGAGTAGCCGTAGACAAGAAACACATCCATCACATAAGGGGCATAGGGAAGCTTTACCAGCTCCCTGGCAAATGCCATAGCCGCGATCTCGCTGAGAGCGATGATGGTAGAATCATTGTGTAGCGGCCCCAGCGACCACAGACGTATTTTCTCCCTTCGGGTATAAATTTCCTTTTTATACTTTTCTTCCACATAGTGAAATAATTCATGGGCCAGAAGCAGCTCGCTCACCTCAAGCTTCCCCAATATCGAGGAAATCTCCGGACGCTCCAAAAATTTCTTTGCCTTTTTCACTCCGTCCATGTAAATGCGGATATCATCCGGCTCTCGAAACTCGGCAAAAAGCACCCGATCTGTTTTTTCCGGATAAGTGGGGTAAGTAACTTTCATTCCCATCGCTTTGGCCAATTCGCTAGGTGTACTTAAGGAATACTCCTGGCAAATCCGCCTTCCATACTCTCTGCCACAGGCTATGGACTGCTCCATCCAACGCCGTCTCTGGTCATCCTGAAACTTTCCATTTAAGGGCTCTCGGGAAAATACATAAGCAAACCATTCTTCCTGGGGAATCTCAGTCAAGTCCTTCAGCATGGTTTCCAGGGAACGCAGGGGAAAATGAGGCCGCTCGTACCTTCTGATCCCCTGCTTCCCAAAAAGCCCCTGGGCGATGGGCTCCAAGGCTTTTTGTAACTCTTGTTTTGTCATCACTCGTTAAATCTCCGTCACGGATCCTACAATAATGATCTCCTCATCCGGCTCCCGGTCACCTAAGTCCAAATCCATCAGGAGGAAAATCTGCTCTAAATCCACCGCGCTGTAATCGCCCACTCTGGGCCCTACACACACGAAATAGTCCGGGCGGAGCACTGTATCAGTCTTAAATACCGCTCCGTCCTTCCAAAGCTGCTCCACAACCTCCTGATAGCGGCTTACTGTACACTTCTCCACAAAACCATTCGAGCACTGCACCTTGATAAAGCCTTTTTTGTCCACGATCCGGATAGGCGTCTTGTCGCCACGTTCGCCCTTAAATACGTAGAACTTATCCGTCTTCTCCGCCAGCTCTACATTGGAAACCTTAGGTCCAAAGTCCTGGGTAGCCAGCTCGGCCGCCTCAGCCTCGTCACATTCCTTTAACAAGTCGGTGGTTTTCACCTCCGTGGATCCGGTGGCAATCGCTGTTACTTTACCGGTCTGATTATCGATCTCAATATGTACTTCTACCGTGTCAGGAGAAGCGCCAGAGCTTACCGCTGCATCTGCAGCCTCTTTCTTTAATTCCCGGATATCCTCCTGGGTGGGATTCGGGATCACACGCTCTACCACGTCACGAACCATAGAAAGGGCTACGCCGATGGAAGAAATAACTTCCGCGTTCTCCGGAATGCTGTACTGCAGCCCCATCTTCTCTGCGCAGTAGGGAACCAGAGAAGCCGCGCCTCCGCCGCAGCCTACCAGTTTCATGCTGTCATGGTCTAACTGATATTTGTCTGCCAGTGCGTTAATACATGCATTGACCTTCTCGAAATCCTTATCCAAAATCTGAGTAGCCAACTCCTCTACGGTGATGCCCAGCTTATCCGCTACTGGTTGCATAGCTTTTCTGGCAGCATTGGCATTGCCGTGGGCGAAATACTTCTCTTCAATCAATCCCAGCACATTGGCTGCGTCCGTGTTAGTAAAGCAGATGCGCTTGCCGCTCTTTAAGCGAATGGTCACATAGTCTGCCGGGTCGCCTGGCTTGGGGCTTACCATCTCGATCTGGGGATCGACGATCTCTTCCTCTGGGGTAAAGCAGGCGTACTCGCAGCCTGCGATATGTGCGGAACGAGGACCTACGTCTACCACAGCCTTATCATTAATCCGTACCATAGAACCGCCGGCGCATCCCAAAATGCGCACATCCAGAGAGCTGATATACGTATCATGTCCGCCAATCTGTGCATAATCTACGCCAGGACGGCCATTTTTGATCACGCCGATATTGGTGGTTGTTCCGCCTACTTCAAAGTAAATGGCATTAGAAGCCCGCAGATACATCAGAGAGCCCATTACCGATGCTGCCGGGCCAGAAAGAGCCGTCAGAATCGGACGTTTTCTCATCTCGCTGATCTCCATAACACCGCCGTCGCCTCTCATAATCATTAATGGCACGGTAACGCCGGCAGCCCTTACCGATGACTCGGTGGCATTGGCTGTCATCATCATCTTAGGGAGGATAGACGCATTAATCGCCGCAGTCCTAGTACGGCGGGTCAGTCCGTAAAGCTTGGTAATATCTGAGGCCATGGAAACTGGCACACCCTTCTTCTCCGCGCAGTCGTGGATCATCATCTCTTCATCCATACTGTCCACGCCAAAAGCCATAGAAGCTACGATTACCTGGGCTCCTTGCTTTAACAGATCGTCGATATTCTGGTTAATCACCTCTTCAGTCAGCATCTTTTTCTTGATGAAGGTATTGAACACCTTAATCATCCGGCCTACTTTCTCATCCAGAATAATATCCTTTAAAGCCAGCTGCCTTTTCGCCAGCAGTCCCTCCAGGCCGCCTCCGGCCACACCCACTACACCTACATTGGCCACGTCGCCTTCAATAAAAGCGTTAGTCGCCTGCGTGGTGGAGTGCGCTACGAAAACCACATCCTCTGGGGAAATATTGTGCTCCCGCATACAGTTCTGGAAACTTCTTACAACACCGGCGGCAACGCCGTCTTTATCATCATGGGTAGTTTTTACCTGATTTTTTCCAATAATCTCATGGGTCTCATTGTCCATAGCGACGCACTTGGTATAAGTTCCGCCTACGTCGATTCCCATACGGACCGCTCTATGCTCGCGCTCTGCCATTTCACTTTTTCCTTTCCTTGAAAATATATGTACCACTCCGGGCCTTGGGATGCATCGCCAAGGCATGAAGGTCGGGATATGCGGGTACGCAAAAGCGCACCCGCATAAACAGAATATCTTTAATTTTTAATTCAGAGAGTAGAAATCATTCGAATTGCTTTTAGATAAACCACGCTGCTCCAAGTCCGCCTAACAGAATAAATGCTGCAACATACTGGAGAACACCTGTCAGGTATGCATTCGGAATAGACAGCTTTAAGAAGTCTTTGGACTCAACCTTCGTGTAAGCCAGGCCCCATGCTACCCAAGACTGGGTGATACAGCTTCCGATATTTACCGTGATAGTCGGAATCGCAAACACAGCATATAAGAAAGGCACAGAGAAGGAAGCTACATTAGATAATACGCCTAAGGTTGCAGCGCCACAGCCTACTAAGGTCATTGGGCCACGGAACAGACCCATGCACAGCAGAACAGCGAAAACGATACATACAACCAGCTCATTCTTAGGCATAACGCCGCCCAGAATCACCTTGAAGTAAGGAGATGCATAGGAAGCAACCGAGTTAAACATTGGCAGAGTTAAGAGGAAGCCAACCAGGGGAGCAGTATCTACCACGCCATCGTAGTACAGTTTATTTACCAGCTGGCAATTCTCCTTAAAGGTGCCTTTCATTCTTCCGCACAGGAACAGCGCCAGGAAGCCAGCGATCACGAAACCGCCAATTACAGAGAAATCCAACCAGATCTTTAATACCACCGGAACGATGGGAAGGATCAGCGTGTAGATAGGCGCATTTCTCTGCTCAGAAGCGCCGCTACGGCTCTGTGCTGCCCATGCGTGGGAGGTTTTAGATTTCTTTAAGTAAATTGCAGCTAAAACGGTGGTGGCAATCAGCATGATAAGCAGTGCTGCGTATCCCCAGTGAGCCGCGTACCAGCCTAAGGTAAAATCGGGCATTTCATCTGGCTGGATGAAGAATGCACGGTACTGTGCAAAGTTTACAGGATTTAAGTAAATACCTGCTGCCACGGAACCCATGAAGGAGAACATGGCAATCGCCTTGGGAACGCCTAAAGACATCAGAATCGGAAGCACGATAACGCCGATGGCGATAACCGGGCCTGCGCCGGTCATGGCAGTAAAGATTAAGGCGGTAACGATGTTTAACAAGGCAATAGTAACCATAGGCTTATCGCCGCCTAATTCTACTGTCTTACGGATCAGGGTAGAGGCAATACCAGTATCCATCAGGACACGGCCAAACCATGCGCCCCAGCAAACGTTTACCAAGGTAGTGCCCCAACCTTCAGGAGCGCTCTGATAAATGCTGTTTAAAATCTTGATTAATCCCTTGGAGCCCTCATACTGCAGAATCGGGTTTGCCTCAATAAAGCTGGCGCTTGCAAATACTGTTCCCAGCAGGGGAAGCACCGTCCAGAGAATCGTGATTACCAGGAATCCGATCATCAGATTATGGCCTTTGATACAATAATATGCCAGGCCAAAGAAAGAAAGTAACAAGATAATCCCTACTACATATTCCATACTATTTCCTCCTAAAAGACATTTTTATTTCCGGTTTCATACATTCTCTCTGTTTAAAAACTCGATATTCCTACCATCTCCCTCCATAATGTATTGGGCGGCTGCTGTCCGCACCCTGCTAGGCTGTGCTCAGTAGCACTCAGTCTTCCCTGGCAAAATACTGAGGATAAATCCCCCGCAGCGCATCTACATTCCGGAAAACCGTGCTAAAATGATTCGTCCAGATGAGCGTCGCCGCCTCTGATTCCTTCCGCCTGATATTATCCAGCAGCAGGCGTTCTTCCACTTGTGTGTTCTCCCAGTTGGTCAGAGAATTCATGTAAACCTGGTAATTGAACGTGCTGTAGCGCAGATAATCTACCCGGAGCAGATCACAGTCCAGAGTCCGGAACAAGTTCCAGATATATTCCTTCCCGCAAAACAGAGAAAGGAGATAATGAAACTTCTGCTCTAAAGCCAAAAGCTCTATAGTATCGCTTTTGCTGTCCTTCCCCTTTTGCAGATTCAGAACCTCCTCCAGCTGTTCTGACTGACGATCCGTCAACTCCCGGCTGCAAATTTCCCGTATCACCGCTTGTTCTAATACCATGTGGGCATGAACTGCCTGCTTAATCCGCTGGGTATCCAGAAGAGAAACCTCTGTCCCTCTCTGAGGGTAAACTACAATATACCCTTCCTCCGCCAACTGGGCCAAAGCATCCCGCACTAGGGGGCGCCCCACATTCAGCTGGGCAGACAGTGCATTCTCACTGAGCATATCCTGGGGCAGAAGCTCCATGCTCAAGATCTGATTTTGCAGCAGCTCATAAACCGGATTCCTGCTCCCGGCATCTCCCGGCCCATCCATCACTCCTGTCATACCCACCCTCCTTCCAACCATAGGGTGTTCCTGCATACAAGCTATGTAGAAAATATCATCATGATTGCATACAAGTTCTGGCAAAAATTGCATTTTAGTCCAAATTCCAAGTAATTCCAATCACAGGATATTTTCAAAAGACATATACAAGATAGCATATTTTTTCACTGTACGCAACCTCTTTTTTAACATTTTATCCAGTTAGATTGTTAAAAAAATTTTTACCCCTTGTTTTTTTACCAAAGAATGATAAAATGTAATTATGAGAATTAGGGGATTAAAATTGCATACAAGTTGTACCGGTTTTTCCTTATTTATGTACTTCTTTAAAAACATAGCGTCGGTATTTCCAGAACCACGGCTATATATGATATACTAATGCTTGGCGGATAAATGACCGCTTAACTTTGCATTTTCTCTTCATATGCAGCTTTATAGAAAGGTGATTGTTATGTCTATCCTGCCTATATTTGACCACAATCTTTTGGCACGCAATGCATCAGAGGATGCCCGGCAGTATGTATACCGTGTAATCAAGACATGTATTCTGGAGCTTCTCCTTCCCCCGAATCGGAAGTTAAATGAATCGTCCCTGGCAGAAACCCTGAAGGTGAGCCGCACCCCAGTCCATGATACCTTTTTTAAGCTTTCTCGGGAAAACCTGGTAGATATCTACCCGAAGCGAGGTGCTTACGTATCAAAAATAGACCCTTCCCGCCTCCAGCAGGCAGTCTGGGCCCACACCCAGCTGGGGATTTCCATGCTAAATACTATTTTTTCCAAAAACATCGATGGTTCCCGCCATTCCTTTGACGCATCAAAGTCTGATGAGGTTACTTATAGAAGCAACATGAAAAATTCCCAGTTGCTTGCTCTCCGGCAGCTGCTACGGCAGATGGATGATCTCTTGCTCCAGAGGAAGCCCTTTTCCGTCTCAAGGATGCTCACCGAATATTATCACCAGCTTTATCTCCTGGCCGACGATATGAATTACATCTGGAGTTCTCTGCAAAAAATTGATGTAGACATGCGGCGGGTTTTATACCTGGCGTCAGAAAATCCGGTGATCATCAAAGGCTTTCACTATGAATTGTCCGAGCTGACCGACGCTCTCTTGGAGCGAGACTGCGACTTGGCCTATCAGATCCTGGAAAATCACTTTTCCCGGATTCTTCTGCTGGCAGAGCCTCTACAGGAGCAGAAGCCAGACTACTTTATTGAAACCTCCGGCTGATTGCCGGTCTAAACTGCAGGCTGATGAAGTGTTCTCACAAACTGCCTGCCCATCCATTAAAGATAAGGAGCTGTTATTTATGATTAACCACCGAAATCCTTTTACATTAGGAGGAAAATACGCTTTAATTACCGGAGGTACCGGGGGACTGGGAAGCGCTATCGCCAAAGTTTTCCTTCAAAACGGCGCGGCTGTAGCCGTATGTGGCGGCCACCCGGAAAAGGCAAAGGAGCTGGAAAAGCTGGCCAAGTCTCTGAACCGCCCCTTCCTCTCCCTGGCATGCAATATCACAGAGCCTCAAAAAGTATCGGATATGCTGGACGCCATTGATGACTCTTTCGGCACCTTGGACATCCTTGTGAACAGTGCCGGCATCAACCGGCTGATCCACGCAGAGGACTATGATGACGCTACCTTTTCCCAGGTGATGGATTTAAATCTAAACGGGCTCCATACCGTTACCCGTGAGGTGGGAAAGCGTTTTCTCATCCCAAAGAAGTATGGACGCATCCTGAATCTATCCTCGGTGAAAAGTCTCATCGGTACTACGGAAAATTACATCGCCTACTGCGCCAGCAAAGGCGCGGTGAATATGTACACAAAGCAGCTGGCCTGCGAATGGGGCAAATACCACATTACCTGCAATGCTATTGCCCCCACCTTCGTTCGCACCCCCATCAATTCCTTCCAACTGGACGATCCGGTATTCTATCAAAAGCTTACCGACAGGATTCCTCTAGGCCGCATCGGTAAGGAGGAAGACATCGCAGCGGCCGCCCTTTATCTGTGCAGTGATGCCGCCGGATTTGTCAGTGGCCAGATCCTGTGCGTGGATGGAGGGCTGACGGCTATGCAGTAGCCAGGTAGCCGTATTTTGATATTGATAACCATGATAAAGGAGGTATTACCACTTATGTTTTACGGAAATGTTACCACCCCTATGTTCCAACAGCAGATTGCTGTCCTGCCCAAGGCACTGCAGAGCGCAATCCGTTTTCTCAAAGAAACGGATCTCGCTGCCCATGAGCCCGGGAAATTTGATCTTGAGCTGGATGGCGTCCCCATGATTTTACAAGTTTTGGACTTAACCACTGCCCCTAGAGAAACGCTCCGCCCGGAAATACATCGAACGAACATTGACGTCCAGTTTCTCGCTGCAGGCGGTCCGGAAAATGCGGGATATTACAGCGACGACGGCAGCAATGAGGTGGAAGAGGATCTCCTGGACACTCCCAGAGATATTTTATTTTATACGAATAATCCAGCCGCTCCTGAGGGAACCATCCGAATGACGGTAGGAACCTATGCGGTATATTTTCCGTGGGATGTGCACATTCCAGCGATTCAGTCTGGCCCATCCCCCGCTTCCATCCGCAAAATTGTTGTAAAAGTGCCTTTGGCTGCCTGCTTAGACGGACAGCTCAATTAAAACTATGGCCAAAATAATCCACCATCACCTTGCTGCTATTTGTCAAAAGGATGCCCATATGCGGCGCCAGGCTTTGGCCCAGGTTCTTGATCACGAAGGGCTTGACTATACTGTCCAGGAGGAAGAGCCCTCCCCTAAACGTCCTCACGGGACAGTAAACTATCTGATCAATCCCCTTTCTGAGACCCCCAGCCTCCTCTTCTGCGCTCACTACGATGCAGTTCCAGGAAGCATGGGAGCCAATGACAACGGGGCGGCCCTCTGCATTTTAATCCAGCTTGCCAAAACTCTCCGCCAGGAAAATATCCCTGTTGGATTTGCCTTTTTCGACGGAGAGGAACAGGGGAATTCCGGAAGTCGCCTCTTTGCCAGCACATTAGAGCGTCAGAGCCTGGCTGGAGTAATTAATCTGGACGTATGCGGTTACGGTGACAGTCTGGTCATCTGCGGTAAGGGCCACGAAAAAAAGACGGTATTCCGAAGCTTTTGTAATAAATCAATGTTAGAAGCCCATGGGGGACACATTGTAAAGTATTTACCTGAGAGCGATGAAACATCCTTTGCTAGAATGCGCATCCCCGTTCTCAGCATGGCTATGGTTCCTCGCTGGGATATCCAGTTTCTAAACACCCTGGCTTCCTACGGGGAAGGATTCCTCGGAAGACCGCCGGAGTTTGATCTGATCATGGGACAGATGGAAGTTTCAACCACTATGCATGGCGGTTACCGTGATACGCTGGAATGGATCCAGCCGGAAGCAATGGAACAAATGTATACCTTTCTATTAGAAGGAAGCCGCAGTTGGAGAAAGGATAGCTCCAAAAAGAAAATAACTCCTCTTTCCTTTTTCCGCTAATCTTTTCCCACAAGCAGTAGAGGGCAAGACAAAGGGCAGAACGCTTTTCTTGTGTTCTGCCCCTCAGGATACCCTTAGTGTGCTGACATATTTACTATTAGCCAAATGACGCAAAACGAATGTTCAGCCTGCACGGAGGCGATGCGGTGGCATCGTTGACCGGCAACAACGCAACAGATGGACATTCAGACAATATATTCGTCCTTTACTTCTTTGTCAAATGCATCGCCAACGGCATCATCAGGTGCACCATCATCAGCTTATAGGCGTTGTCTCCATCCCCATCCTTCAGATAGGTGTAAAAAAGTTTATGCTCTTTCATGGTGTCCTCTGTCCTCCCCGGAATTGACAGCGCCTTGGCCGTGGTCAAATGGATAAGATACATCAGCCTCTGGAAGGTCTTTTTAAATTCCCGGTTCCCCACATA
This sequence comes from uncultured Lachnospiraceae bacterium, assembly GCA_949740725.1. GTDB lineage: Bacteria > Bacillota > Clostridia > Lachnospirales > Lachnospiraceae > Caccovicinus. The sequence continues at coordinate 29,241 of CATJIO010000091.1, read as the reverse complement.
GTCAATCAATGACCGATGGAACTGATGATCATATTCCATAAACGCCTCCAGCGTGGCGTCGCTCCACCTACTGTGTCCGCTTGCTTCCTCTCCGGACTGTTTGCCAGACAAAAGAAGCTTTTCCTGTTTTTCTAATAGCTTCTCTAGTTCTCCCAAAAGTTTCCTTCCCTTTTTTGTATCCGCCTCCGCCGCGATCACCTGCACACAAAATCCCTCTATTGCGCAGCGAATCTGAATAGACTCTTCCATATCCTGTTCATTCAGGCTTCGCAACATAAACCCCTTGCTGGGAACCACGATAATATATCCGTCCTGGCTTAAACACCGAAGCGCTTCTCGCATGGGAGTCCTGGAAATACCAAGCTCCGCTGACATCCTGGTTTCTGAATACAAAACATCCGGTTCCAGCTTCCCGGATAAAATCATTTTTTTCAGGTAATCATACGCCTGTATTTGTAATGGGCTCCTGCTTTCCATGGCTCCCCCTTTCTCAACAATACACCGAGCAATTACTGTTTTTTCCTTTTCTTAATCATAACGTAAATTTTCTTCTTCGTCAACAAAAAAGTCCTTGACCGGTATACCGGTATACTGTATAATAGGATTAATAAAAAATTTTTAAGGAGGAATTTCTCATGAGCGTATTTCAGTTAGGAAAATTAAGAGTTGTTGATTTAACCAAGGTTTTAGACCCAGCCACCGAGACCAGACGTTGCGGATTAACCAGATTCAACACCGGCGGCCCTATTCCGGATTTCCACACCATTATGGATTTGACCAGCCATCTGGGAACCCACTGCGAATGCCCCTACCATCACGATGACAACTGGCCCAGCGTGGCTGATCTGCCTCTCACCACTTTTTTAGGAAGAGCCATCTATGTTGACTTCAAAGATACGGTAGCTCCCCGCGCCCATATCACTGCCGCAGACTTAGACCGGGCTACCGCTGGAAAGCTTCAGGAAGGCGATATCGTAATTATCGACTCCTCCTACAAAATCCCTCCCTTCACCCCTATGACCAACACAGAGGCAGACAAGCGTCTCCTGGTAGGAAAAGAAAGCGCTGAGTGGTTCCGGGATCATAAGGTAAAATGCGTAGGCTTTGGCGATGGTGTCTCCATCGAAAGCAGCAATGAAGATGTAAAGCCATTCCACGATATATTAATGGCAGAAAATATTGTTTTCCTGGAAGTATTACGGAACCTGGAAGAATTGACAACTGATGTTTTCTTCATGTCCTACTCTCCCCTTCCTATTAAGGGACTGGATTCCTGCCCGATCCGCGCGTATGCCATTGAGGGATTAGCTGAATTTTCATAATGTAAACGTGTCAGCACACTTGCCAGAAAGTACGCTAGCGCTACCAAAAGGAGGAACAATCTATGAGAATTGCTGTTATCGGCGCCGGTGCCATGGGCTCGATTTACGGCGGACATTTATCCCTGTATAATGACGTATACATGATTGATACCAACCAATCCATCATTGACCAGATAAGCCAAAACGGCCTGATCATTCAGGAAAATGGCCAGGATACGGTTTACCATCCAAATGCAGTGACCTCCACCGAGGGAATCGAGCCCGTTGATTTAATCATCCTTTTTGTGAAATCCCTCTTTTCCCGCGCTGCATTAAATGGGAACAAAGGCATTATCGGCCCCAATACCTACTTGATGACTTTGCAGAATGGTTCTGGCCATGAGGATATTTTAGGTGAATTTGTGCCCGAGAACCATGTGATCATCGGCACTACAGAGGACAATGGCGTAGTCCTTGCCCCCGGACATGTTCGCCGGGGAGGCGTGGGGAATACCAATATCGGTATGTTGACCAAAGACACTGACGGCTTCCTTCCTAAATTAAAGGAAATCCTGGACTCCTGTGGTTTTCAGGGAAACATCCATGAGAATATTCAGCAGCTGATCTGGGATAAACTGTTTACCAATGTATCCTTAAGTGCGGTAACCGGAGTGCTGCAGGTTCCCATGGGCTTTATCGCAGGCAATGAGCACGCATGGAATATCACCAGACAGCTGATCCACGAAGCTGTAGCTGTGGCTCACGGACTAGGTCTGACCGCAGACGAGGAGAAAATCACTGAAAAGGTGCGTCTGACCTCCGTCAATACTCCAGAGGGCATCACTTCTATCTGCGCAGACTTGAAGGCAGGTCGAAAGACAGAAGTCAATACCATCAGCGGTTCAGTGGTTCGGGCCTCCAAAAAATGCGGCGTCCCTGCTCCTACACACGAGTTGATCGTAGAGCTGGTTCACGCCATGGAAGAGCGGTAAAATACAATACAAAAGGCTGCAAGCTCCAAAATCAGGGGCTGCAGCCTTTCTATTTTTATTCTTTTTTATCCCTTCACCGCTCCCATGGTCATTCCCTGGGTAAGATTTTTCCCGGCTTTCTTTTTATTTTGCCTCTTCGTTCGCCGTGCCTTTCATCAGCAATACTTCTTGATTGCCTCATCAATCATGGCCGCACATTTCTTCACCTGATCTGCATCCTCTGGAGCCAGTCCAGGCAATGGCTTCCGAACGGTTCCGATGTCCAACCCTTCCCGCTGCTTTATGATTTCTTTCATTACTGCATAAAGGTTTCCTTTACAAGCGCACATTGCGTAGATGATCTCATCTGCAACATACTGGATAGCTCTTGCCCCGGCGTAATCACCAGCCTGACACAGCGCAAACATTTTTACATATAATTCCGGCATTACCCCATAAGTTCCGCCGATGCCTCCGTCTGCGCCCATGGCCAGACCAGAAACCAGCTGCTCGTCTGGCCCGTTAAATACGACAAAGCCGTCGCCGCCTTCCATCTTGAACATCTGAATATCCTGAACCGGCATGGAACTGTTTTTCACTGCCGCTACCCGAGGATTTTTTAGCATTTCTTTAAACAGTGGCATAGTGAGGGCTACTCCTGCCAGCTGAGGAATATTATAAATCACAAAATCCGTATTCGGCGCCGCGTCGGAGATATCATTCCAGTACTGAGCAATCGCATGCTCTGGTAAATGAAAATAGATCGGAGGAATCGAGGCAATGGCATCAACACCCAAGCTCTCTGCATGAGCTGCAAGCTCACAGCTGTCCTTTGTATTATTACAGGCTACGTGGGCAATTACCGTCAGCTTTCCCTCTGCAGCCTCCATCACTGCCTCCAAAATCGCTTTCCGCTCCTGCACGCTCTGATAAATGCATTCTCCAGAGGATCCGCCCACGTATACGCCCTTTACTCCCTTCTGAATTAAGCGACGGGTTAACATCTTTGTACGTTCTGTGCTTACCGCTCCGTTTTCGTCATAGCAGGCATAAAATGCCGGGATAATCCCTTGATACTTTGTCATATCTCTCATAATAAACCACCTTTTCCGCTGCTCTCACAGCTATTATTCACGTTTCGTTGTTGACTTTCCTCTATACCCAATCTTTAGGTTTCCATGGTCTTCCGAAATGATAATCACATAATTGCCGTCTTCCGCCTTTCCAGGGTAATCGGCCCGGTAATGGGAACCTCGGCTTTCCTTTCGAAGCTCCATTGCCCGAAGCATTCCCTCGGACAGCGCAAGCGCTCCTTCTAATATTCGGGAATCACTGTACTCTGCTGCCGCCCTTTTCTCCTCTTTCAAAAATGCTTCTTGACTCGGAAACCACTCCTTTGTTTTCTCTACAGTTTTCTTTAGCCTTTCCACCTGTTTTAATGCAGATTGAAGTCCTTCCTCCCTGCGTGCCACCATTCCATACTGGTAGTTCACCTGCCGCAGCTGCTCCAACAGCTGGGACGCATTCGGTATCCGGCTCCTACCCCAAGTTTTGGTCTCTTTCTCCTCATCCTGCTCTTTTTGTGTTTTTTCCAGGTTCTTACTGTATCTGGCCGCAGCAATTCCGGCCAACTTTCCAAATACCAGGCCATTGGCTGTGGATAAGCCGCCGATTCGGTCTGCCCCATGCATTCCCCCTGTGCATTCTCCACAGGCGAAGAGTCCCGGAATCCCGCAACTGCCATGGGGATCGATCCCTATCCCCCCGTTGGAGGCGTGGGCGAAGATTCCTATGTCCACCGGATCGTCAATGGTCAGCCCTTTTTCCTCCTTAAGCCATTGGAAATACGTCTGTACAAATTCCGGCTGGGAGTCTCGCAACTCTTCTTTATAGGTCAGGCGCACCCCTCCCTTATCCTTAAGGCACTGCTCAAACAACCGGATGTCCACTGGCCCAGAGCCCAACCGGCAGGTAAATGGGCCATGTGTGGAGCGAATTTCCATCCGCTCCCTCTCCTCCTCCTCACTCCAGTCGTCAAATATAGGACGTCCAGTCTGCCGATCCGCAAAACAGCTCCAAACAAACACCTTTTCATTATAAATCGTCTTGGGTGCTGGCTTGATGAATCCAGGCATAATCTGCATAAACTCCAGATTCACCAGAGAAGCCCCGGTCTTTAGGGCCAGGTACTGGCCCAGGCCAGTAGCATCGTCTGTATTCAGCCGCCGGGAAAATAATCCGCCCAGGCCTCCGCTGGCAATCACCACTGACTTCGCATGCAAAGAGCAAAATTCCCATCCTTTTGCCCCCCTTCTCACGGTTCCCGCCACGAAGCCATGTCCTTCTCTCCAGAGATCTGTAACGGTGGTATAGGAAAGCTGCGTGACCTCCAGCTTCTCCAGCTCCTGCAAAAAGGCCTCCCGGGCACTTTCTTTAATGATGCCGTGCCAGTCCCGCCCCTTGTGGTCAAAACAGGGGATAAATTGCTTTTCCTCCTTATGGGAGGCTTTCTTTAACTGAACGCCCATCCCTTCCAGATCCTGAATCCCCCGGAAAATCCCAGAAACTAATGTCTGAACCAGCGCCGGATCCGCCATCCCTTCTCCCACTGCTAAAATCGTATCCTGAAGATCGGCCTCATCCTCTTTTCCCTCCGGCCCTACCAGCCCCAACCCCCATGTGCCAGGATAAAAGCTAGATCCGGAGCAGATGGGGCCGCTGCTGGCCAGGCAGACTCTCGCTCCACTTCTGGCCGCCCAGATGGCGGCTGTAATCCCGGCCAGTCCGGCCCCCATCACCAAAACGTCTATGGACTCTTGTTGGTTATCCATTCTTTTCACATACCCTCTGGATATTTTCCTCTGCAAAATGGCAGGCGACGTAGTGCTCCCGTCCATTGAGCTCATACTTCTTTAATTCTGGCTTTTCCTTTTTGCAGATCTCTTGACACTGCTTGCAACGTCCGTGGAAATGGCAGCCGCTGGGCGGATTCATTGGAGACGGAACGTCCCCCTCCAGAAGAATCCGGTTCTTTTTGTGGTGGATATCAGCCACCGGGATCGCAGACAGAAGCGCCTGGGTATAGGGGTGAACCGTATGGTGATACAGCTCATCCGCGTCAGCCAGCTCCACAATCCGTCCCAGATACATTACGGCAATCCTGTCGCTGATGTACTCTACCACACTTAAATCGTGAGTGATAAAAATATACGTTAAATTCCGTTCTTCCTTCAGCTTCTTAAGCAGATTCAGCACCTGAGCCTGGATGGACACATCCAGCGCGCTGACTGCCTCATCACAGATCACCAGCTCCGGATTAATACAAAGAGCCCTGGCGATGCCGATTCTCTGGCGCTGTCCGCCAGAAAACTCATGGGGATAGCGATCCATATACTCCCGCCGCATATTTACCGCCTCCAGAAGGTCGCCGATAATCTTTCTCCGCTCCTCCTTCGTCTTCACCCCAAATTTCTTCAGGGGGTCGGAGAGCGACTGGTAGATGGTGAAGGAAGGATTTAATGAGGACTGAGGATCCTGAAATACAATCTGTATCTTCTTCCTGGCTTCATCCATTTCTTTATTATCCAGCTTTTCCAAGTTCTTCGGACCGTCCGCAAAGGAATAAACCATTTCTCCTTCTGTAGGCTTATACAGCTGAAGGATGGTTTTCCCAAGAGTTGTTTTCCCGCAGCCGGATTCCCCCACAAGGCCTAAGGTTTCTCCTTTATAGATGGTCAGGTTGATGTCATTTACCGCCTGGACGTAGCTCTTTGTCTTACCCAGAAATCCGCTCTTCACCGGGAAATAGGTTTTCAGCCCTTTTATGGTTAATAATGCTTCTCTCTCCTTATTTGCCATCCTTCATCACCTCCTGATATCTGGCGCAGCGCACCATATGGGTTCCTCCCAGCACGGTCTCCTCTGGCATCCCTTTCCTGCAGGCCTCACATGCATAATCACACCGGGGCTCAAACTGGCATCCTGACGGACGGTTATAGGGATCTGGGGTGGAGCCTTTAATGGGATTAATATCCTGGTCAGCACCCTTGCCCAGGATAGGGATGGACTTAAGCAGTGCTTTGGTATATGGGTGGGTGGGATGATCCAGCACCTCTTCCGCTGTACCGCTCTCGATAATATTGCCCATATACATTACTGCCACGTTATCCGCCAGCTCACAAACCACGCCCATATCATGGGTAATCATCATGATTGCTGTATTGTAATTTTTCTTTAAATGATCCATCAGCTCGAAGATCTGAGCCTGGATAGTCACGTCCAGCGCTGTGGTAGGCTCATCTGCAATTAACACCTTGGGATTGCAGCTCATGGCCATGGCGATCATGGCCCTTTGGCGCATACCGCCAGAAAACTCATGGGGATACTGATCAATACGCTTCTGTGGATTGGGAATGCCCATATCCGTTAGAAGCTGTAACGCCCGCTCCCTGGCCTCCTGCTTGGTCACGCTCTTATCATGAGAGCGGATCATCTCGCTGATTTGCCAACCGATGGTATATACTGGGTTCAACGCAGTCATGGGATCCTGGAATATCATGGCGATATCTTTCCCCCGCAAGGCCCGCATCTCTTTGCTACTTCGCTCAAGCTCATGGATTTTAATGTCTCCCCGCTCGTCGCCACTGTGGTAGATGATCTCTCCCTCTTCAATTCGGGACAACTTAGGCAGAAGCTGCATAATAGAAGTGGCGGTTACACTTTTCCCACAGCCGGATTCCCCTACAATACACAGGGTTTGACCGCTCTTAATATCCATGGATACACCGTTAATGGCCCGGTTGCACCGCTCATTCGTGTAAAAGTATGTTTTCAAATTCTTTACGGAAATTACTACATTATCGCTCATCTTTGCCCTCCTAACCCTGCTGTGTGGGGTCTGTGGTATCCCGGATTCCATCGCCCATAAAGTTTATACTCATAACAAACAAGGAAACCACGATACCAGTAGGAAGCCACATCCACCAGTTATTCTGAAGTGTGTACATATCTTGCGCCGCATTTAAGATATTGCCCCAGGTAGGGATTTCCATGGGAACCCCAAGGCCAAGGAAACTTAACGCCGCCTCTTCCAGGATAAACATTGCCGTACTTAAGGTAACATTTACAATAATCGGGCTTAATGCATTCGGAAGGATATGCTTGTAGCAAATCACAAAGGGATTTAATCCAAACACCTTTAATGACTGTACATACTCCTCCTCCCGGATGGAAAGTACCTGGGAGCGGGCCATACGGAAGCAAGAGCCCCATCCGCAGATAACGAAAATAATTACGATATTTTTTGCACTTTGTCCCAAAATTGCCACCAGCATCATCACCAGAATCAGCTGAGGGATGGACATAAACACTTCAGAGATACGCACCATCAGGCTGTCAAACCATCCGCCCCGATATGCGCTGTAGCATCCTAATAGTACACCGATAGCGGCACAGCCTAAGGCGCTGCCAAAGCCAATGGCAATGGACATTCTCCCGCCGTATAAAACTCTGGCGAATACATCTCTTCCAATCTTATCTGTTCCAAACAGATGGGCGGAGGAGGGGGCCTTTAGAATTGACTTCATATCCACCGCTTTGGGGGAATAGGAAGTTAACAGTGGCGCCGCGATACAGGCTAAAAGAATCAGGAGGAAGATCACTCCACCGATAATGGCCAAGCGGTTATTTAACAGCTTACGAAGCGCACGGTTTCCGGACTTTTTCTTCTGCAGCTCTCCGGATTCCTCCATCCGGCGAATCTGGTCAAACTTCCGGTTCAGTCTGGCATTTTTTGAACTTGCACTCATCTTCCTTCCCTCCTTTAACCGTTCAGCTTAACCCGTGGGTCAAGAGCTGCCGTGAGAATATCCACCAGAGTACTGGCAAACAGCGTCATAAATACAAACAGCAGAGCCAGCATCATTACCAGGTTATAGTTTTGTGATCGAACCGCCGAGTTAAATGCGCTGCCGATTCCCGGCCACTGGAAGACAGTCTCGATTACCACAGAGCCCGCGATCAGTGTGGGAAGGCGAAAACCTACCAGAACAATAACCGGTGTCAGCGATACCCGAAAGCCGTGAACCAGATTCACCCGCCACTCTGGAAGCCCTTTGCTTCTGGCTGTCTTTATGTAGTCCTTATTCATGGTATCCAGCATACTGCTTCTGGCGTAACGCATCACGCCGGCAGTCATCGAGATCCCCAGCACCAAAGCTGGCATGATCATGTATTTAATCCGCCCCACAAAGTTTACCACCTCCGGGTCGGTCCGTCCGCCTACCGGAAGCCATTCCAGATGAAGGGCAAAAATCAGGATAGCGCAGACGCCAAAGAAAAACTGAGGGATAGAAACGCCGATCATCCCTGCCACCGTGAGCACGTTGTCGCCAATACTTCCTTTATTAATTGCACCCAGAACGCCCAGGACGCTTCCCAATATGGTAGAGATGCACAGAGCCGCAACTGCCAGCTCTAAAGTTGCCGGAAGGCGCTCCGCCATAATCTGGATTACCGGCACGCCGCTAGCTGAGCTGAATCCAAAGTCGCCTTGGAGGAGCCTTCCCAGCCATTTAAAATACCGGATAAAGAATGGATCGTCCAGGCCGTACTGCGCCCGAAGGGCCGCCACCTGGCTTTCACTCAATCTGGCCAGGGCCTCCGGATCCATCAGATAAGAGATAGGATCACCTGGAGTCAAATCCAGAAGCCAGTAAATAATAAATGTGATGATCAAAAGCATAGGAATTATGCCCAATATTTTTTTTACTGTATATTTTGCCATCTTTTCACCCCTTAAAAACCCAAAAGACGCCGCAAAACTCCTCTTCAGCAATCAATGTCCTGCTTTTGCTCATTGAGTTTTGCGGCGCCTCCTGATTATCGCCTTATTCTTTTCCAGGCCAGACTTCCCCCAATCCTATCCGTCCATCTGTGTCCAGAAAAGCTGTCTGCATGTAACCTGCTTGTTATTTAATCTTCCAGTTCTGGATATTCCAGTTGTAGTTAAACTGCGGATTTCCGATTTTGTCCATGCCAGACTCGATCTTATCGCTGTGAAGCAGGAAGATCGGCTGATAATACAGCGGAAGCTCAAATAATGTCTCGTTCTCGTATTTCTGAAGCTCAAAGAATGCCTTTTTCTGAACCTCCGCATCCACTGATGCGTTGGTTGCAGCAATCAGCTCATCCAGTTTCGGATCGCTTGGCGTATGAGAGTTAATGGAATAGCCGGTTGCGTAGCGGTCGTAATACTCATGTAAAGAAAGGGCGGCATTTGCAGCGTAGCACATATCCCAGTCTACCGCGCTGGGACCATTTACCGGATCCTCCGGCGCTTTCCAGAGAATGGTAGCCAGATCGCCTTCCACCAAGCGGGCATTCATCTTAATGCCTACCTCGGACAGGTACTGCTGAATAATTGCCATCAAGTCCTGAGTCATCTGGTCAGTGTAGTAGTAAACCACATCCAGCTCCGTGTTGGGATCCCAGTTGGCCTCAGCTAAGAGGGCCCTTGCTTTCTCTGGGTCATAATCATAATTATTTAATCCGTCTATCTTGTCTGCGCCGTCGGGAGTCAAGCTGTTAGCCGGAAGGGCCGCGCCCTCAAAGATACCATCCAAAATAGACTGCATATCCAGAGCGTAAGCGATAGCCTGGCGCACCTTGGGATCCGCTAAAGGAGCAGCTGATCCGTCCTGCTTGTTAAACTTATTTAAGTACAAAAGACGGGTGTAACGGACATTTACCGTGTCAATGGTCAAACCTGGCGTTCCTTCCAGCGCCTTAACATCAGCGATATTCTTGGTATAGGCGTAATCCAGCTTACCTGCCTTGGCATTGGTCACAAAGTTCGCGTCACTGTCACCAGCGCTGGGATTCAGATGGATAGTAAAGGTAGGCGTCCCCCCATAATATCCTTCAAACGGTTTCAGAATGGTGTAATTGTTCATCTGAACCTCACCTACCATAAAGGGGCCGGAGCCAATGGGGCTCTGGAAATATTTCGCTTGCTGTAAGGAAATAGGATCTGTATCCTTTAAATGCTTTTGTGGAAGCAGCGCAAACTGGGTAAAGGTAAGAAGGGCATCAGGAGCAACCTTCTCAAAAGTAAGGGTAATGTTATTCCCATCTACTGCGATTCCGGAAATATGCTCTGCACTGCCATCCACATATGAAGCAGCTCCCTCGATCGCCTCAAAAGTAGAACGGAATACTGAATTTAATACGGTAGTTTTCAGGGCATATTCAATGTTCCACTGAACTTCTTCTGCCGTAATCGGATCCCCGTCATGCCAGGTAATGCCATCACGCAGTGTGAAGCTCAAGGTAGTTCCATCCTCGCTCATCTCGTAAGACTGAGCCAGATCGCCCTCTCCGCTTATTGGCGCCAAATTCTCATCTGCAAACAGCAGATGTCCGTATAACGCCTTATTGTACATGTAGGTTCCCGGATTCAGCCATGGGGTTTCAAAGAATTCAGTAGGACCGCCATTACTGTAGAGGACGCCGGACTCTCCTGCCGCGGCCGTCTCTCCCGAAACTTCACCAGCAGCGTCTCCTCCTGCGGATCCTGCTGCTTCGCTTCCTGCTGCCGATCCAGTGTTTGCCGGCGGCGGATTGCCTGAACCACAAGCAGCCAATGATACGGTCATCGCCAATGCAAGGCCCAGTGACAAAACTTTTTTCAATTTCATTACCATATCCTCCTTATGAATAATAAAGGGGCGCATTCAGATCCTTGTCCAATTCTGCCGCGCCCGTTGCTGATACCATTATTATAATTGCAAAAATTATTTTTGTCAATAATGTTTATAAAAAAAATTTTTTTCTAATTGCCTCTTGTGTTTTTTTTGCTATTCCTATCCATCCAGTATATTTTTTTAGGCATTATATCCCATACCATAAACGATTCACAGCTTCTTAAGCCAAAGCGCCGCCTCTCCTAGCCAGGTAGCGCTGTGGGGATTTTCAAACTGCAGATCTCCTCCAGAGGTTTCCTCAGTTGCTAGAGATAAGCCGTGAGGGCCGTCAGGGAAGATATGAAGCTCTACATTAACCCCTGCATTGCGCATAGCCATAGCCAAAAGAAGGCTGTTTTCCACCGGCACATCCTCATCGGTGCAGGTCTGCCAGATGAAGGCCTTCGGCGTATCTTTCGTCACCTGGTTTTCCAGGGAAACCAACTCCTGATCCTCCCTTGTGGGTCCGCCCTTATGCGCAAAAAGGCGCTGGGTAAATTTCTTATGGGCATATGGGCCGGTAGTGATCACCGGATAACCAAGAATCATTCCATTCGGCCGGATTCCTTCCCCGCCATTCTCCTCTATGGCCTTCCAGACAAATTCCTGCCTCCAGAACACCCCCAAGCTGCAGGCCAGATGTCCCCCCGCCGAGAAACCACAAACTACAATACGATCCGGATCCACATTCCATTCTCTTGCCCGGTTCCGCACAACGGCCACCGCCTTGGCTAACTCCAATAAAGATGTGGGAAATCCGTCCGGTAATACACTATAAGACAGCACGAATGTCTGGCATCCGAGCTTTTCAAACTGCCTTGCCACAGGCTCCCCTTCCTTGGCTACTACCTGCCAATATCCTCCTCCCGGGCAAATAATCACAGCAGGCTTCTTCTCTCGCCTATTCTCCTCCTTCTCATCCCATAGATACCTAGTCAGCACAGCCTCCCCTTTCTGCTGCCCAGGAACCCGAATAAAAATTCTCTCTTCTTTTTTTTCGTTCATCCCTTTCCCCGCCTTTTAGAAAAATATTTTTATTTTCTATCTCATATAAAAATTCTTTTTATTATTATTGATTTCTCCTGACAACAATGTTATGATGAAATCAGTCTCAAGCAATCAAGTATCTCAAATATCAAAGTGGAGGGTTACATAACATGAAAAAACATATTGTATGCTTTGGAGATTCCAATACCCATGGTTATCATGCAGTCACCGGCGGACGTTTTTCCGAGGAAGAGCGCTGGACCTGTCTGCTGAATCAAGCTTTAGGCGATGATTACCTGATACTGGAGGAAGGCCTCTCCGGGCGAACCACCAGCTTTTCTGACCCTATTCACGAGTCCCTCTCCGGCCTAGACTACATCTATCCCTGTCTGATGAGCCATGAACCAGTGGATCTTCTGATCATTATGCTGGGAACCAATGACACCAAGGAGCGATTCGGAGCCTCCCCCGCCTGCATCGCCTTAGGACTGAAGCGCCTGGTCGCCAAGGCCATCTCCACCACCGATTGCTGGCGGGGGCAAAAGCCCAATATCCTCATCGTCACCCCGAAAAATATTGACAAAGAATATGAACAGACTGAGGTAGGAGCTACCATGGGCCGGGGCTGTGCAGAAAAATCCCAGGGCCTGGCCGCCGAGTACCAAAAGATCGCGCAGTTGATGGGCTGCCATTATTTCGACGCGAATCAGGTGGTTATAGAAAATAACCATGTAGATTATATGCACCTCACCGCCGAAGGCCATCGGCAGCTGGCAGATGCCCTGGCTAGTCTGGTTCCGACCCTTCTGGTGTAAAGTGTTACTTCATTGAGTCTTTCATTCCTTGTGAAAGCCTAATGTGTCACAGGCCAAGTTTTATGCTTTTGATTTAGGATTCGCAGATCAAAGATGCTGCAACCCATCGAAAAGGCGAACATAAAGCGCAGGCGCAAATCCACAGGAAGCAGCGCCCGTAACAGGCAGGTTCAAGGCGTCGCTCCGTTTCATTTCCAGCAAGAGCAAGTTTTCCCCGGAATCTTAATACCGCTTAGCCTGTGACGCCCTCATCGTTCACGCCCCTAGTCAGCACAACTTTTCCGTAACCGATGCGCTGGTTTTCTCATTGTTTGCACTGCATCGTTCGAAATATCTCCGGTAATACTCCATATACAAAAGATCCACCAAAAACAGCTGGCTGATCTCCGCGGATGTGGATCCTCCCTGAAGAGGCCCTTCATTGGCTCCAGACAGAAGGGTAATATCTGCATATGCGCTCAGCGGAGATTTTACAAATCGTGTGATACAGATAATCTGCGCCCCCGCATTCTTCGCAATCTCCGCGACATGGATGGTGTCCTTTGTGGCTCCAGAATAGGAAAACACTACCGCCACGTCCTCCTTCGACATGGTGGCCGCCGCCATCGCCTGCATGTGGGAATCCTGAACCCCAAATACCTTCTCTTCGATCCGTAGAAACTTATTCATCGCCTTCATGGCGGTAAGCATGCTGGCCCCAGCGCCGAAAAACAGAATGCGTTTAGCATTATGGAGGATGTCAATGGCCCGGTTCACCTCCTCCTCGTGAATCAGGGAATACGTCTCCATCAAAGCGTTGATATTCGTATTCAGAACCTTTTTTGCCAGGTCGCCAAAGGAGTCATCCAGGGAAATATTATTTCCGGTAAACTGGTCCACATCTTCCTTCCCCTCGCTTATGCTCAGGGAAAGCATCATCTTAAACTCCTGATAGCCTTTCAGCTCCATGGTCTTGCAGAAACGGAATACGCTGGTATCACCTACTTCGCAGGCCTCTGCAAGGTCCGTAATAGACATAAACAGCACATCCTTGGGATTAGTTAAAATATAATCCGCCACTTTTTTCTCTGCTTTCGTTAGTTGATTATACGAGGAACGTATTCTTGTAATAAAATCGCCTGCCATATAAGATCCTCCTTATCTTCTGCTTTGTCATCTGTCTTTTGCTCTGTTAATCCTCTCCCTCCGGCGCGGATACGCGGATTTCACCGGATATCAGTTGGACAACATACGTGCCCCCAGGCTGGCAGCCCCCAAAAGCCCTGCCTGGTTCCCCAGCTGCGCCTGTCGGATCTCCACTTTGGAAAAGCTGGACATCACCCGCCTTTTCACCTTCTCCTGAACCTGAGTTAAAATATAGGCCTGCGCCATCACGCCCCCGCCCAGCACAATATTGGAAGGATTGAAAATATGGATCAAGGAAATCAGGCCGTAAACAATCTCATCAATCCAGCTGTCCACCACCGCCCGGACTTCCGGGTTCGAAAGCCGTTCAAATATCCTGCGACCATTTACCAGGTTCTCATCCAGAAGCCTGGCCCGCGCCACCAGCGCTGTGGCCGACGCGTATCTTTCGTAACATCCGCTAAAGGGATCTCCCTCTCTAAATGCCTCCGGATGGATCAGAATCCCTCCGAACTCCCCTGCGGAAAAACTGCTTCCCCGGTAAATCTCCTGGTTGATTACTGCTGCGCCTCCCACCCCTGTTCCGTAGGTAACGCACAGAAAATCGTCACTTCCCACGCCTGCGCCGAAACGTCCTTCTCCAATCGCTGCAGCATTCACATCATTCTCCACTGCTACCGGAACCGAAAATTCCGCTTCCATAAGTTCGCGAATCTTCATCCCCGTATAGCCGGGGATGTTTTCATTTGCATAAAGGATGGATCCCTCCTGAGGATTGACTTGTCCGGCGGTGCTAATCCCGATTGCATCAAAACTGCCATAGCCTTTCAGGATCTCTTTAGCGCGATCCATCACATAGTTACCGCCATTTTTCGCGTTGGTATCCTGCTCCCGAACCTCCTCGGCCAGCCCGCCGGTCCATATGCCGGATTTGATTGAGGTTCCTCCAATATCTAATGCCGCGATTCTCACTGTTCTCCTCCTGCTCTAGCGGTTCTTTACCGCGTTCATAAACCGGTTGGCTATCTCTAAAGGCCTGGTAATCGCCCCGCCAACCACGATGGCGTAAGCGCCCGCCTCCAGCACCTTAACCGCCTGTTCCGGATAATGGATCTTCCCCTCCCCAATAACCGGAACATCGATCGTCTCGGACAGACGGCGCACCAGCTTATAGTCCGGCTCATCTAACTTTGGAGAGTAAGAGGTATATCCGCTCATCGTAGTTCCCACTATATCCATCCCAAGCTTCCATGCATTTACCCCTTCCTCGTAGGTGGAAATATCCGCCATCAAGATCTCATCCGGATACTTCTCCCGAACCTCGGTAATAAACTCATTCACCGTCTTTCCATCCCCTCTTTCCCTGAGGGTACAATCTAAAGCAATCACATCACTCCCAGCCTTCACCAACTCATCTACTTCTTTCATTGTAGGCGTAATATAGCTTTCAAATCCAGGATACTGTATTTTCACCAGGCCGATTACCGGAAGCCCCGTCTCTTCTTTAATGGCAATCACATCCCGGATGCTGCTGGTCCGAATGGCTGGTGTTCCCGCCATCTTTCCCGCTCTGGCCATTAAATACATAACTGACTTCTCTTCCACATACAGCGGCTCTCCTGGCAATGCCTGGCAAGAAACAATAATCTGTCCTTTAATTTGCTCGAATAATTCCTCCTTCTTCACAAGAAGTTCCTCCTTTTTACAATTTGCACAAAAATGTGCCGGTTATCGGTTCTTAATTCTTAATATAGCATAAGCAGAAATTTTTTTCAACATTATTCCAGAGAAAATTTTTTCTCTTTTTCGCATATTTTATACGGGCCTTTGTTAAGAAATTCTTCACATAAATTTCATCCTGCAAATCCGCTGTATGTGGTATACTTTTAAAATAAGGTGTAATTTGCACACAGTAACCAAAACTATTTCCATAGGAGAGCGATCTATGAAAAAATATCCTACACGGACAAATTTTGTCCTGGCCACCCTGCTGCTTACCCTGGCCCTCCCTTGCATTGCCTTGGCCGCCCCCAGAGGGCCCTTAGAGCCGTCAGATGAAAGCATTCTTAACACCAATCCTGCCTCTCAGACATCTCCATCAATGTTCCCTCTAGCCATCGGTCCCGGCTTAGATAATCTTTCCCTGAGCAACCGATATGCCACATATCAATGGGGGCTGAAGAATGATGGGGAATTCCGGCTGGTGACGATGACCTCCTCCTTCCGCTCCTTGGATTCCGTGTATGGCGATCGCAAGGGCCGCACTCCCTCCATCTCTCTCCCAGATCTTGGGCCAGGAATGATCGAGCATCAATCTACCATAACTACAGCTGCCGCAGGAATAGATATTAATATCCTCCCTGCCTGGAACCAATACGATGAAACACCCCCGGACCAGAAGCGCCCGGTGATTGTAGCGGTTATTGACACTGGCATTGATTACTCCCACCCAGAACTAGCCCAAGCCATGTGGACCAACCCCGGGGAAATACCGGGAGATGGGATCGATAATGATGGAAATGGATTTATCGATGATGTACATGGCTGGAATTTCTATACCGGAAGCCCTTCCCTCTACAGCGGAACCGAGGACAGTCATGGCACCCACACCGCTGGAACTATCGCTGCCGCCAGAGCCTTTGGCAATGTGACAGGAATCACGGATAATCATTACGTCAAGCTGATGTGTCTGAAGGCGTTGGGCGGCCCTTACGGAATCGGATCCCCTGGCACAGTAGTCCAGGCGATTCATTATGCCGAGGCAAACGGCGCATCCATCTGTAACCTAAGTCTGGGTTCTTCTGTCTTTAACGAAGAGCTGGCCCAGGCTATTCAGAATTCCAACATGCTTTTCATCATCGCCTGTGGCAATGGGGGTGCAGATGGAAATGGTTATGATATTGATGCCGCGCCCATCTATCCAGCCGCCCTTCCCTATGACAATGTGATCTCTGTGGCCAGCCTTCAATTCGATGGAAACTTAGCCCCCAGTTCCAACTACGGAGCCCTTTCCGTGGATATCGCCGCCCCTGGCTCTTACATCCTGAGTACCGTGCCCGGAAATAACTATGCCTTTATGAGCGGAACCTCCATGGCTGCCCCCATGGTAACCGGAGTTGCCGCCATGGTTTATTCCTGCCGTACCGACCTGTCTCTTTCCGATATTAAAACCGCCCTCCTCTCCACCGCCAGGCCTCTGGAAAGCCTGACAGGGAAAATGGTATCCGGAGGACTGGTAGATGCCCATGCTGCTTTAAACTACGGTCTGACGGCAGATGTCCTTCCATGATGTGGACTGGCTGCCATACCCCAGGCGGACATTCGCCAATGGATCCCTCGATTTTCCACGGGCAAAAACGGGAAGCTAAATGCTTCCCGTTTTCAATACTTCCCTAATCATATTCCCAGTCTGCCTCTGCCCTCACAGAGGTCTCCCAGACATTAGGACAGGCAAATTACTCAGCAGAAATCAATTTTTCCATCAGTTCGGTCTTTCCCGTCTTTTCCACATGAAATTCAGGGAACATAAAGCTATTTGCCACCAACACCGCGGTAGTAGCACAGTATCCCGCCCCTTTAATCTTCTCCATGTCAAAACGCAGAAGCTTCTGCCCTGTCTTCACCTTCTCCCCCATGGATACCAACAGTTCAAAACCATCTCCCTGCATGTTCACCGTGTCAATTCCCACGTGAATGAGAATCTCCATTCCTCCGGCCCCTATAATACCAATGGCATGGCAGCTGTCCGTCAGCGATGCGATCTCGCCGTCGCAGGGAGCCACTACCAGGCCCTCCTCCGGCTCAATCCCTACCCCATCCCCCAGCACGCCGGAGGCAAACGTCTCATCAGGAATCTGATCCCTTGCGATTACATTCCCCTTTACAGGAGCGTATAATGTCTTTTCCTGGATCTGTTCCGGCAATGTTTCCGTCATCTCCTGGGAAGATGTCTCAACCCCCTCTGACATTTCAGAGGTCTTTGCCGGCTCATCCCCTTCTTCCTTCCACACTGCCCAGGTAAGGATAAAGGAAGTCAGGAAGGAAACCGCCAGAATGATCCCATACTGCATAGTATAATCCATGGTAATCAGAAAACCTGGGATGCCGGTCACCCCATAAGATGTAGCGCCGATATGGAAGATCGAACCCAAAAGCGCTCCCACCGCACCACCAGCCATACCGCAGGCCAGAGGTTTTACGAACCGTAAATTGACGCCGAAGATTGCCGGCTCGGTAATCCCCAGCGCAGCAGAGAGAGAAGAGGGAATTGCCACTGCTTTTGTCTTTTGATTCCTTGCCTTTAAGCCCACCGCCAAACAGGCCGCCCCCTGGGCAAAATTCGCCGCTGATGCGATAGGCATCCAGATATTCAGTCCGCCCTCTGCAGACAACAAGCCAGCCTCAATCACATTATACATATGATGGATCCCGCAGACCACAGTCAGCGGATACAGAGCCCCCATAATCATGGCGCCGATGCCGTGCCCCACAGTGATAATCCACTGGGCAAAGGATAATACATAGTTCTCCGCCGTAGAGAAAACTGGTCCAATCAACCCCAGGGTCAAAAACGCGGTCAGCAATACCGTACAAAGTGGAGTTACAAATAAATCAATCATCTCCGGCACATGCTTGTGCAGCCACCGCTCCAACTGGCTCATCAGCCAGACAGCGATTATCACCGGAATCACATGCCCCTGATACCCCACCTGCCGGATGGAAAATCCCAAGAGATGCCACACTGGAATCTCTGATGGAGCCATGCCGCCCACAGACCAGGCATTCACCAGGTTAGGGTGAATCATAATCATTCCGATGACCGCACCCAAAAAGATATTCCCGCCAAATACCCTGGCCGCTGACACGGCAATCAGTACCGGGAGAAAGACAAAGGCAGTGTTCGCCAGCAAATCCAAAATCCCGTACCAATCGCTGGCTGCGAAGGCAGGAAGGGCCTTTCCCAAGGCCTCCACCAGTCCCATCATTAACCCAGAGGCTACGATTGCCGGCAAAATCGGCACAAACACATCCCCCAACGCCTTAATCATCCGTTTAAATACCGGCTGCTTTGCCGCCGCTACTGCCTTTACCTCTTCCTTGGTCGCCGCGGTCATCCCACTAACGTTCAGGAATTCCTCATACACCTTATTTACTGTACCAGTGCCGATAATCAACTGAAGCTGTCCGTTATTTATAAACACGCCCTTTACTCCGTCAATATCCTCTAGCTTCTTCTTGTCAATTTTACTGTTGTCAACAGTTACCAGGCGCAGCCTGGTGGCACAGTGGGCTGCACTTACCAGATTTTCTCGTCCGCCCAAGGTCTCGTAGATTTCTTTTGCACATCGCCCGTAGTCCATCGCCATAGCTCATCTTCTCCTTTATATGAAATCGTTCTCTCTTATTAAGCTCATTATATATTAGCAGTATTCCTTTGTAAATTGACACTTTACCCAAATCTCAAGTTATATATTTGTGCATAATACTGGTATCGTTCTCATATACAGTGACAAAACAGCAGGCAGTCTCGTGACCACCTGCCGCCTTAACCATTTTCCTGCCAAAAACTATAAAAGTCCCAGCTCCTCAAACCCGCGAAACAGTCCATCCTGTTCCACTGGCGGACAAATTCGGTCTGCAATCCCCTTCAACAATTCGCTTCCATTCTCCATACACACGCCCACGGAAACCTCCTGCATCATCTCAATATCATTCATGCTGTCGCCAAAGCCGATGGCATGCTCCATACTGATCCCAAGACTTTGGCAGACCCGCTTTACGCCTTTTCCTTTGTCAAACTGTTTATTCACAATCTCTCCGTTTACTATCCCGAAAGAATCTGCGTCCTGAATTGACAGATGAAACTCGTCCCCAAGCAACCTTTCCGGCTCCTTAAGCTGTTCCCTCGACTGGCACATGATCACCACTTTGTAGACCGGCTGCCCTTCATAGGCCGCCATAGGAAGGATATTTAAGGCTCCCTCCAGTTGTTCCCGCCAGCGGAGAAGCTCGCTGTTTCCCCTGCTCTCCCCGTTTGCCTTTAAAAATTCTTTAAAGGCCTCATCTGTATAGGTTCCATCCAGACATTCGATGGTGCAGTAAACATGATTCGCCTTCAGCACCTTTAACACTTTTTCCTTCTGCTGTTCCGTCATAGGGCAGTCGTAAATCACCTGGTCTCCGCAGAGGATATAGCCTCCGGAGCTGGCAACCACCCCATCAAAGCCATAAGCCAGCAGAGGCGACAGCATAGCGTAATTCCGCCCGGAACACAAAAATACCTTATGTCCCTTCTCCTGAGCTCTGCCCACTGCCTTTAAGGCAGAAGCCGGCGGCACATTACTCCCTGGTTCCGTTAAGGTCCCATCGATGTCTAAGAAAATAATCTTCCTCTCCATGATACAATCTATTGCTCCTTCTTCAGGTAATAAAATCCGAAAGCGGGGATATTCACTCCCTTTGCCTCCATCCGTTCACCAGAAATCAGATCAATATATTCTCCATCCTCCTCGTTAATCCAGGCGGTCTTGTCAAACTCACTGAAATTGAAAAGCCCAATCAGCTTTTCCCCGTCATAGAAGCGGCCAATGCACAGCACCGATGGCTCCCAGGTATCAATAGTCCAGGTATCAGCAGTGGACACAAATACCTTTTCCTCCTTGCGAATTTGCTCCAGCCGATTTAATCTTTGAAAAATCTTTCCTTCAACTGTGGTAAGGTCGTCCTTTCGCGCCGCCAGCTCCCAGTTCATCGGGCCACGATGGATGTAACGGGAATCCGGCGCCTTTTCCCAGTCCTCTTTGTAGGTATAATCATTCACCTGGCCAATCTCATCTCCACTGTAAAGCACAGGAATACCTGACTGCATAAACATGTATGCGTGAAGCATAATGTCCTTGCGGACAGCCCGCTCCATCTCTGCCTCATCCTGCTCAAATCCAGCCTTCTCCACCCCGCACATAGAAGCAGTGGTCCCGCAGAATCTGGCGTCTCCGGTAATGGGATCCGCATTATAAAGTTCGCCTCGGCTACAACTGCCCTCGGTATAGCCCTGGAAATAATCATTGAGATATTTCTTGTGGGCACGCTCATCGATCCCCTCCTGGCGAAGAGATGGGTAATCCAATCCCCAGCCAATGTCATCATGGCAGCGCAGATAGTTTAAGAAAAGATAGTCCTTGGGAAGACCATTCACAATATCCAGCTGCTGCTTCAGCAATCTCACATCTCTAGTAGCCACCGTATGCCAGGTGGTCGCCATGGTGGTAACATTGTAAAGCATATGGCATTCCGGCTTTTCCACTGTGCCAAAGTAAGGCACTACCTTTTCCGGCTCCATCACCACCTCTCCCAAGAGCAAGATGCCGGGGCACACGATCTCGCCGATCATCCGCATCATGCGGACAATGGTGTGTACCTGAGGCAAATTCCTGCAGGCAGTATTTAACTCCTTCCAGATATAAGGCACTGCATCAATGCGGATAATGTCGATTCCCTGATTCGCCAGGAAAAGGAAATTATACATCATCTCATTAAACACTCTTGGATTGCGGTAATTTAAGTCCCATTGATAGGGATAAAATGTGGTCAGTACATAATGACCAATCTCCGGGAGCCAGGTAAAGTTTCCTGGCGCGGTTGTAGGGAATACCTGAGGCACCGTCCGCTCATACTGCTGTGGGATAGCATCATTGTCAAAGAAGAAGTAGCGGCTCATGTACTCGCCCTCTCCCTGGCGGGCCCGCTTCGCCCACTCGTGATCCTCTGAGGTGTGATTCATCACAAAGTCCATGCACACATTGATCCCCTTCTGGTGACAGACAGCGGTCAGATTCCCCAGAACCTCCATAGAGCCCAGCTTTTCCTGCACCTTACGGAAATCTGATACTGCATATCCCCCATCTGAACGGCCCTTGGGTGTATCCAGGAACGGCATGAGGTGAATATAGTTTACATTGCTCTCCTCCAGATAGCTAAGCTTTTCCTGCACGCCTTTCATATTTCCGGCAAAGTTGTCAATGTAAAACATCATGCCCAGCATGTCATTCTGCTTATACCAATCTGGCCTCTGCTCCCGATTTTTATCCAGCGCTTTAAGCTCATCCTTCCGCTGCTGATAAAATAGCCGCATGTTTTCACACAACTCAAAAAACATGGAATCGTTATCATATAATTCCATATAGAGCCATTTTAATTCATCCAGATGGCGGTTCAAACGCTGTATATACTGTTCCATATCTTCATCCGCCTTTGGTTCCGCCTCTTTCCGGTTTGCTGTTGATTTTTGTTTTTCCGAGGTTTTCTCTTTTTCCAGCGCCTTCTCTTTTTCCAATGTCTCAATGTTTTTCTCTGGTGTTTCTATCTTTTGGGTCTTTTCTCCTCTTCCTTCTTCCTCCCCGCTTCCTTTCGCTTCCATTCCATTCTTCCCTTTAGCTGGATTTTTCTGACTTTTCTTTTCTTCTTTCCTCATCACTTTCCACCTTTCCTTTCTCTATCTCCTATCTATCTCCGTCTACTACACTCTATATTTTATGATATCGTTCTCATGCTGATATAATAAACAATTCTGCCGTTCTTGTAAATCGGCAGAATCGCTAATTTAAACATAAATTTTTGAGCACATCCTACAAAGAAGATCCTCGCTCCACAATCCGATACCCCATTTTCAATTCCCGGTATACTGTCGCCTCTCCCTCCAGAAGATCAAGCAGCAAATTGGCCGCTTCCTCTCCGCTTGTTTTATAGTAAAAATGGACTGTGGTCAGATTAGGCTCCACGATCTGGGCCACCTGAGTATCTCCAAAGCCTGCCACTCTCACATCCTCTGGGATCCGCTTTCCCTGCTGCTTTAAATACAGGATCGCACCCACCGCAATATCATCGGTAGCGCAAAGAATCCCATCCAAATCCGGATTTGCCTTTAAAAGTGTCCTGGCCGCAGCCATTCCCGACTCCACTTGGAAGGAGGCCTGGGCAATCTGATTTTCCTCGCAGATCCTCCCCGCATCCTGGCAGGCATCCAAAAAACCTTGCAACCGGCCCCGCCCCACTGCTTCATCCTGGAGGGTCACCCCTGCATAGCACAGCCGGTTTGTTTTCTCCAACATCCGCTCTGCCAGCTCCTTGGCTGCCCGGTAGTCATCCTGGTACACACAGGAATATCCAGAGAGATACTGACCCAAAATCACCACCGGCACCTGATAATCCTTCAGTACCTGGAGATGCTTCTTTGTGAAAATCGTTCCAGATAAAATCACACCGTCCACATGGTTTTCCCGAAACAGCTTCAGGTATTTCAGCTCCTCCTGCTCATTGTTCTCTGTATTCGCCAGAAGGAGCTGGTATCCGCCTCTGGATAGCACAGTGCTGATCCCCCCCACCATCCGGCTGATGGTGTGGGAGTCGATCTTGGGGATAATTACCCCGATCAGCCGGGTCTTCCTAGTCCGCAGCATCTGGGCCTGGGATGAGGGCTGATAACCGGTCTCCTCGATTACCTTCCGAATCCGTTCCCTTTTTTCACCGCTGACATAGCCCTGGTTCAAATAGCGTGATACCGTCGCCCTGGAAACCTCTGCTAATTTTGCAATCTCATTAATGGTCATGGTCTTACCTCATTATCCCTTTACCGACGCACCCATTTTCCAAACAGCGTCTTTTTATATTTCGCCAATTCCTCCCTGGCATCCTCCCTGTCCTGCGCCTTCTTTAAGTATTCCACCCCCTTCTTTATGTCCTCCGGGACGCCTAAGCCCTGGGCATAGATCAAGCCCAGCATATAGTCCTTCTCATGATTCTCCCCTTTCATCTGTTCCAAAAATTCCTTCGCCTTCCCGTAATCCTTCGGGACTCCCAGACCAAAGAGGTATGCCCTGCCCAGATAAACCAGCCCCCACCGGTTTCCCTGATCAAAGGCTTTCTGAATCAGCTCAATCCCCTTTTCCACATTCCGCTCCACGCCCCTTCCATCAAAATACATGGCGCCTAATCGATTACAGCAGCCGATGGAATTGCCGCTAAAGAGTCCCTTTTCAAAACACAGCGCTCCGTAGCTCTCATCCTTCGGCACACCTTGTCCATCGGCATAGGCTACGCCCACATAATACCAGCTATCCTTCTCCCCACACTCCGCTGACCGCTTAAACCACTGGAGCGCCTCTTCCTTTTTTCCCAGCTTTTGCAAATCCTTGGCATAAACATATTGGTGATTGGGATACCCCAGCTCTGCTCCCAGCTTAAAGATCCCCGCTGCCTTCTCCGGCCTGGGCGGGATGATATCCTCGTCTCCTTTTAAATAAAACTGATTCAGATTATTTCCTCCAAAATACATCCCGCCTCTAAATGCCTTCCAGAACCACTCCTCGCACTTGGAAATATTCTCTTTTAAATAAGCCTTAAATGCTGCATCACTGGAAAAGGAATCCCGGCTCTTCTCCTGGATCCGCAGAAAGTCCCACCAGAAATAAGAATTTCCCACAGTATACTGACAGAAAGCATCTCCCATTTCCGCCTTTTCCAAAACTATCTCAAAGGCCTCTGATAAGCTGGAAAACGTCATCCTCTTCTCCATATATGGCTTTAGATCCCCGCTGCGCAGAGACACCATCACCCCAATGGCGCTGCCCTGATCCACTGACTTATGTAGCAGAGCTGTCGCCCGCCTTCCATCCTCTGGAAAACCATGCCCATCCCAGACATACTGATAGCCGCACAGGCAACGGGCTAAAATACAGCTGGCGTCGCCATCCCCAGCAGCCGATGCCTGCTCCAGTCGCTGAAAATTCTCCTTTCCTCGCCCAGTGGATACATCATAATAAATATTCTGGAGCGCCTGTTCCACCACATCACTAAATATTCTTCCCATGTTCTCTCCCTCTCCTTTTGCCGCCTCCATGCTCCTTGCAACACTCACTCAACTTCAAGGAACGCCTCTGAAGAATCGCCATTAAAGGTAATCATTCTGGCTTGTATTATACCACCGAATCCGCCCAGGTTTCAATCCCTTTATAAAACGGTAGCATTCCCTCCTTCTTCTGTGGTATAATACACACAAAACTCTAAGGAGGGTATGGGTTATGAAAACTGCTGTCTCTAAATACGCAGCTGTTCGGATCAAAAAAGGTTCCGGGCGTTCCCTAAAGGCAGGCGGCGCCTGGATTTATGATAATGAGATCGACCAGATCTCCGGCGCTTATCAAAATGGGGATATGGTCACAGTGGAAGATTTCGACGGCTATCCCCTGGGCCAGGGATTTATTAATCTGAACTCTACCATAGCCATCCGCATGATGACCCGGAAAAAGGATGCCATCGTCGATGAAGCATTTATTGAGATGCGCGTGAGAAATGCCTGGGAATATCGGAAAGCTGTAACGGATATTTCCTGTTGCCGCCTCATATTTGGTGAAGCGGATTTTCTCCCCGGCATTGTGGTTGATAAATTTTCCGATGTATTGGTGGTGGAATCTCTGGCCCTGGGCATCGATCGGTGGAAGCCCGTGATCCTGGAAAAGCTGAAAAAGGTATTGGAAGAAGACAAGATTTCCATCCGTGGAATCTATGAGCGCAGTGACGCCAAGGTACGTTTTCAGGAAGGCATGAAGCCCTTCAAGGGTTTTATCGGAGATCCCTTTGATACTAAGGTAGAAATTATAGAAAATGGAGTCCGCTATCTGGTAGATGTTCAGGAAGGACAGAAAACCGGATTCTTCTTAGATCAGAAGTACAACCGTCTGGCGATCCAGCGGCTTTGTCCCGGGAAGCGGGTGCTGGACTGCTTTACCCACACCGGTTCCTTTGGGCTAAATGCCGGAATCGCTGGGGCCGCATCAGTTCTTGGGGTGGACGCCTCCCAGCTCGCTATCGATCAGGCTCGGGAAAATGCCCGGTTAAATCACTTAGAAGATCGGGTTTCTTTCCAATGTGCCGATGTATTCCAGCTTTTGCCCCAGCTGGAGGCGGCAGGGGAACGATTTGATGTGGTTATCCTGGATCCTCCCGCCTTCACCAAGTCACGAAATTCGGTTAAAAGCGCTGTGAAGGGCTACCGTGAAATCAATCTCCGTGGCATGAAGCTGGTAAAGGACGGGGGCTATCTGGCTACCTGCTCCTGCTCTCACTTTATGGAGCCGGAGCGGTTTCACAAGACTATCCGCGAGGCAGCTGCCGGCGTCCACAAACGGCTACGCCAGGTAGAATACCGGACGCAAGCCGCCGATCACCCGATCTTATGGTCCGGGGAAGAATCCTCCTACTACTTAAAGTTTTACATTTTTCAAGTGTGCGAGGAAAAGTAAAGAGGGATATAATATACTTCTCCCGAAGGCCAGACAGTCACCTTGAGCTGGCCATTTTCCATCTCCTGGAGCTCATAGCTTTGTTCCCGCCCCTTCTCGGTCTCTTCCAGCGCCACCCAACCTTCACCGAGGCGGCGGACATCCTCCGTCATGACCCGGCCCTCTTCCCAGTCCATTTCCCAGCAGATACCCTGATCCCGAACCGCGATCAGGCTTCCCTCCAGCTCCCCTAGCTTCTCCTGTTGGGTAAAATCCGGCTTCACCCGGATCAAGGGTCTGGGAAATGTCTGGTCATTGGTCCAGCCTTCAAAGTAAAGCCATCCATCGTCATAGGATAAACCATTATAGACCTGATACGGAATATCGGAAGTGCGGCGATCCGTCCCATCGTAGAGAATGCTCACCAGCCCCGGTGTTTTTACACTTACCCCGCTTTTTTCAAAGGCTGCTGTATACACCAGACGTTCCTCCGTCAGCACCACCTTCTGCTGTTCCCTGGCATTCGCGCATACCAGATCGTCTAAAAGCTCTTCCTTCCCGTCTTTATCCCGCATCAATGCCAGACGTCCATAAGGAAGCTGGTAATTCTGCTCCTCCCCTTGGCCAGTGCCCCCGCTCCCGGCAAACATCCCCTCTTCAAAGGGCAGGAGCTGTCTGGGTGTCCGCAGATAGTAGGGACAGCCTTCCCGTGAAAAGAGATAGCGGCACTCCCCCACCTGCCCCTCCCCATTCACCGTCTCTTTCCCATCCCCCAGGAATAAATATGCCTGAGTCATCACCTGCTCCTTGGGATCATAATATCCATACCACAGATTAATCAAATGGCCTTTTCCCACATCCTCCTCAGCGGCCCCCAGGACGGCCACTGTCCCGTCCCTCCTCTTAACTGCGTCAAAATCTAAAGCCCTGAAGGAGGCGCCTCCCTTTCCTATCAGGCGATCTTCACGCCCCAGGGAGCCGCCATCCTCCAGCACTCCTGAAGCCTTCAGGCCTTCTAAAAATATCTTGCTGCTCTCCTGGTCTGAAAGGAACATTTGCTGCTTCCAGCGCCCATAGGAATCCTTCCCAAAGGCAAACAGTCCAAAATCCCCGTGAAAAATCAGCATATCCTCCCCTGCCACATCCAGGATCAGGGAATTGCGTCCATCCCAGTCCAGCTCTACTGAAGCCAACCAGTCCGCATCCGGACTCTCCTGCCGAATCACTTCCCCCTCCCCCTGGGACTCCTCTCCCTCAAGCTTTCCGGCGATGAAAATGCTAGTAGGCCCATCCGCTCCGCCGATGATCGTCACAGGGGTTTCTGAAGTATTCGTCTCCATGTCCGGATGCAGCGGGGATTCCACTTCCCCTTTCCCCGGGTTCACTATCAGGCCTATGGCCGCACCGGCCAGAATCATCCCCCCGGCTGCCCGGGCCAGTTTCCCCGGTCTGTGATAAGAGAGAATGCGCCGGATCCGTTGATATACCGGGGGCTTCCCAAATGCCAGAGGATGAAGCCCGAGCCTCCCCTCCTCTGCCTCTCTCAGCAGTAACTCTGAATACCAGGCCTTTTCCCTCCTGCCCCTCTCCTTCAGCACCTGCTCATCGCAGGACATTTCCATATCCATACACATCATCCGAAAGCTCAGCCACGCCATAGGTTGAAACCAGTGGAGCACCACTGCCGCCAGCCACAGTCCCTTCACCAGACTGTCCTTCCTTCGGATATGAACCAGCTCATGCTCAAGGATCATTCTTGCCTCTCGGTCTCCTAAATTTCCAGGCAGATAGATCACCGGCCGGAATATCCCCATGGTAAATGCCCCTTTAAACTGATCCAAAACATAAATCGGAATTTTCCTATAAGCCCCCTCCCTGGAAACGCTTCCGCCTTCCCCGCTCATGCCCTCTGCCATAATTGCATCCGCACGGACAGCAGTAGAAGTTTTTTTCTTCAGCCGAATATAGGACAGCAGATAATACAGCGCCAATCCCAGCACTCCAATCGCCCAGATCACTGCCCCTGCTGCCAGCACAATCTGGATTGGATTGACTGACTGGGCAGCATCCTCCGGAATCAGCGCTTCCATCACTGTATCATTGACCGCCCGATCCACCCAGAGCACTCCGGTCTGTATCTCCGGCTTCTCATCATACACGATTTCCTGCTGAATCGGCGTGGGGTTTACTGGGAGAAGGCTCATAGGCGCCGCAAAGGTTACCGGGCACAAGAACCGGAACAGTACCACCAGCCACAGACCATACACGTAACCCCTGGGAAGCTTCTTTAACAGCCGCCGCAGAACCATCACCACCAGAGCTGTCCCGCTTGCCGCAAAACCCATATTCAGAATACTGATCAGCATCCGTTCCATCACTCCACCGCCTTTTCAATCATTGTCCTGAGCTCCTCCGCCTCCTTCTTCGTCAGCTTCCGCTCCGCCAAAAAGGCTGTCACAAAGGCCGGAAGGGAGCCGGAAAAGTTTTTATCCACAATCGCCTGGCTCTCCCTCTTTTGTACCTCTTCCTCTTTCACCAGAGAGGTGACCACTGCATGGTTATTAATTAAAAACCCCCGCGCCGCCAGCTTTTTCAGCACAGTGAAACAGGTGGATTTCTTCCATCCCATATCCTCCAAACACAGCCTGGCCAGCTCCATCGAGCGCACTGGCTCATGTTCCCAAACCATCTTCATCAGGCGATACTCCCCGTCAAATAGTTTCCGCTCCTCCATATGTCTACCTCCTAAGGTCTATTTGAATCGTCCTTCTATGGTTTATAGTCTATCACGATAGACCTTTGGTGTCAACGAAAATTTGTATGATTTGCTAAGCGGTATAAATATTGATGTTTAGTTGAGTCTTTTGTTTGTCGTGAAGGCCTAGAGAGTCGCTGGCTGGCTTAAGGTGCAGGCGCAAGTTGGCAGGGGGTAACGCCCATGGCAGGCAGGATCAAGGCGTCACCCCGCTCTCGCTCCGCCGAAAGCGCAGCGGTGCGTAAGGCCCTAAAAGACAGGGCCTACATCC